>NZ_VOHR01000016.1 GCF_009192725.1 Segeticoccus rhizosphaerae | reverse complement strand
CAGGTGCTGGCCGGCAACGCCCAGGACCTCGAACGAGGTCGTGAGCGCGGCCTGCCCGACGCGTTGCTCGACCGGCTGCGCCTCGACGAGACGCGGGTCGCGGCGGTCGCCGACGCGTTGCGTGACCTCGCGCGACTGCCCGATCCCGTGGGCGAGGTGGTGCGGGGATCGACCCTGGCCAACGGACTGCAGATCCGGCAGGTGCGCGTGCCGATGGGCGTGGTCGGCATGATCTACGAGGCTCGCCCCAACGTGACCGTCGACGCGGCGGGCATCGCGCTCAAGAGCGGCAACGCCGTGGTGTTGCGGGGAGGTTCGGCCGCCGAAGCGAGCAACCGCGCGCTGGTCGACACCCTGCGACGGGGCCTTGCGCAGCAGGGTCTGCCGCAGGACGCGATCTGCCTGCTCGACGAGGGCGGACGTGACGCGGCCCGGGCCCTGATGACCGCCCGCGGCCTCGTCGACGTCGTCATCCCGCGCGGGGGAGCCGACCTGATCCGCACCGTCGTGGAGGAGTCGACGGTGCCGGTCATCGAGACCGGTGTCGGCAACTGCCACGTCTACGTCGACGCCCGCGCCGACCTCGACAAGGCCCTCGCCATCGCGGTCAACGCCAAGGCACATCGTCCGAGCGTCTGCAACGCTGCCGAGTCCCTGCTGGTGCACCGCTCGGTGGCCGAGGAGTTCCTTCCCAAGGTGTTGGCCGAGCTCGACGCCGCCGGGGTGCGGCTGCACGGCGATCCCACAGTGGTCGAGCTGGCCGGCCGGGCCGGAGTCGAGTGCGTGCCGGCCACCGACGACGACTACGCCAGGGAGTACCTCGCGCTCGAGATGTCCGCACGCGTGGTGGACGACCTTGACCAGGCGCTCGAGCACGTGCGGCGTTTCGGCTCCCAGCACACCGAGGCGATCGTGACGGAGGACCGCGCGGCGGCCCGGCGGTGGGTCGCGGAGGTCGATGCCGCAGCGGTGATGGTCAATGCCTCGACCCGGTTCACCGACGGGGGCGAGTTCGGGTTCGGCGCCGAGATCGGCATCTCCACCCAGAAGCTGCACGCCCGCGGGCCGATGGGGCTGCCGGAGCTGACGACGACCAAATGGGTCGTCGAGGGGGACGGCCAGGTCCGCGGCTGACCCGCCGGCGCCCCCGCCCCTATCCTCGAGGGGGAATCATCGCGAGGTTTGGTGCCGCGACAGGGGCCGAGACCTCACGAAGATTCCCACGGAAGGCGGCATGATGGGGCCTCGTGGAAGGCACTGAGGTTCGCAAGCTCGCCGCGCTCGAGGACACCCACTGGTGGTATCGCGAGCGCCGGCACCTGCTGCGTCGGGCGGTGCGAGGCCTGGCTCCCGGCCGGGCGCTCGACATCGGGGCGGCCGGCGGCGGCAACACCAGGGTGCTGCGCGACCTGGGCTGGCAGGCCAGCCCGTTGGAATACGGTTCCGACGGCGCCCAGGTCGCCAAGGAGCGTGGGCTGCCCGTCCTGCGGGCCGACGCGACCCGGCTCCCGCTCGAGGACGCGGCCCTCGACCTCGTGGTCGCCTTCGACGTGCTGGAGCACCTCGCCGACGACGACCGCTGCGTCCGCGAGGTCCACCGCGTGCTGCGGCCCGGCGGCACCTTCCTGGTCGCCGTGCCCTGCGACCCGCGGCTGTGGTCGGCCCACGACGAGGCGGTCGACCACCTTCGCCGCTACACCCGGACCACTCTCGTGGACCTGCTGGAGCGTGGCGGTCTGGAGATCGAGCGGCTGTCCTCCTGGAACGTGTTGCTGCGTCCCGTCGTCGCGCTGCGTCGCCGGTCGAGCTCGGGCAGCGACCTCGAGCAGCTGCACCCCCTGGTCAACGTCGGGTTGCGGGCGATCGTCACGGCCGAGCGCTACCTGCCCGTGAAGGGACTGCCGGGGGTCAGCCTGCTCGTGACGGCCCGTCGCCCGGGCTGACCCTGCTGCCCGGCACCGGTGGGCCACCAGGTCCCGCGCCGGCCGCAGCGCTCCCTGGCCCGCCGGTCCGTGCCACTCCGGGGGTGGCCTCCGCCGAGTCGTAGGCCACGAAGTAGGTCGGTCGGCCCTGCATCATCGTGTACATCCGCCCGACGTACTCGCCCAGCATCCCGAGGCACAGCAGCTGCACCGCCGCCACGGCCGCGACGATGACCACGGTGGAGGTCCAACCGGCGACGGTGCGGCCCAGCACCTCCGAGACGACCGCGTAGACGAGCACCAGCACCGCGAGCACGCCACCGCCGAGACCGAACCAGGTCGCCATCCGCAGCGGCGCGATGGAGAAGCCGGTCAGGCTGTCCAGCGACAGGTGCAGCATCCGGACGAAGGGATACTTCGAGGTGCCGGCGGCGCGCTGATCGCGCCGGTAGGCCACCGAGGCGGACGGGAAATCCAGCGCGGGCACCACGAAACGCAGCACCCGGTGGTGCTCGGGCAGGCCGTTGATCGCGTCCACGGTGGCCCGCGACATCAGCCGGAAGTCGCCCGCGTCGGCGGGGGCGTCGCTGTCGCTGAGGCGGCGGATCATCCGGTAGAAGAGGCCGGCAGACACCCGCTTGAACCACGAGTCGCTCGAGCGGTCCGACCTGATGCCGTAGACGACGTCGACCTGCTCGCGCCGGGCCACCTCGAGCATCTCGGCCACGATCTCCGGCGGGTCCTGCAGGTCGGCGTCGATGGTCGCCACGTAGGTCCCGGTCGCGCGGGCGAGCCCCGCGGAGATGGCGGCCTGGTGCCCCGCGTTGGCTCGCAGGCGCAGCACCCGCAGCTGCGGCCACTCCCGCCGGAACCGCTGCAGCAGGACGGGCGTGTCGTCCTGGCTGCCGTCGTCCACGGCCACCACCTCGTATGCCGTGTCCAGGCCGTCCAGCAGCGGCCGCAGCCGCGCCACGAGCAGGGGCAGCACGTCCTGCTCGTCGTACATCGGGATGACGACTGACAGCTCCGGCGGCATGCCCTGCAGCCTAGGCGACCGGCATACCGTCGGCGGTGGTGAGGCGTCCGGCCAGCCGGTGCCACCGGATCGGCTCCGCACCGGTACTCTGGGGCCCATGACGTCGTCCCTGATCTCATTGGTCACCGCGGAAGAGCACACACGCGAGCTGCCCATGCCGTCGATCGTGTTCGGCCTGATCTCGGTCGGCGCCTTCCTGGTGCTCCTGGCCTTCCTGTGGTCGTTCCGCAACACGGCCGCCGACCACCGCCCTGAGGCGAGCCGCGAGCACGGACAGGGCGAGAAGCACTGACGCGACGTCTGGGGGTCATGGGCGGCACCTTCGACCCCATCCACCACGGTCACCTCGTGGCCGCGTCCGAGGTGCAGGCCCGGTTCAACCTCGATGAAGTGGTCTTCGTGCCGACCGGCAAGC
This sequence comes from Segeticoccus rhizosphaerae, assembly GCF_009192725.1. Classification (GTDB taxonomy): domain Bacteria; phylum Actinomycetota; class Actinomycetes; order Actinomycetales; family Dermatophilaceae; genus Segeticoccus; species Segeticoccus rhizosphaerae. The sequence goes on along the minus strand of NZ_VOHR01000016.1, from coordinate 25,867 downwards.
CGTGGCAGAAGGACGACCAGGCGGTCACCTCGCCCGAGCACCGCTACCTGATGACGGTCATCGCGACCGCCTCCAACCCCCGCTTCACCGTCAGCAGGGTCGACGTCGACCGCCCGGGTCCCACCTACACCCTGGACACGCTGAGCGACCTGCACCGCGAGCGGCCGGACGCGGAGCTGTTCTTCATCACCGGCGCCGACGCCCTCGGGCAGATCCTGTCGTGGAAGGGCGTCGACCAGCTCTGGGCGCTGGCCCATTTCATCGGCGTCACCCGTCCGGGACACGAGCTGTCCAGCACGGGGCTCCCGACCAACGGCGTGACCCTGCAGGAGGTGCCCGCCATGGCGATCAGCTCCACGGACTGCCGCGCGCGGGTGGGCGACGGGGAGCCGGTCTGGTACCTCGTGCCGGACGGCGTCGTGCAGTACATCGCCAAATATCAACTGTACCGGCCGCGCCAGTCCTCCTCTGGCTCACCGAAGGAGAACTGAGTGACCGCCACACCACGCGCCATCGAGCTCGCCCGTGCCGCGGCCGCAGCGGCCGCGGACAAGCTCGCGACCCGCGTGGTCGCGATCGACGTCAGCGACCAGCTGGCCCTCACCGACGTGTTCGTCATCGCGTCCGCTGCCAACGATCGTCAGATCAAGGCGGTGGTCGACGCGGTGGAGGAGAGCCTGCACGCCATGAAGGTCAAGCCGATCCGCCGTGAGGGCGAGCGCGACGGACGCTGGGTGCTGCTCGACTTCGGTGACATCGTGGTGCACGTCCAGCACGACGACGAGCGGGAGTTCTACGCGCTCGAGCGGCTCTGGAAGGACTGCCCGGCGATCGACGTCTCCGCCGAGGCCTGAGGTGGCCGGGGGGCGCGGCAGGGCGCAGGTGCGACGGATCGTCGTCGTCCGCCACGGGGAGACCACCCACAACGCGCAGGGCATCTGGCAGGGGCAGCTCGACACGCCGCTCTCGGCGACCGGTCGGGCCCAGGCGGCTGCTGCGGCGGCCGCGCTCACGGCATACGAGCCCTCTGTCATCCTGAGCAGCGATCTCGAGCGCGCGGCCGAGACCGCACGGAGCATCGCCTCCGTGGCCGGCCTCGAGGTCACGTATGACGAGCGGTTGCGTGAGATCCACGTCGGCCAGTGGCAGGGAATGACGGCGGGGGACGTCGCGGAGCGGTACCCGGAGCTGCAGGCCGCCCTGGCGCAGGGGCAGGACCTGCCGCGCGGCGTCGACGGTGAGACCGTGGCCCAGGTGGTCGAGCGCGGGCGGGCGTCCCTGGACGAGCTGGTGGAGCGGCTGACGCCGGGGGAGTGCGCCGTCGTGGCGACCCACGGGGTCACGGGGAGGGCGCTCGCAGCGTCCCTGGCCGGCATCGACCAGCACACGGCCTGGACCGCGATTGGCGGCCTGCACAACTGCCACTGGGCCGAGTTGAGCGAGGGCCGCCTCGGCTGGCGGATCACCGCCTGGAACGTCGGCGCCTGACCCGCCCACCCGCTCGTTGCTGGGTGACCGCGTCATCGATGACGCCATCGCCCAGCAACAAGGCGGGGGTCAGGCGGTGAAGACGACTGAGGCCTCGTCGGTGAGCGGTCGGAACGTGAACGACTCGATCAGGTAGAGCGTGATCTCGTCGTCGTCGTGGTGCAGGTAGCCGATCGACGTGTCCTGGCCGAGGTGCAGGTCGTAGTCGCCACCGCGGGTGGACAGCAGCACCGCCCCCTCGATCGCCGGAGCCCAGACGATGCGGCTCTCGAGCTGCCGGGCGACCTGGTCGTAGACCGGGTAGCCGTGGTCGCGGGTCTCGTTGAGCCTGGTGTAGGCGTCGGCGCTCACGACGAGGACGTAGGGGCCCTCGACCCCGGCGAGCCGCAGGCCGGACATCGCCTGGGCCACGACGTCGGGGAACTCGCGCGCGTCCTCGGGCAGCGCCATCCGCGGGTTGCTGGTCGTCTCGGCGATGCCTCGGATCCCGCCGCCGGCGAATCCGCTGAAGATGGAACGGTCCTCGGCGAAGGCGAGTTGCTGGGCCGCGTCCTTCACCGGCTGCCAGTCGGAGTCGAGCGACCCGCGCTCCACGTCGTCCACGTCCTCACGCCTGAGGACGAACGGGATCTTGAGCTCCACCACCGGTGACACCTCGCGCTGCCGGGCCTGGACACCGTCCGGAGTCGTCACGGCGGGGCGGCGGTGGCCGGTCGAGACCGACGCGAGCCCGATCCCCTCGGGCCCGTGGACGTCCACGACCCGGCGTCCGGCCAGGTTGCGTTTGAAGGTGCGCGCCGCCTCCTCCTCGATCTCGTCCCACGCAGTGTCGGAGATCGGTGCCAGCTCGCGGTGCAGGTTGTTCATGGGTGGTGCCCTCCTTGGAGACTGCCGATGCCGAGCGATCCGTCGCGCTTGGCCGGGGGTGGTGCGGTGTCGCCGGGTGCCCGCCGGGTCGGGTCCGTGTCGGCGAGCTGTTCGGCGATGGTGCCGGGTTCGGGCGCCGAGTCCTCCCCGCCGTCGCCGAGGTCTGCCAGTGACTCGAGCAGCTCGAGGGAGGGGACGAAGAAGTTGGTGCCGGTGACGGCGGTGGAGAAGTCGAGGACCTTGTCGTAGAGCCCGGGCGGGTTGCCGATGAACATGTTGCGGAGCATCTGCTCGGTCACCCACACGTCCCGCGCGTAGCCGATGTAGTAGAGGCCGACCTCACCCGAGCCCGGTGTGCCGAAGGGCATGTTGCCGCGCAGGATGTCGCGGTCGTTGCCGTCCTCGTCCTCGATGGTGTTGAGCGCGACGTGCGAGTCGGGCGGCTGGACTTCGTCGGGGAGCTCGACGTCGTCGATCTTGGTGCGACCGATGATCAGCTCCTGCCGCTCGGTGCTCAGTTGCTGCCAGCCGTCGAGGTCGTGGGTGTACTTCTGCACGATGGCGTAGCTGCCGCCCGCGAACTCGGGGTCCTCGTCGCCGATGAAGACCGCGTCGACGAGCTCCTGGCCGGTCGGGTTCTCGGTGCCGTCGACGAAGCCGAGGAGGTCTCGGGTGTCGAAGTAGCGGAAGCTGTGCGTCTCGTCCACGACGGCCACCGCGTCACCGAGCTGGTCGAGGAGCAGCCGTTCGAGCTCGAAGCACAGGTCCAGCCGCTCGGCCCGGATGTGGAACAGCAGGTCGCCGGGGGTCGAGGGCGCCTCGTGCTGGTCGCCCCGGAGCGGGATGAACTCGTGCAGCTGTGCCGGCCGGCTGCGTGCCCCGAAGCGGTCCCAGGCCTGCGAGCCGATCCCCACCGCGCAGGTGAGGTTGCCGTGCAGGCTGCGGAACCCGACGGCGCGCACGAGCGAGCCGATGTCGGCAACCACCGATCGTGCGGTGTCCCGAGCTGCGTCACCGGGGTTGATCGTGAGGACGAGGAAGATCGCCGAGGCGGTCAGGGGACCGGCCACGGCCTGGGGCTCGGGACCCGTCGCGCGTGCCTGCGGCATACGGTCGACCTCCTTGCTCGCGGGCTGCCCAGCCTAGGACGTCGCGGGCCGCGGCTCGCCCTCGGGGCAGCACGTCCCATGGCCAGTGCCTGTCTGTCGACGGGATCGGGGGATTCGCCCGCGGGGACCTCCCGATTTGCTGTCGAGGTGGTGTTTGCAGATACACTCTGTCGGTCCCCATCGGGGGCGTCCACGTGAGCAATTCGCGCGGGGCTGTGGCGCAGCTGGTAGCGCACCTGCATGGCATGCAGGGGGTCAGGGGTTCGAGTCCCCTCAGCTCCACCAGTCAGGGCCACCTCCCGATCGGGCGGTGGTCCTGTTGGCGTTGGTATGACGTGTGGTCACCGAACCGACCCGCAGCCCCCGGGCAGCCCCCGCAAGGAAGCCGGGCGATGACAGGAAGGTGAGGCATGGCGGTGGAGGCACGTTCCCGGGCGGCCGCCGACCCCGGTGACCGGCGGGCGCGGGTCGCGGTCGCGGCCCTGTTTCTGACCAACGGCGCGCTGTTCGCCAACCTCCTGCCGCGCTATCCGCAGATCAAGGCGGCACTGGGGCTGGACAACGCGACCTACGGCCTGGCCGTGGCGGCCTTTCCGGCGGGTGCGATCGTGGCGGGGCTGGCCGCCGGAGTGGTGATCCGGCGAATCGGCTCGGCGCAGGTTGCCGTCACCGGCACCATCCTCACCGGTCTGGCCGTCCTGGTCGCGGGGCTCTCACCCTCGGTCTGGTGGCTCGGTGTCGCGCTGTTCCTCGGTGGCGCCACGGACGCCTGCACCGACGTTGCCCAGAACGCGCACGGCCTGCGGGTCCAGCGTCGCTACGGTCGTTCGATCATCAACTCCTTCCACGCGGTGTGGTCCGGCGGCGCGGTCCTCGGCGGCGCGATGGCCGCTGGGGCGATCGCGTTGGGCGTCCCGATCGGTGTCCACCTCGGTGTGTCCGCAGCCCTCTTCTCGGGGGTGGCGCTGGTGGCGCTGCGGTTCTGCCTGCCGCGCCACGACGCCGATTCCTCGGCGGAGCCCTCCGCCGAGGGCGGTGGGAGCCGAAGCCGGTTGCGCCCGAAGGTGAGCCCCCGGATCGCCGTCATCGTGACCGCTCTCGTCCTGATCGCCATCGGCGGCACCCTGGTGGAGGACGCCGGCAGCTCCTGGGCCGCGGTCTACCTCCACGGCTCGCTGCAGGCGCCCGCCGCGCTCGCCGCGACCGGGTACATCGCGCTGGTGGCCGCGCAGTTCGTCGGACGGGTCCTGGGAGACCGGCTCGTGGACCGCTTCGGCCAGCGCGCCGTCGCCCGCACGGGAGGGGCCCTCGTGGCGGCGGGGATGGGCCTGGCGCTGGCGTGGCCGACGGTCGCCGGCACGATTGCCGGCTTCGCCGCGGCCGGTCTCGGCGTGGCCACGCTGGTGCCGGCCGCCATGCACGAGGCTGATGAACTGCCCGGGTTGCGACCCGGCACCGGGCTGACCCTCGTCTCGTGGCTCATGCGGCTCGGCTTCCTGTTGTCGCCGCCTCTCGTCGGTCTCGTCGCCGACGCCACCTCGCTCCGGGTGGGACTCCTCGTCGTCCCCTTCGCCGGTGTCCTCGTGCTCGTCCTGGCCGGCGTGCTGCACGGGCGCTCCGGTGCCGCGAGCTCGAACGCGTGAGCGGCACCTCCGGCGGTGGAGGACAATGCAGTGGTGACCGGCGCCGTCGGACGCGCCGTTCGAGCCCCCAAGGAGTGCACATGACCTCGATCCCCGATTCACATCGCTACCTGCTGGACGCCGAGGTGGCGACCCTGGCGACCGTGGGGCCGGACGGGCGACCGCAGTTGTCCGCGCTGTGGTTTCTCGCCGAGGACGAGACGGTGCGGCTCTCGCTCAACACGGCCCGGCAGAAGACGAAGAACCTGGAGCGCCAGCCCTCCTGCACCTTCTTCGTCCTGGACGTGGCCAACCCCTACCGCTACCTCGAGATGCGCGCTGACGCCGAGCTCAGCCCCGACCCGGACTACACCTTCGCCGATCGGGTGGGTGCGAAGTACCACTCCGACCTGCGTGAGATGGACGGCCCCGGCCAGACGCGGGTGGTCGTGACGCTCCGGCCGGTCAAGGTCAATGCCGTGGACATGGGCGCATGAAGCGCGCCGCCGGCCCCGGCTAGAGGCCGGTCACGCGCATCGTGATGTTGATCCGCCCGGTGTCGAGTCCGCAGCCCTCGGGGGCTGTCCCCGGGTAGGTTCGTTGCACCCCGTGGTAGGCGAGTCGAGACGCACCGCCGAAGACGAAGAGGTCCCCGGACGCGAGATCGATGTCCTGATAGGGCTTCCCGCGGTTCTCGGTGTTGCCGAAGCGGAACTGGCAGGTGTCACCGATCGAGAGTGACACCACCGGCTCCCGCGCGCGTTCGTCCTTGTCCTGGTGCAGACCCATTCGGGCCCCGAGGTCGTAGAAGTTCACCAGCGCCGTGTCCGGGGTGTAGCCGTCAGCGGCGTGCGCGTCGCCGCTCACCTCCACCAGCGCCCGGCGCGCGAGCCGCACCATCCAGTCGGGGAAGTCGAGCACCCGGTGGCCGTTCACGTCCACTGCCTCGCGGGTGTACTCGTAGGGCCGCCAGTGCCATCCGAGGCAGACCGTCTTGACGCTCATCTCGTGACCGCGCACCTTTGCGCCCCGGGCCGGCACCGGTCCGGCTGCCCATTCGTGGTATCGGGCGACAAGCCAGCGCTGCTGCTCGAGGGAGAGCCAGCCCGGCACCCAGGTGGCGCCGGGTGTCAGTTCTCGCCTCGGCCGAGGGACGAGGTCGTCACCGAAGAGTGGCTGCATGGTGCCCTGATCTCCTGGACCGTTGTTCACGCGGCGTCATGAAAGACGAGACCGAGCGTATGCCGTTCGCCGGACCTGATGGCGGACACCCCGTGTCGCACGGGGGCGGCAGACCAGCCCCGCTTGGACTCCACGGGGCGGTCCCTCGTGGTGAAGGCGAAGCCGTGGCCGTGAGGGAGCAGGGTGGCGGTGCCTCGTGATTGGGCGCGCGGCCGCTGTTCGACCAGCAGGAACTCGCCGCCGGTGTGGTCGACCCCGGGCTCACCCAGGTTGATGACGACCTGCAGCGGAAACACCAGCTCGCCGTAGAGGTCGCGGTGCAAGGCGTTCCAGTCCTTCTCGCCGTACTTCAACAGGATTGCCGTCGACCTGGTCTGGCCGGCCCGGTGGCAGAGGTCGAGCCACTCGTCGAGGGTGTCCGGCCACGGTGTCTCCCGACCGAGCTTGGCCCACCAGTCGCGGGCGATCGGCAGCAGGCGGGGGTAGAGCGCCTGCTTCAGCCGTTCGATCGGCTCCGGGTAGGGCGTGCTGAAGTAGCGGTACTCGCCCCGCCCGAACCGGTAGCGTGCCAGGTCGATGGTGCTGCGGAAGAGCTCGTCGCGCGGGTAGAGCTCGCGGATCTGGCGGGTCTCCTGCGGCGAGAGCAGCTGCGGCAGCAGCGCCCCGCCGTACTCGTCGAGCTCGTCGGTGATCGCTGCCCAGTCGCCGGAGCCGACGCGTTCCCTCCAGACGTCGTGCCCGCCGTCACCCTCCGTCGTGGCCGTCATGCCGCGCGCTCCAGACCCAGCAGCGTGGTCTTGGCGTCCGGACCCCCTATGTAGCCGCCCAGCGACCCGTCGGAGCGCAGCACCCGGTGGCAGGGGACGACGACCGGCAGCGGGTTGGTGGCGCAGGCGCTTCCCACGGCGCGAACTGCCTTGGGATTGCCCACCAGCCGCGCCACCTCGCCGTAGGAGGCGGTGTGCCCGTAAGCGATCTCCGACAGGTGCTGCTGCACGGTCAGCCGGAAGCCGCTCGACAAGGCGTGGTCCAGCGGCAGGTCGAATGCCGTGCGTCGGCCGGCGAAGTACTCGTCGACCTCTCGCGCCGCCGGGTCGAGCCGCTTCGGAGCACGCAGCACTCGGGGGCTCACCCTCTCCGAGAGCGCCTGGAGCACGAGGTCGTGGTCCTCACGGGCATAGGCGACGCGCACCAGCCCCTTGTCCGTGGCGGCCAGCAGCAGCGGACCCACCGGGGTGTCGATCGTGGTGTAGGCGACGTCGAGCAGGCCGTCGCGGCTCGCCTCGGCCTCGAGTCGGCGGTGCAGCTCGGTCATCCGGGCGGGGTCGCTGGTGTCGGTGGCGTCGTGCAGTGCTTGCACGAGCTCCGGTGTGGCGTCGTGGCTGTCGAGAGTGTTCATGACGGGTTCCTTCCTGGTGTGCCCCGTAGACGCACCGATCGGTCGAGACGTGAGCCGGTGTTCACCGTGGCTGCCCGGTCCCACCGGGCGCGCAGGCTTCGGATGCCGTCGGCGGCGGCGCGCCTGGCCGCGTCGGTGCTGCCGCCGAGGATCGCGGCGACCTCGCGGTAGGGGAGGCCTCCGAGATAGTGGTAGGCGACTGCCTGCCGCTGCTTGACCGGGAGCTGACCCACCGCCGCCCAGATCCCGGTTGCCGACTCGTCGGGCAGGCCGAGCGTCGACTGCTCCTCGGGCAGGCGCTCGACCGGGACGGCGTGACGCTCCCGGCGGCGGGTCACGTCTATCGCCTTGCGGTGCGCGATCGTCACCAGCCAGGCCTCCACGTTGGCGTCGGCCGGCAGATCCGGCCAGGCCCGCAGCGCCGCGAGGAACGTCTCGGACCAGGCGTCCTCGGCGTCGGTGTGGGGGCCGAGCACGGCTCGGCAGACGCGCAGCACGGTCGCGCCGTGTCGCGCGACCACCTGCTCGAACGGTTGCTTGGTGTCCATCACCCGGTAGACGCTCCAAGGGCTGCGAACGTGAGAAGGGACCCTGGTCGCAACCTACCCGGCCGCTCCGGGTGGTGCCGGTCCGGGACACTGTGCCCGACCAGAAGGCCGACATCGAAGGAGTCAGCAGCCATGCGAGCAAGAGAGCTGGGCGTGGTCATCGGAGACCACCCGACGGGACCGCTCAACGCGATTACCGACGTGGCCGGCGTCCAGGTCGGCCACGTCACGCTGGTCGGAGGGGATCACGATGCCGCAGATCGCGCGCCGGTCGTGCGCACCGGGGTGACCGTGGTGCTGCCCCACGGATGCATCTGGACCGAACCCGTCTTCGCCGGCACGCACCGCCTCAACGGCAGCGGTGAGATGACCGGTCTGGAGTGGGTGCGCGAGTCCGGCGAGCTCACCTCGCCGATCGGGCTCACCAACACGCACAGCGTCGGCGTGGTGCGCGACGCGCTCGTCGAGGCGCAGGTGCGCGAGCGGGGCGAAGGTCTCTACTGGTGCCTGCCCGTGGTCGGCGAGACGTATGACGGTCTGCTGAACGACATCAACGGGCACCACGTCAGGGCGGAGCACGTCGATGAGGCGTTGCGCGCCGCCCGGGGCGGGCCGGTCGCGGAGGGCTGCGTCGGCGGCGGCACCGGCATGATCTGCCACGGCTTCAAGGGAGGGATCGGCACCTCCTCGCGCGTGCTCGAGGTGAGTGGCACGGCATACACGGTCGGCGTCCTCGTCCAGGCAAACTATGGACGGCGAGAACGGCTGCGGATCAACGGTGTTCCCGTGGGGGAGCGGATCGGTCCGGAGGCCGTGCCGCTTCCGGAGGCACCCCGGGGTCACGCACCCGGGAGCGGGTCGATCATCGTCCTCGTCGCGACCGACGCCCCGCTGCTGCCGCACCAGTGCAGCCGACTCGCCCAGCGCGCGGCGCTCGGCGTCGGCCGGATGGGTGGTGTCGGGGAGCAGTACAGCGGTGACCTGGTGCTCACCTTCTCGACCGGCAACCGGGGGCTGCCCTCCTACGTCGCCGGGGGGGACCCGCGCAGCGCACCACCACCGGTCCGCGTGAGCATGGTCGCCCCACAGTTGATGACGCCGCTGTTCGACCTGACCGTCGAGGCGACCGAGGAGGCGATCGTCAACGCGCTGGTTGCCGCGACGACCACCGTCGGGCGCGAAGGAGTGACCGCACACGCCCTCGACCACGACCTGTTGCGGGGGGCCATGGGCCTGGCCTGACAGCGGTATCGTCGGCCCCGGTGGACGCGGCACACCAGGGCCGCGGGCGGGAAGTGGTCCGATGAACGGTCAGGTATGAGCAGCAGGACGCGCAAACCCACCCGGGCTCGAGGTGCGTCCGTGAGCTGGGCGGATCGTGCACGACTGCTCTCCCCGGCCTTGCTCGCGTTGATCGGTTTCGCGGCAGCCGGTCGCCTCGCCGATGGCCTGGTGGTCGGGCTCGGCGCGAGCATCGCGCTCTTCGGCGCCGGCTTGCCCGCCGCGCGCCGGGCGGCCACCCTGGTCACGGCCGCGCTCCTGCTCCTGCTCGCCATCGCCACCGGTTACCAGGTCGCCGATGTCTTCCTCACGCTCATCCTCTGGAACCTCATCGTCGCGGTGCTGGCCACCGTCGTCGACGCGGCGCTGCCGCTCGGGGCCCCCGGCCCCTGGCCCCTGGCGCTCATGGTTGACGTGGGCTCGTTGCTCGGCATGCACCACCTCGGCCTTCGCCCGACGCTGCTGCTCGTCGGACTCGGTTGCCTGATCGGGGTGCTCGCCGGTCTCGTGGACTCGCTGTATGTCGGGCGCCGCGCCACCGGAGCGTTCCCGGCCACCTCGCGGCCGGCGGGGCTCCGGCCCCGGGCATGGGTGGCGTCGTGGAGGTTCGTGGAGGTCTACATCGCGGTGCTGTTGGCGAGCACGTTCACTCACGCGACCGCCGACCGGCACCCGTTCTGGCCAGTGCTGCTCGTCGTGCTCGTGCTGTCCGGCGGCGGAGGCCGGGCACGGCTCGTGCAGCGCGCCGTCCGGTGCCTGGTGGGCGCCCTGGTCGGCGTCGTGGTGTTCGCGCCGCTGTCCCGGCTGACCTTGCCGACCGGTGTGCTGGTGGCTCTCGTCTGCGTCCTGGGTCTGCTGGCACTGCGGTTGGTGGCCGATCGCGAGGTCCCCGGTGCGTTCCTGGTCACGTTGCTGGCCCTGACCGTCACCCTGCCCCTGCTGCCGACCGCGTCCCCGATGACGCTCGGACTCGAGCACGCGGCCGACGCGCTCGTGGCCGTGGGCCTCTCGCTGGTCATGATCCTGCTGGTCCGGCCGCTGTCCCGCATCACCATGAAGCACCTCAAGTAGCCACCGGGGCGGCGCGCGGGGCCGGGCGACGGCCCGTAAGGAATCTTCGTGAGGTTTGGTGCCCGCCTGGGGCCGGAACCTCACGAAGATTCCCACTTAGGTGGGTCAGAAGCGCAGGGTGTATGCCGCGTGGGCACCGCCCTCACCCAGGACCACGTCGCTGACGCCGAGTGTCAGGTGCGCGCCGGTGGCCGTGTTGCGGTAGGTCACGAAGATGGTGCCTGCCGCACCCTGGGCGCTGACCCGGTCCCAGTGCGAGCCACCGGGATTCGCATAACCGAACAACTGGGAGAGGACGTCGGGTGTGGCGTAGTAGGACGCTGTCCAGTGGTCGCCACGACCCCAGGCGCGCACCAGGTGGTCGGCCCACGCCACCGCGCCCAGGGAGGCCGGCTCGTCCTCGAACAGCGCGGTGTAGACGGAGTGGGCCGGGTTGCCGTCATGCAGCGCGATGTCGCTCACGCCCACCGTGAGGGTGCCGCCGCGAGCCTCGTCGCGGTAGGTGGCGTAGATGGTGCCCGCCGTTCCTTCCACGCGGGTCCGCCGCCAGTGGATACCGCCCGGATCGGCCTGGTCGAACAGCTTGTCGGTCACGGCGGCGGTGGCGTAGTAGCGCGTGGCCGAGTAATCGCCACGGCCCCACGCCCGGACCAGCCGGTCGGCATACGTGGTGGCGCTGACGGCGGTCACCTGACTCGCGTGGATGCTGGATCCGGTCGGCGACTGCGCGACAAGTGCCGCCTGCGCCGGTGCTCCGGCTGTGACGGCGAGCGCGAGACCGGCTGCGGCGGTGAGTGCTGCTGCGGCAGATCGGCTGCGGATGGTGTGTGTCATCGAATGACCTCCCCGAGAGGCTGGAAGCGGTATCTCCTGCTTCCGTACTTGAGACGTCCGGCCACCGCCGGACGTTGGTAACCGCGAGCTTCCTGGAGCAGACGAGGCCGCTGGCTCTTCCAGGACGGCCTCCCCCCGCCGGGCACGACCGAACGGCACCGAGCAGGTTGCCCGGTGCCGCCGGTTCAGTGGTTCAGGAGTGGGTCGGCTCCGCCCAGATACGTCGGACGAGGCGCAGGTGTCGCCGGAGCGGCCTGAGTGCTGTCAGCGTCGGGCAGCGACGTCGAAGGCCTGCACCGCACCCGCAGCCGTCTCGAAGGACATCAGCGCCCGGCCGCCGTGAGCCAGCTTGCTCCGTGCCGCGCTGCCCAGAGGGATCGTGATGTGCTGGCGACCGCCGTGCACCGTCACGATCGCGTCGCCGAGCACTCGCCCGCTCATGTCGGGCGACCACGGGGGGATGCCTCCGTCGGTGACCGAGCAGGGGGTGAGCCCCCAGTCCGGCGGCGGGTCGGCGGCCTTCGGGCAGCTCGTCAGGTAGACGGGGATCTGACCCACGGCGCCGGTCCACAGGAAGAGGTGGGCGCTGCCCGGCCCGGTGGCGGTGAAGGCGATCCGTGCACCGTCGGAGGTCAGCACCGGCTTGCCCACCCAGGTGATCCGGTCGCCTGCTGGCGCCGGGGTCCGGCCCGCGATCGGCACGCCGTCACGTGCGGACTGCCAGATCGTCTGGGGCGAGTTCACCCCATCCAGGTTCGGGTGCCCGAGGATCGGCGCGGGGGGAGTGGTCGCTCGTCCCGGCGGTGGGGTGTAGCCCTCGACGGTCGCCTGTCCCCATCGGTACGGGTCGGACTGCACGCTGCCGAAGGCCGACCACCCGAGGCGGGTGCTGTTGTCGATGTGCCGCAGGGTCGTCGTGCCGGCCGCCGCCGTGTCGTCGTTGTCGTAGGGCGTGATGTTCAGCCCCATGTGGGCCGGGTCGACGGCCGCCGGCAGGTCGGCCATCGGGATCTTGACCTCCAGGTCGTAGCCGCCGCCTGTGTAGGCGTGGTCGGTCGTCGTCTGGTTGTCCCCGACCCAGGTGGCCGATGAGGCGACCTCGACCCCGGGTGCGTTCGGGGCGTCCGCGACCGTGTCCGCCAACGGGCCGGTCGAGTACCCCTGGTGGTTGTCCGCATCGCGCTCCCAGCACGGGCCGTTGACGCCGTTGCCGTTGGAGTTCGACGGGTCGTTGGTGTAAGGGAAGACGCCGAGCTTGAAGGTGTTGGCCGTGTCCATGTTGACCTGGGATGCGTTGCCCCGTGGGTCGATCTGGAACTCCACCGAGTCGGCGAGCCAGTGCGCCACGCACTCACGCGGCGTCACGGCATACGACTGGTAGTCGTCGCGGATGTGCACGAAGAAGTAGAGCGCGTCGTCGGCCCGACTGACCTGGGCGTAGTCGCTGTCCGGGTCGCCGGTGCCGGAGACCCCGCAGTCGGCCGTGCCGCCGGTGCAGTATCGGTCACCCTGCCAGATCCGGCCGATGTCGAGCTTGGGGCCGGGGTACTCGCCTGGATCGGGCTTGGCGTCGACGGTCGGCACCGAACTCGCCTGCGGGATCGCGGTGTCCGGCACGACCGACACGCTCAAGGTCTCGCTGCCGGTGCCGGCCGGTGCACTGAATGACGTGGTGATCGGCACGTCATACAGCTGGCCGTCGGGCAGCGTGCTGGCGGTGCTCGTCAGCCTGAACGTCACTGTGGTGTCGGCCCCCGGGGCAAGCGGGCCGTATGACGTGGAGGTCGTGTCGGCGGTGAGGCCGGAGGGCAGGTCGAGCGAGACCTCGCCGCTCTGCGGGGTGTCCGACCAGTTGTGCACCACGACCGGGACGTCGGCGCTCTCACCGAGCCCGATCGTGGTCACGGCGTCGGACCGACCCAGGCGCCGAGCCTCGGGCGCGGTCTGCTCCAGCCACTGGTCGTACTCGGCCCACTTGCCCCAGCGCTGGAACCGACCCTCGGCAGGCGAGACGACGCGCACCACGTTGTCGGTGTAGCCGCTGCGCTGGTGCGTGGTGCGCAGCAGGGCGGAGATCTTGGCGTTCTGCTCCACCGTGGCGCCGGCTCCCGGAGTCACCGTGAAGGTCACGGTGGACTCACGCCGGTGGGTGACCCGATTGAGGTGCTTGGGTCCGTCCACGGACCAGCCGTCCGGCACGGTGAGCGACACCGTGCTGCGCGGGATCGACTGGTGGGCAGGCGCTTTCACGTGCAGGGTCGCCTGGAAGGGGACACCCGGGACGTTGTAGAAGCGGGAGAAAGTCAGGTGCTCGAGCGTGCCGAGCGGCAGACCGCCAGGATCCTGCTTCGTGGCGCCGAGCAGGATCGCGTCGTCCCTGCCGGCGAGTGGGTTGGGCGATCCGTCCGGTGACGTGTTGGGCTGGAACGGCACGAAGGCGTCGGTCATGCCGAACCTCGGGCAGGCGGGCTGTGAGGTGCCCTGGTACATCACCCGGCTCTGGGTCGGGTAGGCCGAGCGGCCCTCGTCGGCGACCTGCTGCCAGATCTTGGCCGATCCCGCCGGCTGGCCCTGCAGGTTGCCCTGCGGCCAGAGGTATGGCGAGTCGTAGCCGGTCCACACGCCGGTCACCGTGTCGAGGTTCTGACCCGGGGTCGGCGTGAAGCCCTGCGTGCAGTCGGCGCTGGTCGTCGTGCCGCCGGTGCCGGCCGTGCTGCCGCCGGAGAAGACCTTCTTGACCTGCCAGGTGGCCAGGGCGTGCGGACCACGCAGCTGGTCGGGGAACATCGTCGGGTCCGCGGCGGCCTGCATGCCCTCCCAGATCAGCCGGCCCGCGTCCTGGTGGTTGCCGTGACCGGCGGCCAGGGTGGGGGTGAAGCCCACGTAGACGTCGGGCTGGGTCGTGCGGATGATCCGGGTGACGCGGCGCAGGGTCTCGTGCTCGTCCCAGATGGAGCGGGTGAGCGGCGCGCTCTGGTTGTAGAAGAAGTCCACCCGGTCGACGTTGTAGATGTCGATCGTGCCGGAGCGGTAGTGGGCGACGCGGTCCTCGTTCTCGCGGCGCAGGCCGAGGTCAGGTCCGGACTCGGTGCCGACCGCGTTGCCGCCGCCCTCGCCGCGGGTGATCATGATGATCCCGCACTTCGTGCCGAAGCGATCGTGCCAGACGCCGCACGGCCCGATGATGCTCGTGTCGTCGTCGGGGTGCGCCCACTCGCCCATGACGTTGATCTTGGTGTTCTTGCCTGCGACGTAGCCTTTGCCGTGGTGGGCGGCCGAGGACAAGGACGTTGCGGACGCCGTTGTCTTCGCTACGGATCCGGGGGGAGCGGAGGTTGGGCTCGCGGCGGCGGTCGGTAGCATCGTCATCGCGGTGGCGAGGGTTGCGGCTGCGCAGGTGGCGAGAGCCCCCAGGGCACGGGTCTTCTTCATGTGCTGCTCCTTCGAGAGCGGGACCCCGTCGAGGTCAGCAGCGTCGTCCCACCCACGCACTCGATCACGATGACTCAAATGTGCACCGTCCGACGCTAGACCCGCAGAACTCGGCGGTCAATGGTCCCGGGAGCCCAGCAGGGGGGATCTGCGCGTCAGCGGAGGACCGCGAGCTCGGGAATCCTCGACCGGTAGCCCTCGAGCAGCACGCGGGCCGTGCCCACCGAGTCCACCAGGGGATGTGTGGCGAAGGCCCGGACGGCCACCTTGGCCGATCCCGTGCGGGCCGCCTCGATGGTCAGTCGTTCGGCTGCCTTGACCTGTTGCACCAGCCCGAGCTCTGGAAGGCCCAGGGGCGCCGTCGCCAGCGGGCGGGGCGCGAACGAGCCCACCGCGCACGGCACCTCGACCACGGCGTCACCGGGCAGGCCCGGCACGCTGGAGCCGTTGCGGACGTTGAGGATCATCGTGGTCGACTCGCCTCGGGCGATGGCCGCCATCAGGGCCAGAGCCACCCCCTCGTAACCGCCTCCCTCGACGTCCGCCGGGTCGCGCTCGTCCTCCTCGTCGTGGACGTCGGACATATAGGTCGCGTTGCGCTCGCGCCGCACGCGGTCCCACTCCTGGCGAGCGAGGTCCGGATCCGTCGCGACGCGGGCGTAGAAGTCCTCCTGCTGCTGCAACAGGTACTCGCCACGCGTCTGCGGCCCACCACGGATCGCCGAGACCGCCTCGCGCGTGAAGTAGTAGTAGTAGAGGTACTCGTTGGGAAGCATGCCCAGCGACTGGATCCACTCGGCGCCGAAGAGCTGCCCCTCCTCGAGCCGGCCCAGCGCATCCCCGTCGGCGAGCAGCCTCGGCAACTGGTCGTGTCCGTCATACATGAGTCGTCGCAGCCAGCCGAGGTGGTTGAGCCCGACGTAGTCGAACGAGGTGCGGGACGGGTCGAGGTGCAGGGCGCGCGCGGCGCGCCGACCGAGACCGAGGGGGGAGTCGCAGATGCCGACCACCCGGTCACCGAGGACTGCCTGCATCGCCTCGGTGATCATGCCGGCGGGGTTGGTGAAGTTGATCACCCAGGCCGACGGGCAGACCGCGGCAACCCGCTCGGCGACGTTGATGGCCACCGGAATCGTGCGTAACCCGTAGGCGATTCCGCCCGGCCCGGTCGTCTCCTGGCCGAGCACCCCGAGATCGAGGGCGACCCGTTCGTCCGCGGTGCGCGCCCCGAGGCCGCCCACCCGGATCGCGGAGAAGACGAAGCGTGCGTCGCGCAGCGACTCGTCCAGGTCGGTGCTGGTCGTCACCGTCGGCGCCGTGTCGTGGCCCTGCGCCATCTGGGCCAGCACGTGGGAGATCGCTTCGAGCCGAACCGGATCCACGTCGTACAGGGCAACGTCGCGGATTCGCTGCTCCGACGTGTCGCCCAGCAGGGCGCCGTAGACCAACGGAACCCGGAACCCGCCGCCTCCCAGGATGGTCAGCTTCATGACAGTCGCACCTCCACACCGGCGCGCGCGCACGCGCGCAACGACCTCTCGTCGGCTCCTTCATTGGTCACGAGGACGTCGATGTCGCCCACGTCGCACACCCGCAGCGCCCCCGTGCCGGGAAACTTGTGCCGGTCGGCCAGGAGGACGACCTGCTCGGCAGCCCGCATCATGGCCCGCTTCACCGGGACCTCGACGCTGGTGCTGTCGAGCACCGCCCCGTCGTCCCGCACGCCGCTCGTGCCGAGGAAGGCGCGGTCCGCCCGGACCTGGGCGAGCGCGTCCTCCGTGAGCACCCCCACCATCGACAGGTAGGGGCGGCGCACCATCCCACCGAGCAGCATGAGCTCGACCACCGGATCGTCCCGCAGGACGTCGAGGACCGCGAGGCTCGAGGTGGCCACGGTGATCTGCCTGCCGCGCAGCCGGCGGGCCAGACTCGCGGCCGTGGTGCCGATGTCGAGCAGCACGACCTCGTGGTCGGCGACCAGCTCGGCCGCAGCCCGCGCCACGGCGTCCTTGTCGGGGGCGTCCGACCGCATCACGACCTCGAACGGCCGGTCGTCGTCGGCGTCGTCCGGTAGGCACGCCCCACCGTGCACACGGCGGACGGAACCACGCTCGTCCAGGCGGGCCAGGTCGCGGCGGACCGTCGACGCGGTGACCCCCAGGGCAGCCGCCAGCTCGTGGACCGCCACGACGCCCTCGCCACGCAACCGCCGCACGATCTCGACGTGGCGCTGGTGGGGCAACATGCCTCCACCGTAGCAACAGAGACGCGCAGAAATGCGCAGCATTGCGCGGTAAGGCCTTGTTCTGCGCAGCCGCCGACAGCTAACCTCGGAGAAGTCGCGACGCCCAGCCAGGAGCGGAAGGAAGGTCTCCCGCAGATGCTCGAAGACACCGACGGCTCGCCCGTCCTCGCCGACCCCGGCGCGGAGTTCGATGTCTTCCTGCACGGCACGGTGTTCCTCGACATCATCTTCACCGGGCTGGCCACGCTGCCCTCGAACGGCACCGAGGTCTGGGCCCAGGGGATGGGATCGTGTCCCGGAGGCATCGCCAACCTGGCCATCGCCACCAGCCGGCTCGGGCTCCGGACGTCTCTCGCGGCCGCCTTCGGCGACGACGACTACGGCGAGTTCTGCTGGCGCACCTTGTCCGAGCAGGAAGGCGTCGACCTCTCTCATTCTGAGCGATTCGAGCACTGGCACTCACCGGTCACGGTGTCGATGGCGACCAAGGGCGACCGCAGCATGGTCTCCCACGGGCACGCGGCACCGGTGCCCCCCAGCGAGATGATCGGCAAGCCGCCGCCATCACGTGCGGTCATGGTCGACCTCACCGCCGACGAGCTCGTCGGGGCCGACCACGATGATGCCTGGGCGGCGCGGGCAGCCGAGGAGGGAGCCTTGGTCTTCGCGGACGTCGGGTGGGACGCGACCGGCACGTGGTCGCCAGCCGTCCTCGACCAGCTGGGCCACTGCCATGCGTTCCTGCCCAACGCCGCCGAGGCGATGGCCTACACCCACACCGACAGCGTCCGGGACGCCCTCTACGTCCTCGCCGACAAGGTTCCACTCGCCGTGGTCACCGACGGCGCGAACGGCGCCGTCGCGATCGACTCCACGACCGGCGAGGAGGCGCACGCCCCCGCCCTGCGGGTGCCGGCGCTCGACCCGACCGGAGCCGGCGACGTCTTCGGTGCCGGTGTCGTGCTCGGCACGCTGTCCGGCTGGCCTCTGGAGCACCGGTTGGCTTTCGCGACGGCCTGCTCCGCCCTGGCCGTGCAACAGTTCGGCGGGTCACTCGCCGCACCCGGCTGGGGCGACCTCGCCGACTGGTGGCACGGCATACGCGACAAGGGCGGCCAGGACGCCTACCACACGTCCCTGGTGCGCCGTTACGGATTCCTGGACGACCTGCTCCCGGTGGGGCCGATCAGCGGCGTCCGCCGCGCGGCTGCGACGATCGCCCGGTTCTCCGACGTCGGCCTCGCACGGGGCGCCCACCACGACCCGCCCTGGGCGGCGCCGCTGGAGAAGCCACCGACCGACCCTGCCCGCCCCGCTCGGCGCGGACGCTGACCGAAGGAGACCACCATGTCCCATCCCCGACGCCGACTCGGCGCCCTTGTCACGCTCGCGCTGGTGAGCACCTCGCTGGTGGCGGCGGGCTGCTCGGCGCCCGGCTCGTCCGACAACTCGCCGGCGACCAACACCGGCCAGCCGAAGGCGAGCGTGGCGACCAACCCGGCCAAGGGCGGCAAGGTCACGCTCAACGTGTGGGACCAGGAGGTGAGGGGCGGCCAGAACGCCGAGATGACCCAGCTCAACAAGGAGTTCCAGGAGAAGTACCCCAACGTCACGATCAACCGGACGTCCAAGAGCTTCTCCGACCTCAAGACCACGCTCCGGCTCGCGCTCTCCGGCAAGAACCCGCCCGACGTCGTCGAGGCCAACCAGGGTTACCCCGACATGGTCACCTTCGTGAAGGCCGGGCAACTCGTGCCCCTCGACAAGTACGCCAAGCTCTACGGCTGGGAGCAGCGCTACCCCAAGACGTTGCTCGATCTCAACCGGGTCAGCGACGACTTCCAGCACTTCGGTGAGGGCAAGCTCTACGGCATCTCACAGATGGGCGAGTACATCACCGTCTACTACAACAAGTCCAAGCTCAAGTCACTCGGGTTGACCCCGCCGAAGACGTGGTCGGACTTCGCCGCCCAACTGCCGAAGATCAAGGCCAAGGGTCAGACGCCGATCGAGTTCGGCAACCTCGACAAGTGGCCGGCCATCCACACCTTCGGGGTGATCCAGGCACAGACGACAGGCAAGCAGGATGTCCGCAACCTGGTCTTCGGCACCGGCAATGCCAAGTGGACCGACTCCGCGACCGTGAAGGCGGCCAAGGTCCTGCAGGACTGGGCGCAGAAGGGTTACTTCACCAAGGGCGCCAACGGGCTCGGATATGACGATGCGTCCAAGAAGTTCGCGGACGGCACCGGGGTCTACCTGATCACCGGCACCTGGCAGGCCGCAGTGCTGAAGAAGCCGATGGGCAAGAACCTCGGCCTGATGCTGCCCCCGCCGGCCCAAGCGGGCGGAGAGCCGACCACGACCGGGGGTGAGAGCCTGGCCTTCGCCGTCACCAGCAAGTCGCAGCACCCGGACGTCGCGGCGGCCTACCTCGACTTCATCACCAACGCGCACGCCGACGACGTCATGACCCAGACCGGCAACCTGCCCGCCGTGCCCGGCAAGGCGGCCGACGCGCTCCCGGCGGACAGCCCCGAGGGGCAGATGGTCGCCGGCTGGAAGGACCTCAGCAAGGTCGACGGTCTGGTGCCCTACCTCGACTACTCCACGCCGACCTTCTATGACACCATCACCGCCTCCCTGCAGAGCCTGATCGGCGGGCAGACCACGCCGGAGCAGTTCACCCAGACGCTGCAGGCCGACTACCAGAAGTTCCACCAGAAGTAGGACGGTCGGATGACGCAGGCGGTCCGCGAGGCGCAGCGTTCCGAGCCGGTGGTCCGTTCGCGGTCCCGGCTCGGCCGCCTGCGCAGCCTCTACGCACGCCGGGCGCCGGGTGAGCCGCGGGCCGTCGGGTATCTCTATGTCCTCCCGGCGCTCGCGGTCTTCTCGCTGTTCATCCTGGTGCCCTTCTTCCAGTCGATCTGGTACTCACTGTTCAACTGGGACGGGCTGACGCCGGCCACCTGGGTCGGGCTCGACAACTACACGGCCCTGTTCACCGATCCGAGCCTGCGCGGCCCGTTCGTGCACGCCCTGATCCTGCTGCTCTTCTATGCGCTGCTGCCGATCGTGATCGGGTTACTCATCGCTGCGACCCTGTCGCGCATGCGGATTCGCGGTATGACGTTCTTTCGCACCGTGCTCTTCCTGCCGCAGGTCCTGGCGATGGTCGTGGTGGCGCTGGCGTGGCGGTGGATCTTCGCCCCCGACGGGCTCTTCAACGCGGGCCTGAGCGCCGTCGGGCTGGGCGGCATCACCCGTCCCTGGCTGGGCGACTTCACCTTCGCGCTGCCCGCCGTCGGCATCGTCGGCACCTGGGTCGAGTTCGGCCTGTGCATGGTGCTGTTCCTCGCCGGCTGCCAGCGGATTCCGCGCGAGCTCTACGAGGCGGCCCGGCTCGACGGCGCGGGGGCGGTGCGGGAGTTCTTCGCGGTGACCCTGCCGGAGCTGCGTCCCCAGATCGCGGTCGCCGCGACCCTCACGATCGTCGCCGGGTTGCGCAACTTCGACCTCATCTACGTCACGACCGGTGGAGGGCCCGGTGACGCGACCAGCGTCCCGGCCTACGAGGTCTACCACCGGGCCTTCGAAGTGGGACAGGTCGGCGGTGCCGCGGCGATCGGCATCGCGCTCGCCATCCTCATCTTCGTCGTGACCGTGGTCGTGTCGCGGCTGATCGAGGGGCGCCGGTGATCACCTCACGCACCGACAGGGTGGTCACCTACGCGATCCTGGTGTTCTTCACCGTCATCGCGCTCGTGCCGGTCCTCGGGATCCTCTCGACCGCCTTCGCAAGCCAGGCATCCCTCAACACGGGCTTCTCGCTCCCGGACGGCCTGCACTGGAGCAACTTCGTCGACGCCTGGCAGCGTGGCCACTTCGGGACCTACCTGCGCTCCTCAGTGCTGGTGACCGTGGTTGTGGTGGTCGCGTCGGCGGCGCTGTCCACGCTCGCGGCCTATGCCTTCGGCACGATGCGCTTCCCCGGCTCCACGATGCTCTTCTACGTGTTCCTGATCGGGCTGACGCTACCTGAGGAGGCGCTGGTCATCCCGCTCTACTACGACCTGCGCGGAGCGGGGTTGACCGACACCTACTGGGCGCTCATCCTGCCCCAGACCGCACAGTCGATCGCCTTCGGCACGTTCTGGATGCGGACGTACTTCCTGGGGGCATCGCGCAGCATGGTCGAGGCGGCCCGGATCGACGGCTGCTCGAGCTGGACGACGCTGTGGCGGGTCCTCGTGCCGGTCGGCAGGCCGGCCATCACCACGATGGTGGTGATCACGTTCATGTGGACGTGGAACGAGTTCCTCCTCGCGCTGGTCATGGTGACCTCGGAGTCGCGGCGCACCGTCCCGCTCGGACTGGTCTTCTTCCAGGGTCAGCACTCCTCGGACATCTCGTTGCTCGCGGCAGGTGCCGTGCTCGTGGCGCTTCCCGTCGTCCTCGTCTACATCGCGCTGCAACGCAAGTTCATCGAGGGGATGCTCTCGGGCGCTGTGAAGGAGTGAGTCGGCGGACGAGCCACCCCGCTGCGATTCGGCCGGCAGCGAGGCGGGGCGACCACGAGTCAGGCGGTCGGGGCGGGTTTCCTCATGTCGAGCTCCTCCAGATCGGCCGGGTAGATCATCTCCGCCGGAGGGTTGGCCGTCCGTCTCGCGATCGGCAGGTAGACGATCACCGTCACGACCAGGCCCACGATCCACGAGATGTCTGCGCCGTCAAGGGCCTTGGTGACCGGGCCGGTGTAGAGCGTCTGGGCGAGGAAGGGGATCTGCGCGACGATGCCGACGCCGTAGGCGACCAGCGCGCCGACGTTCCACCCGCCATACCGGCCCTTCGGGTCGTAGAGCGCCGGCACGTCGACGCGTTCCTTGGAGATGAGGTAGTAGTCGGTCAGGTTGATGGCGCTCCACGGCGTGAACACCATGAGCAGGGTAAGGACGAAGTTCTTGAAGTTGTCCAGGAAGTCCTGCGAGGCCAGCAGGGCGATCAGCACCGAGATGGTGACGAAGACCGTGATCAGCAGCGAGCGCCGCCGCGGCGAGATGCCACGTCCGCCGGTGAACGCGGTGACAGTCGTGACGGAGGACATGAAGCCGCCATACGCGTTGAGGCAGTTGACCGTCAGCTTCCCGACGAGGATCACCAGGTAGATCAGGAAGGCAATGGCGGCGGGCCCGGCGAGGCCACCCAGCCACTCCACCTGTTCGCTGAGAAAGGCGTCGCCGGCAACCGCGGCGACCAGGGCGCCGAAGGTCATCGACCACTGTGAGCCGATCACGCTGCCCAGCCAGGTGGTCGTGAACACCTTGCGTTCCGTCGTGGTCCGCGGAAGGTAGCGGGAGTAGTCGGCGACGTAGGGCCCGTAGGTCAGCTGCCAGCCCGCGCTGAGGGAGATGGCGAGCAGGAACGTGGCCATCTCGAACGGCTTGACGTTCACGGCGCTGCCGACGTCGTGGACGGTGAAGAGACGGATCGCGAGGTAGATGAACCCGAGGGTGCCCACGACGGTCGAGATCCGCCCGATGATGTGGATCAGCCGGTAGCCCAGCGTCGCGATGACGGCGGTGAGGGCCCCGAAGACGATGATGCCGACCCAGGTCGCGTCGACGTGCAGCAGGGCGTTGACTGCCTGGCCCGCGAGCACGGCACCGGTCGCCGCGAACCCCAGGTAGAGCAGGATGACCAGCACGAGAGGGACGACGGCGCCGTAGACCCCGAACTGTGCGCGGCTCGAGATCATCTGGGGCAGGCCCAGACGGGGTCCCTGCGCGGAGTGCAGGGCCATGACGACGCCGCCCAGGACATTGCCGATGAGCAGTCCGATGATCGCCCACAGCGCATCGGCACCGAAGACCACCGCCAGGGCACCATCGACGATGGCGGTGATCTGCATGTTGGCGCCGAACCACAGGGTGAACTGGCTCCATGGCGAGCCGTGTCGCTCGTCATCGGGCACGACGTCGATGGAGCGACGCTCCACGCGCAGGGTTCTGGTGGGGGCCGTCTGGTCGGGTGCCGCACTCGCGTGAGCGCGGCCCATCCGAGGTTCCTTGGTGGACATGGATGCCATCAGACTCCTGCCCACCTGACCTGCGATAGGGGGAGAACCCGGGGTTTCGTCCCGTATCCGAGACTTTGGTCCCGGCTCCGGTGACCGGCACCACGCGCGCCGGCAGGGTCAGCCGGCCAAGGCGCCCATGGGGTCCCAGGCCGGGAGCACGATCGGTTCGGCGTCGAGTGCATCCCGCAGTTCCTGCGGGAGCCTGTTGCGGCGCACGGCGATCTCGAAGACGTGCTCGGCAAACCACGAGTCGTTCATGGTGAAGAACCCGGAGTCGGCCTTCTCGTCGCCCCAGCTGTTCTCGACCCGCCACTTGCGCGGCTTCCCGTCCACGACGTCCACACCGGTGAAGAGCATCGCGTGGGTCATCATGGCCTCGCCGTGCAGCAACCTGTCGGCCTTGTCGAGATCGAAGGCGGTGCCGTAGACCGAGGCGTAGTCATAGAGGGCGGCATCCCAGATGCCGAGGTCGCCGTTGGACATCTTGCCGGTGTCGCAGCCGAACCACACCGGCTCGCCGTCCACGATCGTCTCCATGGTGAGCTGCTTGAGCAGGTCCATCTCCACGTTGAGGTAGGTCACGCGAGGAGCCCCCACCACGTTGCCGAGGTACTCGACGGTGAACACCTTGCCGGTGGGGCTGCTCTTGCGGGGGTCGTGAACGATGCAGACGTAGTCCTGGAGGGGAAGCTCGACATACTTGTCGGCGAACTCCCGCGGCGTCATCCAGCCGTCCCGGTGGAAGCCGCCCTCCTTGTCCTTCCACTGCCACAGGAACTTCTCCGGCGGGGTCCCGAGGTGGATCGACAGCACGCGGTGGATGCCCGTCAGCAGCTCGTCCTTGCGGGCGCGCATCGCATCCGGCCCCTGGTCGGCGATGGCCCGAAGGTCGCGGGCGCCCTGGCGCAACAAGGTCTGCAGGATCCCGTTCATGGGGTGCGTCTCGGAGGAGCTCTGCGTCTCGGGCATGGCCGACTTGGGCACGAGCCCGTGCTTCTGGACCAGGGCGATGAACATGTTCCACTGGCCGCCGTCGCCGGTGGGGTCGGAGAGCAGGTGGGCGATCGTCCGGTCGTCGACGTCGCGGTCGGCGGTCTCGATCAGGGCCTCGAAGAGGTAGTTGGCCTTCTCGAGCTTGTCCCAAAAGAGCAGGTAGTTCTGCGAGTACTCGAAATCCTTGACGTCCAGCGTCTTCGCCGTCTGGGAGCGCAGCAGGTTGAGACCGGCGAACAGCCAGCAGCGTCCGCTCTTCTTCTGGTTGGTGACCTTCCAGTCGTCCAGGAGGTTGGACATGGTGTGGTCGATTGAGGTGACCACGGCACGGTCCAGTGCGATGTCGCTGACCCGGGTCTGGGTGACCGCGTTCTGCATCACCCGGTGGTGCGGATCCGCCTCGAAATCCTTTTGGAACTGCTGGACCTGATCGGCGGACAGTGCGGTGGACATGGGACTCCTTGGACTCGTGTATGCCGTGTGCTTCCGACGTTACGCCAGTCACCAAGGCGGCGGCACCTGAGTTCGCGGCGAATGCCCGGCGCGGCCGGCGTGTGCCACACCGGTGCGCACGCTGAGTCCCGCGCATCGGTGCGACTGTCGAGCGCTTGCCTGGCCCGCCCGTCCCTCTCCCGGCGGAGCAGCGGATCCGTGACGATCCGGAAAGTACGATCATGACTCCCTTGACCGAACAAGCGATCCGCGCCTCGTTCGTGAACGCCACACGACGCGAGGCGAACCGGGCGATTGTGCCCGACCTGTCCGCCGTGGACTGGGAGCAACGCGACTACCTGGGCTGGCGCGACCCCAAGCAACCGCTCGCGTCCTACGCCGTCGTCGAGGTCGACACGGCGCCGGGTGGAGGGGCTGCGGGAGCGTTCGGCCCGGTTCGTCGCGCGGGTGCTCGAAGAGCGGGCGGGCTGACCAGCAGTTTCACGCGTCCGGGAGGTCGGCCTCGATCCGGTTCTCACCAGCGGTTGCGTGCCTCCTCGGCCCAGCCGACCAGGCCCTCGACAGACTGCCGGTGGCCGTCGACGACCACGTGGCCGCGCCAGTGACCGAAGGCCTGGTGGGTGCGGGAGGCGACGACGCCGAGGTTGGTCGTGGCGACCCGTTGGTGGAACGGCTCCAGCACGACGTCGACGTGCGGTCCCCGGACCTGCCACGGCCGCATCGGTGCGCGGACGTCATACTGCCAGTCGAGGAGGTCGTCGAAGTGGTGCAGACGCCCGTCGACCACGATGCCGTTCTCGGTCGCGCCCGTGCCGTCGGTCCACCCTCCGCCGAGCTGCAGCCCGACGACCGCGCCGTCGACCACGCCGCTGCCGGCTCCCCAGTTCCAGGTCACCGCGTAGGGCCAGCGGCCGCGCCCGTGGTCGAGCACGGCCCACGAGTCCTCCATCGGCACAGGGTGCTCGAGCCCGTCCAGCCGGATCCGGCCCCCAACCCGCCGTGCCACGTCCTTGTGGGTGTACTGGAAGAGGCGCTCCGACCACGGCACCACCACACCGAGCGACTCGTGCTCCTCCAGCCGCTCGACCATGAGCTCGACCCGGACGCCCTGTGCCTCCGCGTGCAGTCGGGTGCCACCTAGGGACTCGTCGACGGAGATGTTCAGGCCACCAGCCCTGGCCCGCACCGGTCCGCCGGCGGCCAGTTCGGGCAGCTGCGTGCCGCGGGCCAGCGGCGCGACCACGTCCCGGCGGGTCTCCTCGCCGCT
>NZ_VOHR01000159.1 GCF_009192725.1 Segeticoccus rhizosphaerae | reverse complement strand
GTCCCGGGCGGCACGGACGAGCACGACGCGGTGGTGGTGGCCGACGACCTCGAGGTGCCCTGGGGGCTGGACTTCCTGCCCTCCGGCGCGGCGCTGCTCACGCTGCGCGACTCCGGCAGGGTGCTGCGCCTCCATCCGGGATCCGCGGCGCAGACCCTGGGGACCGTGCCCGGCGTCGCCGCCGAGGGCGAGGGCGGGCTGCTGGGGATCGCCGTGTCTCCCCACTTCGCATCGGACCGGCGGGTGTTCGTCTACCTGACCACGCAGGCCGACAACCGGGTGCTGCGGATGACCCTGCGCGACGGACGCCTCTTGGCCGACGCGGTGATCCTGTCCGGCATACCGAAGTCCAGCATCCACAACGACGGCCGGATCGCCTTCGGGCCGGACGGGTTCCTCTACGTCGGCACCGGCGACGGCGGGGACGGCTCCCACTCGCAGGACGTGCACTCGCTCGGAGGCAAGATCCTGCGCGTGGACCAGCGCGGGTCGGCACCCTCCGGCAACCCCTTCCCCGGCTCGCCGGTGTGGAGCCTCGGCCACCGCAACGTGCAGGGTCTGGCCTGGGACGCCGCCGGCGGGATGTATGCCAGCGAGTTCGGTCAGAACACCTGGGACGAGCTCAACCGGATCGAGCCGGGGCAGAACTACGGCTGGCCCGATGTCGAGGGCAGGAGCGATCGACAGGGGTTCGTCGACCCGCTCGTGCAGTGGCCGACCAGCGACGCATCCCCGAGCGGGATCACGGTCGGCGCCGACCACGCCGTCTACATGGCGGCGCTGCGTGGCGAGTCGCTGTGGCGCGTCCCCCTCGACGGCCAGGGCGGCACCGGCGAACCGGAGCGACTCCTGCAGGGCAGCTACGGCCGGTTGCGCACCGTGGTCAAGGCACCGGACGACCGCCTCTGGCTGGTCACCAGCAACACCTTCCGGGGCGAGCCGAGGCCCGGCGACGACCAGGTCCTGATCCTGCCGAAGGGCCTCCCGTCGGCCTCCTGAGGTCGCGGCTCGTGCTCGCTCCGGGGCCATGGAAAACCGGGTGAGCGGATGCGGACGCCGGGGATAATGTCCGGCCATGGCGTCCGAAGCGTTTGTCCCCGCGGACTTCGAGCCGCCCACATCCTTGGTCACCGACCGGTTCCGCCTCGAGCCGCTGGGGCCGCAGCACAACGCGCCCGACCATGCCGCGTGGATGTCGAGCATCGAACACATCCGGGCGACACCGGGCTACCAGGACGGCAGCTGGCCGCCGCCGGAGGGGATGTCGCTGGAGGACAACCACCGCGACCTGACCCGGCACGCTGCCGACTTCGCCGACCGCATCGGGTTCACCTTCACGGTCCTCGACCCTGCAGCCGACGTCGTCGGCTGCGTCTACCTGTATCCCACGTCGTCGGAGGACCACGACGTCACGATCCGGTCGTGGGTGCGGGCCGACCGGGCCGACCTCGACGTGCCGTTGGCCGACGCGGTCGCTGCCTGGCTGTCCACCGACTGGCCCTGGACGCGGCTGGATCGCTGCGGTCGCTGACAGCGGGGACCCCGCGCACGGACCCCGCCGGCGACCCGTCAGGCGCCGAGCTTGTCCAGGATCAGCCGGCGGACCTTGCCGGCGTCCGCTTGGCCGTTCATCGCCTTCATCACCTGGCCGATCAGCGCGCCGGCAGCCTGCACCTTGCCGCCACGGACCTTGTCCGCGATGTCGGGGTTGGCGGCGATCACCTCGTCCACGGCCGTCTCCAGCGCGTCGTCGTCCTCGACCAGCTGCAGGCCGCGTGCGTCGGCGATCTCGGTAGGTGTGCCCTCACCGGCCAGCAGCCCCTCCATGACCTGCCGCGCCATCGAGTCGTTGAGCCGGCCGGAGGTGACCAGGCCGTCGAGCTCGGCGACGTGCTGCGCCGTCACTCCGAAGTCGGCCAGGGGGCGCAGCTCGGCACTCGCTCGGCGAGCGATCTCGCCCATCCACCACTTGCGCGCTGCGGCGGGAGTGGCGCCGGCCGC
Source organism: Segeticoccus rhizosphaerae (assembly GCF_009192725.1). Lineage (GTDB taxonomy): Bacteria > Actinomycetota > Actinomycetes > Actinomycetales > Dermatophilaceae > Segeticoccus > Segeticoccus rhizosphaerae. The sequence continues at coordinate 6,679 of NZ_VOHR01000159.1, read as the reverse complement.
GACCGACTCCTCGATCAGTTCGACCGCGCCGGCGTTGTAGACGTCGCGCATCTCCAGGTCGCTGTAGCCCCACTCGGACTGCAACCGGTGCCGACGCTGGGCCGGCGGCTCCGGCAGGGTGCCCCGTAGCCGTTCCACCAGCTCCGCGCTGGGGGCGACCGGCACCAGATCGGGCTCGGGGAAGTAGCGGTAGTCATCGGCGTCGGACTTGGGACGGCCCGAGGTCGTCACGCCGGTGTCCTCGTGCCAGTGCCGGGTCTCCTGCACGATCGAGCCACCCGCCGCGAGAACCGCGGCCTGCCGACCGATCTCGTAACGGATCGCACGCTCGACCGAGCGCAGCGAGTTGACGTTCTTGGTCTCGGTGCGGGTGCCGAGCGGCACGTCGGCCTGCTCCTGGCTCCCGGTCGCCCTCGGGCGCAGCGACAGGTTGGCGTCGCAGCGCATCGAGCCCTGCTCCATGCGGACGTCGCTGACCCCGAGCGCCTTCATCAGGTCGCGCAGCGCCGACACGTAGGCCTTGGCCACCTCGGGGGCGCGCCCGCCGGCGCCGGTGATCGGCTTGGTGACGATCTCGATCAGCGGGATCCCGGCCCGGTTGTAGTCGACCAGCGAGTGGTCGGCTCCCTGGATGCGACCGGTGGCTCCCCCGACGTGCAGGGACTTGCCGGTGTCCTCCTCCATGTGCGCCCGCTCGATGGCGACGCGGAACGTCTCGGGTCCGTCGTCGCCGTCGACCTCCACGTCGAGGTAGCCCTCGAAGTCGATCGGCTCGTCATACTGCGACGTCTGGAAGTTCTTGGGCATGTCCGGGTAGAAGTAGTTCTTCCGGGCGAACCGGCACCACGACGCGATCTCGCAGTTCAGCGCGAGACCGATCCGGATCGCCGACTCGACCGCAGTCGCGTTGACCACCGGCAGCGCGCCGGGCAGACCCAGGCAGACCGGGCAGACCTGGGTGTTGGGGTCGGCCCCGAATCCGGTGGCGCAACCGCAGAACATCTTCGTGGCGGTGTTGAGCTCGACGTGCACCTCGAGGCCGAAGACGGGGTCAAACCGCTCCAGTGCCTCGTCGAGGTCCATCACGGCATCGGTCGTCGTGGCGGTCATGCCCGTGCCTCCGTTGCGCTCGCAGCAGATCCATCCAGTTCCGGCGCTCGGTCCAGCAGCCTTCCGCCCCAACGCTGCTCGAGCGCGGCCTCCAGGGCCGCGCCCACGCCATACAGTCGTTCGTCCTTGGTCGCCGGGGCGAGCAGCTGGATGCCGGCCGGCAGCCCGTCCTCGTCGGCCAGACCGCTCGGCAGGGACATCCCGGGGATGCCCGCGAGGTTGGCCGGAATCGTGGCGATGTCGTTGAGGTACATGGCCATCGGGTCGTCGAGCTTCTCGCCGATCCGGAAGGCGGTGGTCGGCGCGGTCGGTGACACCAGCACATCGGCCTGCTCGAAGGCGGCGGCGAAGTCGCGCGCGATCAGGGTGCGCACCTTCTGCGCCTGGCCGTAGTAGGCGTCGTAGTAGCCGCTGGACAGGGCATAGGTGCCGAGGATGATCCGGCGCTTGACCTCGTCGCCGAAGCCGGCGTCACGGCTGGCCGCCATGACCTGCTCGGCGCTCGGGCTGCCGACGCCGTCCGGCCCGACCCGCAGACCGTAGCGCATGGCGTCGAAGCGGGCGAGGTTGGAGGACGCCTCGCTCGGCATGATCAGGTAGTAGGCGGCGAGGGCGTAGTCGAAGTGTGGGCAGGACACCTCGACGACCTCCGCCCCCGCGTCGACCAGCAGCTGCACCGACTCCTCGAACCTGGTCCGGACCCCAGGCTGGTAACCCTCCCCGCCGAGCTCCTTGACCACGCCGACCCGCAGGCCCCTGACGTCGGCGCGGCGTGCGGCTTCGACCACCGGCGGCACCGGCGCGTCGATCGAGGTCGAGTCCATCACGTCGTGCCCGGCGATGACGGCGTGCAGCAGTGCCGCGTCGAGCACGCTGCGCGAGCAGGGCCCGGCCTGGTCGAGGCTGCTCGCGAGCGCGACCAGGCCGTAGCGGGAGACGCCGCCGTAGGTGGGCTTGGTGCCGACCGTGCCGGTCACCGCGGCCGGCTGCCGGATCGAGCCACCGGTGTCGGTGCCGATCGCCAACGGCGCCTGGAAGGACGCGACCGCCGCGGAGGAGCCGCCCCCCGAGCCCCCCGGGATCCGCTCGAGGTCCCACGGGTTGTGCGTGGGGCCGAACGCGGAGTGCTCGGTGGAGGACCCCATCGCGAACTCGTCCATGTTGGTCTTGCCGAGGATGGGCAGCCCGGCGGCGCGCAGGCGCGCGACGACCGTCGCGTCATACGGCGGGATCCAGCCCTCCAGGGTCCGCGAGCCGCAGGTGGTGGGCACCCCCTTGGTGACCGCGATGTCCTTGACCGCGATGGGGACTCCGGCGAGCGGTGACAGCTCCTCCCCTGCCGCCCGGCGCCGGTCGACGTCGCGGGCCGCGGCCAGCGCCCCCTCGGTGTCGACGTGCAGGAACGCGTGGACGTCACCGTCGACCGCGGCGATCCGGTCGAGGTGGGCCTGGGTCGCCTCGACGGCGCTGACGTCCTTGCGGGACAGGGCCCCCGCAAGGTCGGCGGCACTGGAGCGGGTGAGGTCAGGGGTCACGATCAGCCTTTGCTGGGTTGCTCGGTATGGCGTGTGGGGCAGGCCGCGCCCGTCACTCCTCGTCGAGGATGCGGGGCACGAGGAAGCGCCGCTGCTGGGCGGCCGGGGCGCCGGCCAGTGCGTCCTCGACGGGCAGGCTGGGCCGGACCTCGTCGACGCGGGTCACGTTGGTGAGCGGCAGCGGGTGCGACATCGGTGGGACGTCGTCGGCAGCGACCTCGCCGACCTTGGCGACGGAACGGGCGATCTGCTCCAGCTGGCCGGAGAGGGTCTGCAGCTCGTCCTGCGACAGGTCGATGCGCGCGAGCATGGCGAGGTGGGCGACCTCGTCGCGGTTCAGGGCGGACATGCCACGCAGTCTAGTGCTCGGCACGGGACCTCCCCTGGCGCCCTCTGACCATTGCGTCGCAGCCGGGCCAGCCCGTCCCCTCGTCGCCCACGGGGGCTTTCCGGTCATCGCAAGAGGCATCGCCGCAGGGTCATTCCGGCGGACCCTGCTCGAGCAGTCGCTCGAAACCCGCTTCGTCGAGGATGGTCACGCCGAGCTGTTCGGCCTTGTCGGCCTTGGATCCCGCGTTCTCGCCGACGACGACGTAGTCGGTCTTCTTGGACACCGAACCGGACGCCTTGCCGCCGCGCGCCAGGATCGCCTCCTTGGCCGAGTCCCGGGAGAACCGCTCCAGCGAGCCGGTGACCACCACGGTCAACCCCTCCAGCGTCCTGGGCGTCGACTCGTCGACCTCGTCGGCCATCCGCACTCCGGCAGCGGCCCACTTGTCGACGATCGCCACGTGCCAGTCCACGGTGAACCAGTCGACCACCGAGTCGGCGATGATCCCGCCGACGCCGTCCACTCCCGCCAACTCGTCGCGGGAGGCGGCCCGGATCTTGTCCATCGACCCGAAGTGTCCCGCGAGTGCACGGGCGGCGGTCGGCCCGACGTGCCGGATGGAGAGGCCGACCAGCACCCGCCACAGCGGGCATCCCTTGGCCTCCTCGAGGTTGGCGACGAGCTTGGCGCCGTTGGCCGACAGCACCCGGCCGTCCACCACCGACTCGGCCGGGTCGGTCTTCTTCGCCGCGCGGGTGAACAGCGGCACCTTCGCGATGTCGGTGTCCCGCAACGCGAAGAGGTCACCCTCGTCGGTCACGACGCCCGCGTCCAGCATGGCCACGGCTCCCTCCCAGCCCAGGGCCTCGATGTCGAAGGCGCCCCGCCCTGCCAGCGACGAGAGCCGTTCGCGCAACTGCGAGGGGCAGGACCGCGAGTTGGGGCAGCGGATGTCCTTGTCACCCTCCTTCTCCGGTTTCAGTGGGGTGCCACAGGCCGGGCACTTCGTCGGCATGACGAACGCGCGCTCACTGCCGTCCCGCAGGGCCACCACCGGTCCCACGATCTCGGGGATGACGTCGCCGGCCTTGCGCAGCACGACCGTGTCTCCGATGAGCACCCCCTTGCGCTCCACCTCGTGGGCGTTGTGCAACGTCGCCTGCTCCACCGTCGAGCCGGCCACCTTGACCGGCTCCATCACGCCGTATGGCGTGACTCGCCCGGTGCGCCCCACGTTGACCCTGATGTCGAGCAGCTTGGTGTTGACCTCCTCGGGCGGGTACTTGAACGCGATCGCCCAACGCGGCGCGCGAGAGGTCGATCCCAGCCGACGCTGCACCGAGGCCTCGTCGATCTTGACCACGATGCCGTCGAGCTCGTGCTCGACGGAGTGCCGCTGCTCGCCGAAGTGCTCGATGTATCGCTGCACGTCGGCGAGGTCATCGACCACCTTCGCGTGCGAGGTGACGGGCAGTCCCCAGTCGCGCAGCACGGCATACGCCTCGCTCTGGGTGCGCACCTGGAAGCCGGTGTGCACCCCGATGCCGTGCACCAGCATCCGGAGCGGGCGGCTCGCCGTGACGCGGGGGTCCTTCTGCCGCAGGGAGCCCGCAGCGGCGTTGCGCGGGTTGGCGAACGGCGCCTTGCCGGCCTCGACCTGGTGGGCGTTGAGGTCACCGAACGCCTCGACCGGCAGGAACACCTCACCGCGGATCTCGACCTGCTCGGGGTGGCCGGTGCCCGACAGCCGGTGCGGGATGCCGTCGATGGTGCGCACGTTGTTGGTGACGTCCTCTCCGACGCGGCCGTCGCCGCGGGTCGCCGCACGCACGAGGCGACCGCGCTCGTAGAGCAGGCTGATGGCGAGGCCGTCGATCTTGAGCTCGCACAGGTAGTGGAAGGGCGTGCCGGCCTCCCGCCTCACCCGCTCGTCCCACGCCTGCAGCTCCTCGAGGCTGAAGACGTTGTCGAGACTGAGCATCCGCTCGACGTGCTCGACGGCCCCGAACTCGGTGGAGAACGCGAAGCCGACCTGCTGGGTGGGGCTCTCGGGGCTGCGCAGCTCGGGATACTGCTCCTCGAGGGCGACCAGCCGGCGCATCAGCTCGTCGTACGCGGCGTCGCTGATCGTGGGGGAATCGCGCACGTGGTAGGCGAACTGGGCAGCGGTCGCCTGCTCGGCCAGGTCGTCCCACTCGTGGCGCGCGTCGTCGGGGACTGGGGTGGGGAGATCCGTCACGGGCCCATCCTGCCGCACGCCGGGGACAGCCGGGCGGTGTGCGCCGCTGCTTCGACGTCCCGCGCTCCGGCGGCTACCCGGCCGCGGTCAGCGCTGCGTCATCCACCCGCCACGGAGGCCCGGCGGACCCGTGGGTGCCGCTGGGTCAGGGCGGCTGCCCCCACCACGATGGCGGCGCCGAGGTACTGCGGCCACGAGAGCCGTTCAGCCAGGAAGATGGCGCCGAGCGCGACCGAGACCACCGGGATGACGTAGGTGATCGTGGAGGCGACTGTCGGCCCGGCCGCCCGCACCACGTCGAACTGCAACGAGAAGGCGATGCCGGTGCCGACCAGACCCAGGGCGAGCACGGCAAGGATCGGCAGCAGCACCGAGCCGCCGGCCGTGCCTGGCTGCAGCGTCCAGGGCGCCGCGCCGCGGACGAGCGACCAGACCACGAGCACGAGCACCATCTCGACGGCCGCGGCGAGCAGCTGGGCGGCCGGCTGGGTCAGCCCGCCGAGGTCGGAGCCGGCGAGGTGGCGCCGGTTGTAGGTCCAGCCCAGTCCGTAGGACATGCCGGCGACCAGCGTCATGCCGAAGCCGATCAGGTCAGGACGACCTGCGACCTCCCACGGTTGTGCGATGACCAGCACTCCCACGAAGCCGACGACCACCCCGACCACCTTGCGCCTCGTGACGGACTCGGAGGGCAGGAGAAGCAGCGCGAACACCACGGTCGCCAGCGGGGTCGTCGCGTTGCCGATGCCTGCGAGCGCGGAGCTGACACGCTCCTCGCCGAGCGCGAAGAGCGTGAAGGGCAGTGCCGCCATGAAGACCCCGCCGACCATGAGGTGCCACCAGGTGCCCCGCCCGCGCGGGAGCCGCCCGCCGGCGAGACGCAGCAGCGCCAGCAGGATCAGCGTCCCGCTGAAGATCCGCAGGCCCGCGATCTGCAATGGGGCCATGGCTCGCAGGCCGACCTTCATGAGCAGGAAGCTGGAGCCCCAGATCAGCACGAGCGCCAGGAACTTGGCCTGCCAGGGGAGCCTCGTCGGCGCGGCGCCGCGCAGCCTTCCAGTCCTCTGGGGCGCGGTGGCGGCGGTCACTCCCTGATCAACCGTGCGCGCGTTCGGACAATTCCGCCGCCGCCTGGAGGACCGTGCGGTGGGCGGACGTGGCCTCGTCGACCCCGGCGGCCCCGGCCAGGCCGCAGGCGGGTGTCACGACCAGCCGGTCGAGGTCCTCGACCCGCAGGCCGACCCGGGTCCATGACGTCACCAGCTCCTCGGTCACCTCACTGGCCCGCCCGTATGCCGGGTCGGCACCAGTGCTCGGCACCGCCCCCGCCCACAGCTCGACTCCCGACTCGACGGTGGCGGCCACCGACTCCCAGCCCTTCGGCCCCAGCAGGGAGGTGTCCACGGCAACCGCCGCGGCCCCGGTCGCCCGCAGCAGCGGCAGGGGCGCGTCCCGGGCGCAGCA
>NZ_VOHR01000158.1 GCF_009192725.1 Segeticoccus rhizosphaerae | reverse complement strand
GTGGTGGCCCGTGCGCAGCGCCCGCTGAGCCGCGACGACGCGGCTGCCGAGGTGGGGATCTCGCGCGGCACCGCGGCCTTCCACCTCGACCGGCTGGCCGCGCGCGGCTTGTTGGAGGTGACGTTCGAGCGCCTGACCGGGCGCACCGGTCCGGGTGCCGGACGACCCGCCAAGCTCTACCGGCGGGCCAGGTCGGACGTGGCGGTGTCGCTGCCTGGCCGGCGCTACGACCTGGCCGGACGCCTCTTGGTGCAGACCGTCGCAGACATCGAGTCCTCCGGGGACAGGCCGCGCGACGTGCTGACCCGGCACGCCCGCCGGGAAGGTGTCGCCCTCGGCGCGGCCGGCCTCGACGTGCAGGAGGTCCTCGAGGACTGCGGCTACGAGCCGCGAGAGACGACCCGGGCGGGCGAGTCCGGCGGAGGCAGCCAGGAGGTGGAGCAGTCGGCCTCCCCGCCGGACCCCGCTTCGGCCGCAGAGCCGGCGTCCGGCCCCGGGCCGGACCTGGTGCTGGCCAACTGCCCGTTCCACGAGATGGTCGGTGAGCACCCGGAGCTGGTCTGCGGGATGAACCTGCACCTCATCGAGGGCGTGCTCGAGGGGTTGCACGAGGAGCACTACACCGCGTGCCTCGACCCTGCCGAAGGCCGATGCTGCGTGCGCCTACGTCACCGCTGACCGGCGGGCGCCATTCGGCGAATCCCGGTGCGGGAGCGGCTGTTCGCTTGGCTACTTGCCTGCGAGGTCGCCATACGCCGGCGCGACCTTGTTGCGGGCGTCACCCATCGTGTGCACGCGAAGGGCGTTGGTCGACCCGGGGATTCCGGGGGGCGAGCCGGCCACGATGACCACGATGTCGCCCTCCACCGCCCGGCCGCCGTCGAGCAGGTGCTGGTCGACCTGCATCGCCATCTCGTCGGTGTGGCGGGCCATCGGGACCAGGTAGGTCTCCACGCCCCAGGTCAGGGCGAGCTGTGACCTGGTGGCCTGGATCGGGGTGAACGCGATCATCGGCAACGTCGAGCGCAGCCGGGCGATCCGGTTGGCGGTGTCGCCCGACTGCGTGAAGGTGACCAGGTAGCGCGCGCCGAGCAGCTCGCCTATCTCGGCCGCCGCCAGGGTCACGGCCCCACCCATGGTGTGCGGGCGGGTCCCCAGCGGCTCGACCCGGCCGAGCCCGTGCTCCTCGGTGCTCGCGATGATCCGGGCCATCGTGCTGACCGCGTGGACCGGGAAGTCGCCCACGCTGGTCTCCCCGGACAGCATGATCGCGTCGGCGCCGTCGAGGACCGCGTTGGCGCAGTCGCTGGCCTCCGCCCTCGTCGGTCGGGCGTTGTGGATCATCGACTCGAGCACCTGCGTGGCCACGATGACCGGTTTGGCATTGCGGCGCGAGATCTCGATGGCCTCCTTCTGCACGATCGGCACCTCCTCGAGCGGCATCTCGACGCCGAGGTCGCCGCGGGCCACCATCACGCCGTCGAAGGCGTCGATGATCTCCTCCAGGTGCTCGACCGCCTGCGGCTTCTCGATCTTGGCGATGACCGGGAGGTGCACGCCCTCCTCGTCCATGATCTTGTGCACGTCCTCGACGTCGGCCGCCGACCGCACGAAGGACAGGGCAACCAGGTCGGCACGCAGGTGGAGGGCCCAGCGCAGATCGGCCTCGTCCTTCTCGGTGAGGGCGGGCACACTGACCGCCACGCCCGGCAGGTTGATCCCCTTGTGGTCGGAGACCTCACCACCCTCGATCACCTCGGTGACGACGTTGGTGCCCGTCACCTGCACGGCCCGCAACGCGATCTTGCCGTCGTCGATGAGCAGCATGTCGCCCTTGGCGACGTCGCCCGGCAGGCCGGAATAGGTGGTGGAAACCCGCTGCTGGTCCCCGTCCACGTCGTCGGTGGTGATGGTGAACCGGTCCCCCTTGACCAGGGAGACGGGACCGGCGGCGAAGGTACCGGTGCGGATCTTCGGGCCCTGGAGGTCGACGAGCACACCCACGGCGTGGCCGGACTCGTCGCTGGCCTGTCGCACGTCCCGATAGACCTTCTCGTGGTCCGAGTAGGAGCCGTGGGAGAGGTTCAGCCGGGCGACGTCCATCCCTGCGGCGACGAGCTCACGCAGCCGTTGCGGGGACGACGAGGCAGGACCGAGGGTGCAGACGATCTTGGCACGGCGCATGGCTCGATCCTAAGGGCCAGCCCCCCTCGACCGGACACCTCGGGCGCGAGCGCTCTCATGGGCTCACGCCCGAGAAAGCACACGGCACAGGTGTCCGGCCGGGGAGCTCAGGGGGTGAGTGGACGGTCGGTCGGGGCAACGGGCCGTGGCAGGGCGGATGAGCCGCGCAGCCAGGCGTCGACCCCGTGCGCCGCCGACCGGCCCTCGGCGATCGCCCACACGATCAGCGACTGGCCCCGTCCTGCGTCACCCGCCACGAAGACTCCGGGCACCGAGGTCATGAACGCGTCGTCCCGCCGGACGTTCGAGCGCTCGTCGAGCTCGACGCCGAGCTGCTCCACCACACCGGAGCGCTCCGGCCCGACGAATCCCATGGCCAGCAGCACCAGCTGCGCGGGCAGCTCCCGCTCCGTCCCGGGGACCGGCACCGGCCCCCGCTCGCCCAGCTCGACCTCGACCAGACGCAGCGCCCTGACCCGTCCGTGCTCGTCCTGGAGGACCTCCTCGGTGCTCGTGGCGTAGACCCGGTCGCCGCCCTCCTCGTGCGCGCTCGAGACGCGGAACAGCATCGGGTAGGTCGGCCACGGCTGGGCATCCGGGCGGTCGGCACCGGGCCGGGGCAGGATCTCGAGCTGCGTGACGGACCGTGCGCCCTGACGCAGCGCCGTGCCGAGGCAGTCGGCCCCGGTGTCGCCGCCGCCGATGATCACGACGTCCTTGCCGGTCGCGACCACCTGCCCGGGAGCCTCTTCGCCGAGCGCCGCCCGGTTGGCCGGCGGCAGGTATTCCATCGCCTGCACGACGCCTTCCGCCTCCCGGCCGGGCACGGGCAGGTCGCGGGGCACGGTGGATCCGATGGCGAGCACGACGGCGTCATAGCGCTGCCGCAGCTGCTCACCAGTGAGGTCGCGGCCGATGTCCACCCCGCTCTTGAACCGGGTGCCCTCGGTGCGCATCTGGTCGATGCGCCGGTCGAGGACCGACTTCTCCATCTTGAACTCGGGTATGCCGTAACGCAGCAGCCCACCGGGGCGGTCGGCCCGCTCGAAGACCGCGACCGTGTGCCCCGCCCGGGTCAGTTGCTGCGCGACGGCCAGACCCGCCGGCCCGGACCCCACCGCCGCGACCGTCTTGCCGCTCAGCCGTCCGGGCAGCTGTGGCGTGACGTTGCCGTCCGCGAAGGCGCGCTCGATCGTGGTGACCTCCACCTGCTTGATCGTCACCGCCGGCTGGCTGATGCCGAGCACACAGGCCGACTCGCACGGAGCGGGGCACAGTCGACCGGTGAACTCCGGGAAGTTGTTGGTCGCGTGCAACCGCTCGATGGCGCCCGGCCAGTCGCCACGTCGAGCCAGGTCGTTCCACTCCGGGATGAGGTTGCCCAGTGGACATCCGCTGTGGCAGAATGGAATCCCACAGTCCATGCATCGTCCGGCCTGCCGGCGCAGTTCGCCCTCCTCCTGCTGCTCATACACCTCCCGCCAGTCCATCAGCCGGATCGGCACCGGGCGGCGGCGCGGCAGCTCGCGTTCGCGGGTGGTCAGAAATCCTCGGGGATCAGCCATGGTGCGCCTCCATGATCTGCCGCCACGCCTCCGGACCGTCGGGGTCGCGGCCGGCGGCCTCGGCGCCGGACCGGATGTCGAGCACCCTCTGGTAGTCACGTGGCAGCACGAGTGTGAATCTCTCCGCGCTGGCCGGCCAGTCGTCGAGCAACCGCGCGGCCACGGCGGATTCGGTCCACTCCGCGTGGTGCCGCAAGAGCTCGTGCACCGTCGCCCGGTCCTGCTCGCGGAGGGGGACGAGGTCCACCAGCTCGGTGTTGACCCGGTCCGCGCGCAGATCAAGGGCGAAGGCCCGTCCTCCCGACATGCCGGCTGCGAAGTTGCGTCCGACCGGACCGAGCACCAGCACCGTTCCACCGGTCATGTACTCGCACCCATGGTCGCCGACACCCTCGACGACGGCGCTGGCGCCGGAGTTGCGCACGGCGAACCGCTCCCCCACCAGTCCGCGGATGAACAGCTCACCGCTGGTGGCGCCATAGCCGATGACGTTGCCGGCGATGACGTTCTGCTCCGCGGCCATCGCGGCCTCGCGCAGCGGGCGCACGACCACCCGGCCGCCGGACAGGCCCTTGCCGACGTAGTCGTTGGCCTCGCCGAAGAGCCGCAGGGTGATGCCGGCCGGCAGGAACGCGCCGAGCGACTGGCCCGCGGCGCCGGTGAGCGAGATGTCGATGGTGCCGTCCGACAGTCCCTGGGGGTGGCGCTTGGTGACCTCGTGCCCCAGCATCGTGCCCACGGCCCGGTTCACGTTGGTGACGGGCAGCTCGATCCGCACCGGCTGGCCACCGTCCAACCCGTCCCGGCTCAGCTCGATGAGTCGCTGGTCGAGCACCTTCTCGAGCCCGTGGTCCTGTGCCACCGTGTGCCGCAGCGTGGTCCCGGCGGGCCGCTCGCCGCCGGCGAGGACCGGTGACAGGTCCAGGCCGCTGGCCTTCCAGTGCTCTATGGCGGCGCGGACATCCAGCGCACCGACCTGGCCGATGGCCTCGTCGAGCGAGCGGAACCCGAGGTGGGCCAGCAGCTCGCGCACCTCCTGCGCGATGTACTCGAAGAAGGTCTCGACGAATTCGGGCCGGCCGGTGAACCGCGCCCGCAGCTCGGGATTCTGGGTGGCGATACCGACAGGGCAGGTGTCCAGGTGGCAGACCCGCATCATCACGCAGCCGCTGACCACCAGCGGTGCCGTGGCGAACCCGAACTCCTCGGCTCCGAGCAGGGCGGCGATGACCACGTCGCGCCCGGTCTTGAGCTGGCCGTCGACCTGCACCACGATCCGGTCCCGGAGGCCGCCGAGCAGCAGCGTCTGCTGGGTCTCGGCGAGGCCGAGCTCCCAGGGCGCGCCCGCATGCTTGAGCGAGGTCAGCGGGGCGGCGCCCGTGCCACCGTCGTGGCCCGACACGAGGACGACGTCGGCGTGCGCCTTGCTCACGCCCGCAGCGACGGTCCCGATGCCGACCTCCGAGACCAGCTTGACGTGCACCCGTGCGGCCGGGTTGGCGTTCTTGAGGTCGAAGATGAGCTGCGCCAGGTCCTCGATCGAGTAGATGTCGTGGTGCGGCGGCGGCGAGATGAGCCCGACGCCGGGGGTGGAGTGACGGGTCCGAGCCACCCACGGGTAGACCTTCGGTCCCGGCAGCTGGCCGCCCTCCCCCGGCTTGGCACCCTGCGCCATCTTGATCTGCAGGTCGTCCGCAGCCGTCAGGTAGAGACTGGTCACGCCGAACCGGCCCGACGCGATCTGCTTGATCGCCGAGCGGCGCACCGGGTCGAGCAGCCGGTCTGCGTCCTCGCCGCCCTCGCCCGTGTTGGAACGCGCACCGATGCGGTTCATCGCCACCGCGAGCGTCTCGTGCGCCTCCTGGCTGATCGAGCCGTAGCTCATCGCGCCCGTGGAGAAGCGGGTCATGATCGCGCTCGCGGGCTCGACCTCGTCCAGCGGCACCGGCGTCCGGTCGCCCGGATCCAGCTCGAACAGCCCCCGCAACGTCATCAACCGGGCCGACTGCTCGTTCACCCGGGCGGTGTACTTCCGGAAGACGTCGAACCGGCGGGCACGGGTGGAGTGCTGCAACCGGAACACGGTCTCGGGGTCGAACAGGTGCTCCTCGCCGTCCCTGCGCCACTGGTACTCACCGCCGGACGCCAGCAGGCTCGAGGACGGGCCGCTCTCCGGGTATGCCGTGCCGTGCCGCGCCGCGACCTCCGCGGCGATGACGTCCAGTCCGACGCCCCCGAGCCGGGAGACGGTGCCGGTGAAGTAGTCGTCGACCAGCTCCTGCGACAGACCGATCGCCTCGAACACCTGCGCCCCGCGGTACGAGGCGACCGTCGAGATGCCCATCTTGGACATCACCTTCAACACGCCCTTGCCGAGCGCCTTGATCAGGGCCCGGACCGCCTCCTCCGGCGAGACCTCCCCCACCTCACCGGTGCGCGCCAGCTCCTCGACCGACTCCATCGCCAGGTAGGGGTTGACCGCGGCCGCGCCGTAGCCGATCAGCAGCGCCACGTGGTGGACCTCGCGAACGTCACCGGCCTCGACGAGCAGACCCACCTCGGTGCGGGTCTTCTCCCGGATCAGGTGGTGGTGCACGGCCGAGGTGAGCAGCAGCGACGGGATCGGGGCCAGGCCGCGGTGGGAGTCACGGTCGGACAAGACGATGAACCGGGCACCCCCGGCGATGGCGGCGGACACCTCCCGCAGGATCTCCTCGAGCCGCCGGCGCATCGCCTCGCCGCCACCGGCCACGTCGTAGAGCCCCCGCACCACGTGGGTCGCGTAGCCGGGCAGGTCGCCGTCGGCGTTGATGTGCACGATCTTGGCCAGCTCGTCGTTGTCGATCACTGGGAAGGGCAGGACGACCTGGCGTGCGTGCGCCGGGCCTGCCTCCAGCGCGTTCCCCTCCGGGCCCATGGTGGTGCCGAGCGAGGTCACGAGCTCCTCGCGGATCGCGTCCAACGGTGGGTTGGTCACCTGCGCGAACAGCTGGGTGAAGTAGTCGAAGAGCAGCCTGGGCCGGCTGGACAGCACCGCCACCGGCGTGTCGGTGCCCATCGACCCGAGCGCCTCGACTCCGGTCGACATGGGCGACAAGAGGATCCGCAGATCCTCCTGGGTGTAGCCGAACGTCTGCTGCCGCCGCGTCACCGAGGCCGACGTGTGCACCACGTGCTCGCGGTCGGGCAGGTCCCGCAGGTGGATCAACCCGGCGTGCAGCCAGTTCTCGTAGGGGTGCTCGGCGGCGAGCGAGGCCTTCACCTCCTCGTCGCTGACCAACCGGCCGTGAGCGGTGTCCACCAGGAACATCCGGCCCGGGGCCAACCTCCCCTTGCGGACCACCGTCGCAGGGTCCAGGTCGAGGACACCGGCCTCGGAGGCGAGCACGACCAGCCCGTCCGTGGTCACGGCATACCGGCCCGGCCGCAGGCCGTTGCGGTCGAGCACGGCGCCGATCAGCGAGCCGTCGGTGAAGGTCACGCAGGCAGGTCCGTCCCAGGGCTCCATGAAGGTGGAGTGGTATTCGTAGAACGCCCTGCGCGCGGGGTCCATCTCCTCGTGGTTCTCCCACGCCTCGGGGATGGTCATCAGCACCGCGTGGGGCAGTGATCGCCCCGACACGTGCAACAGCTCGAGGACCTCGTCGAAGGTCGCAGAGTCCGAGGCCCCCGGACTGCAGATCGGGAAGACGCGGGACAGGTCTCCGGGGATCACCGGGGTGGCCAGCTGGCTCTCTCGCGCGTGCATCCAGTTGCGGTTGCCGCGCACGGTGTTGATCTCGCCGTTGTGGGCGATCAGCCGGTAGGGGTGGGCCAGGGGCCAGGAGGGGAACGTGTTCGTCGAGAACCGCGAGTGCACCAGGGCCAGCTCGGTGGCGAACGCACGGTCGGACAGGTCCGGGAAGAACGGCTCGAGCTGGCCGGTGGTCAGCATCCCCTTGTATACGAGGGTGCGCGACGACAGCGACGGGAAATAGACCTGCAGGTCGCGCTCGGCCCGCTTGCGCAGGCAGAAGGCGCGACGCTCGAGGCCCATCCCGATCTCGTGACCGGTCGCCGCGGTGACGAACAGCTGGCGGAAGACCGGCATGCAGGCACGGGCCGCTCCCCCGATCAGGTTCGGCTCGACCGGGACGTCGCGCCAGCCGAGCACCCGCAGGCCCTCCTCGGCGGCCAGCGCCTCGACAGCCGCCACAACCTGCTCCCGCTCGAGCGCATCGCTCGGCAGGAAGGCGATCCCCACGGCATACGCGCCCTTGCGAGGAAGCTCGAAGTCGACAGCGCCGCGCAGGAACCGGTCAGGCACCTGGGTGAGGATGCCCGCTCCGTCGCCGACTCCCGGGTCGGCACCGGTGGCGCCGCGGTGCTCCATGTTGCGCAGCGCTGTGAGCGCGAGGTCGATGATGTCGTGCCCCGCGCTCCCGCGCATCGTCGCGACGAACGCGACCCCGCAGGCATCGTGCTCCTGGGCAGGGTCGTAGAGGCCCTGCGCGGGTGGAGTGGTGGAGAAGGCTGTGACGCCCACGGTCGATCACCGTCCTAGCTGCTGTCTCGAGTTCACTCGGGACCGCGCGTGGACGACGGTGGCCACTGCGTGGTGCGGGCACCCTACCCGTGCTGCTCACTGCCGGGACAGACCCGTTCGTATGCCGAGACCGGCTCGCTTGGCCTAGTACTACAGCCGCACTTATGGTGAGGCGCCGCGGCGGGCGTAGTGGCAGCGTTGGGCGCGGGCTTGATGTCGGCGTCGCCAGTGGGACCAGTCGAGGACTTCGCTGACGGCGGGCGCTGTGCGCCAGATGAGGTGGGCCAGCAGTGCTCGGACTTCGGGGACTGTTACCAAGAAGGGCGTTAGTAGGTCGAATCAGTTGGCGGTGATGTAGGCCAGGTCTGGGTCGCCGAAGAAGCCGCGCACGAGGTGGGGTAGGGCCTGTA
>NZ_VOHR01000157.1 GCF_009192725.1 Segeticoccus rhizosphaerae | reverse complement strand
CCCGTGCCACCGGTGGCCCCCGTGCCTCCCGTGCCTCCGGTCTCGTCGCTCGCCGGCGCCTGACCGCTCACGCCGCACGCCGACAGCACTGCCCCGGCGCCAAGTGCGGCGGCCCCCGCGGCCGTCATCCGAAAGACGGCTCGGCGGCTGACTCTCTGCTGGGTGAGCCCACGCCACAGCGCGGGATCGGTTCCCCGGGACGGTTCGTTTTCATTGCTCGGCAGCATGGTCGTGCACCTCTCCGCAGGATTACGCCGTCAACGTACCCATCCGCAACGGATTCCGCTAGGGTTCTGCCGATCTTGTGATGAATTTAGTTGTGAAGCGACTCCACCGGCGCGACTGCCCGAGGCGGCCCGCGCGATGACCCGCGCCGACGGAGAGGCACACCCCGGCTCACTCCTCGACGACGTCTCGAAGGCGATCATCGCCGAGCTGCAGCAGGACGGACGCCGGTCCTACTCGGCGATCGGCCGTGCCGTGGGACTGTCGGAAGCCGCGGTGCGGCAACGAGTCCAGCGGTTGCTGGACAGCGGGGCGATCCAGATCGTGGCGGTCACCGACCCGATGCAGCTCGGCTTCGCACGGCAGGCGATGATCGGCATCCGTGCCGACGGTGACCTGGGGCCGGTCGCCGACGCTCTCGCGGAGATCCCCGAAGTCGACTACGTGACGATCACCGCTGGATCGTTCGACGTCCTGGTCGAGGTCGTCTGCGAGAGCGACGACCAGCTGCTCGAGCTGATCTCCCATCGGATCCGCTCGATCGAGGGCGTCCGCACCACCGAGTCGTTCGTCTACCTCAAGCTGTGCAAGCAGACCTACTCCTGGGGCGTCCGCTGATCTCTGGTCGCGGCGACGACGAGCGGCGAAGATGGAGCGAAGCGGCTCTGCCGCCGAGGAGCGCGACCAAGGGATCAGTACTGGTGGTCCTCGATGTTGACGTAGCCGCCGCTCTCCTCGTGACCGGGCGGGCGACCCTCGGGGGCCTCGCCGGAAGCGGACGACGTCGCGGCAGGCGCCGGGGTGGCGGGAGCCTCGTCGGCACCGGTGACCCTCTTGCGGAGCGAGGCGTCGTTCTCGTTGCCCTCGTAGCCGCGCACGAGCAGCCAGTCGTGGACCGCGTCGCGGTCAGGGTGGGTGTCGCGCACCGTGTTGTAGACGTAGTTGGTGCCGCGCCTCGCCGCCTCCCGCTCGATGTTCGCCAGCACGAAGCTGCCCACCCCAGCCTGCTGCCGCTCTGGATCGACGGCCAGCAGGATCTCGGTGTCACCGCCCCACGTCGAGTCGAGCCAGCCGTAGCCGACTGGCTTGCCCTCCTCGGACGCGACGAACCAGTCGCCGGGCAGGTCCTGTCCCGGGCGGAAGTCCACGTTGAGGGCGCCCCGCGGCGCGCCGCCGATGATTCGCTGCTTCGCGTCGTCCCAAGTGGGGCTGTCCTCACGGGACCAGGTCAAGCTCATGGTGTGCTCCTTGGAGGACCGTATGGCGTGGAGGGCCCCCGCGACGTACCGCGTGAGGCACGAGCGAGGACCGGCGTGACATTTCGGCGACGATCGCAGTCTGTCACTGTCACGCCCTACGGGACAGGGTCAGGAAAGGCCCTCTTCGGCCAGGTGGACGTAGTCGAACTCGACCGGCTGGTCGTTGATCCCGGTCTGCGGCGGGGCGATCCAACCGGCGAACTTGCCGTACTCGTACTCCGGCACCATCAGGGCCGCGACCTTGCGCCGGTCCTCCGAGCTGGGCACCCACTGGTCCTTCTGGGCCTCCCAGGCCTCGTCGTCGAGCACCTCGCCGGTGGGGCTGACGTGGTGACCCGCGTAGTTGCCGACCGCCCGGTTGAAGCCCTCGTGCGGCAGCAGGAGCCGCTCCTCGAGGCCGGCGTCCTCGAGGGCCTGGTTCCACCGGCGCACGCCGTTGGCGCAGTCGGCGACGTATTCGTCGCGCAGGTCGAGGTTGAGCGCGCTGAGCATCGGCACCGTCTTGGACCGGATCTCGCCGTCCTCGACGTAGTTCATCTCGCGCGTGTCATCGAGCAGCACGTGGTCGTCCTTGCGGCGCTTCTCCATCCACCGGCCCTTGAGGCCCGAGGTGTAGTAGTTGCCCGCGTTGGTCGACTGCTCGGAGCCGAACAGGTCCATGGACACCGAGAACTGGAAGTTGAGGTACTTCTGGATCACCGAGAGCGGGATGCCACCGTGCTCCCAGATGTCGTCGGTGCCGTACTCCTTCATCAGCTCGGCCGTGCGCTCGACCGTGCGCTGCACCCCGGTGGTGCCCACGAACATGTGGTGGGCCTCCTCCTTGAGCATGAACTCACAGGTGCGCGCCAGCGGGTCGAACGCCGACTCCTTGAGCGTGCCGAGCTGGTACTTGCCGTCCCGGTCGGTGAAGTAGGTGAACATGAAGAACTGCAGCCAGTCGGTGGTCTCCTCGTTGAACGCGCCGAGGATCCGTGGGCTGTCCAGGTCACCCGAGTTGCGCTTGAGCAGCTGCTCGGCCTCCTGCCGGCCCTCGCGGCCGAAGTAGGCGTGCAGCAGGTAGACCATCGCCCACAGGTGCCGACCCTCCTCGACGTTGACCTGGAACAGGTTGCGCAGGTCGTAGATGCTCGGGGCGGTGTTGCCCAGGATGCGCTGCTGCTCGACCGACGCCGGCTCGGTGTCGCCCTGGATCACGATGAGGCGCATCAGGTCGGCCCGGTGCTCACCGGGCACCTCCTGCCACGCGGGCTCGCCCTTGTGCTTGCCGAAGGCGACCTGGCGCTCGGGGTCCTGCTCGGCCAGGAAGATACCCCAACGGTATTCCTCCATCGGCACGTGGTCGAAGTGCGCCCAACCGTCACGGCCGACGGCGATCGCGGTGCGCAGGTAGACGTCCTGGGTGGGCAGCGCGGGCCCCAGCGTCTTCCACCAGTCGAGGAACTTCGGCTGCCAGCCCTCGAGGGCGCGCTGCAACCGGCGGTCGCCGGCCAGGTTGACATTGTTGGGGATGCGCTCGGTGTAGTCGATCTTGCTCAGCGGGCCGCTGGGGGCAGGTGCGGCACCAGTGCGGGAATCGGTGGACATGAGGGCTCTCCTGGGGTCGGGTGTGGGCCACTGCTATACGTTCTACACTTCTTTGGCGTTATTGCCAAGACTTTGTCGACTATTTTTCAGCTTGAGGGTCCTCCGCCGCGAACAACGCGGCGAGCTGCCGGGGACCGGCCTGCACGGCGGTCCGCTGCAGGTGGGCGTGGACGGCACGCAGGCCGCCCTCCTCCTCGCCACCACCGGCGCGTCCCGGCCCGCCGTGCATCAGCTGGGGCATGGGTATGCCGTGTCCGGTGCTCTCGCCCGCGTCGTCCCGGTCCAGGACCAGCAGCCGGCCGTGGAAGGGCGCGGCGCCGAGGACGACGTCCCTCACGAAACCGGCGTCGTGGGAGACCACCGATCCGACCAGCGAGCCCTCGCCACGGGCGATCAGGTCGAGCAGCTGGGGCGTGTCGCGGTAGGGCAGCAGGGTGCTCACCGGTCCGAAAGCCTCGACCTCGTGCGGCTCGGGCCGGTCGGCGTCGGTGACCTCCACGAGCAGCGGCGCGAGGAAGGCACCGGCCTCGGCGTCCGCCCCCACCACGTCGACGCGATGGGGATCGCCGTGGACGAGACGACCCGCCGACGCGAGGACCCCGGCAGCGGCTCGGACGTCATCGCGCTGCTCGAGGCCGACCAGCGCGCCCATGGTGACGCCCTCGGCGCCCGGTGCACCGACGACGACCTTCGAGAGCCGCTCGGACGCGGCCTCGGCAACAGCCGTAAGCTGCTCGGCGGGCACGAGGGCACGCCGGATCGCAGTGCACTTCTGGCCTGCCTTGACGGTCATCTCGCGCACGAGTTCCTTGACGAACAGGTCGAACTCGGGTGTGCCAGGTGTGGCGTCAGGGCCCAGCACCGAGCAGTTGAGCGAGTCGGCCTCGGCGTTGAACCGGGCCGACCGGCTCGTCACCGCGGCATGGCTGCGCAACAGGGCGGCGGTGTGCGCCGAGCCGGTGAACCCGACGTGGTCCTGGCCTCCGAGCAGGTCGAAGAAGTCGCCGAGCGACCCGCACACGAGCTGCAGAGCGCCTTCGGGCAGCACCCCCGCCTCGTCGAGGATCCGGACGGCTCGGGCCGCGACGTAGGCGGTCGGGGTGGCCGGCTTGACGACGGTCGGGACACCGGCGAGCAACGCCGGCGCCAGCTTCTCGAGCATCCCCCAGACCGGGAAGTTGAACGCGTTGATCTGCAACGCCAGCCCGTGCGGGGAGGTCAGGACGTGCTGACCGGCGAAGGTGCCGTTCTTGCCCAGCGGCTCGGGCGGCCCCTCGACGATGACGTGGCCCGCGGGCAGTCCCTTGCGGCCCAGGCTGGAGTAGACGAAGGTCGTGCCGATCCCCCCGTCGACGTCGACAGCGGAGTCACGGCGGGTGGAACCGGCCCGCGCGGACAGCTCGTAGAGCTCCTCCTTGCGCTCGTCCAACATTGCCGCCACCTGCTTGAGCACAGCGGCCCGCTGGCCGAAGTCGAGGGCGCGCAACGCCGGGCCGCCGACCTCCCGCGCATATCGGGCCACCTCGGCCAGGTCGAGTCCGTCGCTGGTCACGCGGACGACCTCGTCGCCGGTGACCGCGTCGCGCACCACCGTGCCGTCGCCCGAGCCGCCCTGCCAGCGCCCCGCGACCCAGCTCTCGAGCACCTCGGTCGTCATCAGCTGATCCCTTCGTCGAGCACGTCTGTCCCGGTCATGTCAGTCCTCCGTTGGCGTCGACGACCGCGCCGGTGATCCATCCGGAGTCCTCGGCGCACAGCGTCATCACCGCGGCGGCGATGTCCTCTGGCGTCCCCAGTCTGCGCATGGCGTTCGAGCCCGCCAGGACCTCGATGGCCCTCGGCGACGTGCCCTCGCGGAGGGTGTCGGTGTCCGTTGCCCCGGGTCGTATGACGTTGACGGTCACCCCTCGCCCCCCGACCTCCTTGGCCGCGACGCGGGCCGCGGCCTCGACGCCGGCTTTCGCCGCGGCATACGTGCTCTGCCGTTTGGGCGCCATGGAGGCGGCGGCGCTCGAGAGCATGACCACCCGGCCACCGTCGACGACCCGCCGGGCCGACTCGCGCAACGCGAGCAGGGCGGAGCGGAGGTTGAGGGCGAGCGCCTCGTCGATCAGCTGCTCGGTGAGATCGGTGATCCGCGGGTAGCCCCATCCGCCGACGCAGTGGACGACCACGCGCAGCTCGCCGAGCTCTTCCGCCGCGTCGAAGGCGGCGACGACGCCTGCCTCGGTGGTGGCGTCGGACTGCACGAGCTGAGCCGTGCCACCGGCACCGGTCAGCTCCTCGACCAGGGCCTTGGCGCGATCGGCCTTCTCGTGGAAACCGACCGTCACCGCGTGGTCGACGACCAGGCGCCGGCTCACCGCCGCGCCGATGCCGCCTCCTCCGCCGAGCACCAGTGCACTGGGCACGCTCATGAGCAACTCACTTCCATCGTCGACGACGCCGTGAGTCCAATACTCTACAGTCTTCCAGCGAGACGTCAATGAGTTGTCGAATGATGACTCACGCAGGTCCGCCTCCAGCACCCCCGCCTCTCCCGTAGTTGCAGGGGAATCGCGTCACGGGTGACGCGATTCCCCAGCAGCTACGGGTGTGGGCGAGAGGGGGCTTCAGTGGCCGACCGACGGGAAGCGCTCCTCGATCGCCGCGAGGTTGCGGTCCACGACGACCTGCGCCGCCACCCGCGGCGTGGTCCCGTGCGTGTCCGCCTGGTCGAGCATCTCGTCCACCAGGCGCCGCATCGAGGTGCGCACCTTGGCGTCGGACTCGGACGCGTCGGCCGCGATGTCACCGAAGAGCGTCCACCACCACCAGGCGTTGGTCGCCGAGTTGGCCACGAAGTCGGGGATCACTTCCACGCCCCGGCCGCGGAGGGCCGCCTCCGCCTCGGGCAGGGTGGGCATGTTCGCCGCCTCGACGACGGAGCGAGCGCGGACGCGAGCCTGGTTGTCCGGCGTGATGCAGTAGGACACGGCCGCCGGGACGAGCACGTCGCAGTCGAGGCCCAGCCATTCGTCCGCGGACACGACTCGGTCACGCGACGACAGCTGCCCGCGGTCGATCCCGCCGAGGGGATCACGACTGAGGAGAAGGCGCTCGACGTCCAGGCCGTCGGGGTTGACCACGGTGCCGCGCACGTCCGCGAGGCCGACGACGGTGACTCCCGCCTGCGCCAGGTAACGAGCGGTCGCGCCGCCCATGGAGCCGAAGCCCTGGACCACGGCTCGAGACCGCGCCGGGTCCGCACCGCGGTACTCCAGTGCCGTGAGGGCCGACTCGGCGACCCCGAGCCCGCCGACCAGCTCGGGCAGGCTGACACCGTCGACCACGATGCCGAAGGCCGCGGCCAGCCGCTGGCGCGCCTCGTCGGGGTCGTCCAGCAAGGGGTAGATGGCCTGGATCGAGCTGGTCAGGCCGGCCTCCACGACCGCCTTGTCGATGTCGTCCTGCCGCAGACCGAGGTCCTCCCCCGTGGTCCAGTGATGGTCGATGATCGCCCGCATCGCATCGAGGAACCGCACCAGCATGGCGTGGGCGCCGGGGTCCTCGGGGTCACAGTCGATCCCACCCTTGGCGCCGCCGAGGGGCACGTACTTGTTGCTCGGGAGGTAGTGCAGCGACTCCTTGCGCGTCATCCCGGCCGCGAGCCCCTGCACCTCCGCCAGCGTGCAGCCGGCTCGCATGCGCAGCCCCCCACTGGCGACACCGCGGACCAGCCGGTCGATGACCACGTGGCCCTGCCGACCGGTCAACGGGTCGGTCCAGGTGACCTGCAGGTGGGGCGCGCGATGCACGTCGGCGGCGATGCTGGTTGGTGGCGTGCCGGTCATGACGGGCCTCCTGAGCGCAGAGTCAGATTCTCATTACTGAATGACGATGCAGTAAAAGGCCGGCTGGTGTCAAGCGAGGATGCCCGCCGCAGCGGTTCCGCGGCAGCCCGGAGCAGTCCGGGGGCAGTCCGGGGAAGCTCGGCGGCCTCAGGGAGTGGCGAGCACGGAGGGGTCCAGGTCCAGCTCGGTCGCGACGGCCCGCATCGTCCACTCGGTGAGCTCCTCCGGGCTGACCAGGCCCCGGTGCACGATCGCCTGCACGGCGAGCCCGTCGAGCAGCGCGGTGATCCGCCATGCAGCGCCCCGGGGGTCGGCGGTGACGAACTCCCCCGCCCCCACGCCCTCCTGGATCGTCGCCGTCAAGGACTCCTTCCACACCAGGTCGATCTCCCGGCCCACCTGACGCAGCGCCGGATCCCGCAGCCCCGCCGCCCAGTTCTCGATCCACAGCCGCCAACCCTTGGCACTCCCCGTCGGGGCGTACCACTTCAGGGCGGCGACCAACCGGTCGCGCGCGGACGTCATACCGTCGGTCATGCTCGCGAGCCGCGCCAGGTCCTGCTGCGCCGCCCACCGCAGGGACTCGGCGATGAGGGCGTCCTTGGTCTGGAAGTGGTAGACGACGAGCGCCGGGCTGACCCCCAGCGCCGCCGCCACGTCCGCGACCCGCAGCAGGGCTGTCCCCCGCTGCTCGATCACGTTCGCCGTGGCCCGCAGGATCTCCTCCCGCCGGACTCCCGCGTCCTTGCGCCGTCTCGCCACGGCATGAGCGTAGGTCACACCCACACCGGCCGCGCACCGCAACGACCCCCGGCCCTGCCGGATGTCTTGACAGCGCCACTCGAGGGCCTCACCATGGATCGATACTGACTGGCCAGTCAGTTACTGGATCGATGCGCCGCCGGGAGTGCCCCCGTGACTTCCCCCCGAGACCTCCCGCAGGACCTGCACGCCTTCACCGACCCGACCTCCGTCGCCGTCGTGGGCGCGTCGGACAACCCCGCGAAGTGGGGGTACTGGCTGGCCACCGGAGCCCTGGAGGGCGCCGGGCGGCGCACCGTGCACCTGGTCAACCGGTCCGCAGCGACCGTGCTGGGCACCTCCTGCGCCCCCGACCTGGCCTCTCTCCCCGAAGCGCCCGAGCTGGTCGCGCTCTGCGTGCCCGCCGCCCAGGTCGGTTGCGTCGTGGAGGACGGAATGGCCCTGGGGGTCCGGGGATTCCTCGGCATCACCGCCGGCATCCCCGACGAGTCGGGCCTCGCAGCGCGCATCCGGGGGGCCGGCGCGCGGCTGCTCGGCGGCAACAGCCTCGGCCTGTATGACGCGGACAGCCACCTGCGGCTCGCCTGGGGCCACTTCTCCCCCGGCCCCCTCGCGATCGTGACGCAGAGCGGGCAGCTCGGCTCCGAGTTGGTGATCCGCTGCGCCCGGCGCGGGATCGGCATCTCGAGGTTCGTCTCGATCGGCAACCAGAGCGACATCGGCGCCACCGAGCTGCTCGCCGACCTGGCCACCCACCGGTCGACCCGGCTCGTCGCGCTCTACCTCGAGAGCTTCTCCGACGGCGAGGCGCTCTTCGGGGCGCTCCGACGGCTTCGTGCGGCCGGCAAGCCGACCCTCCTGCTCACCATCGGCGGCAGCAGGGCGAGCGCCCGGGTGGCGCGCTCGCACACCGGGTCGCTCACCTCGACCACCGACGTGGTCGAGGCGGCCTGCCGCGCCGCCGGCGTGCTGCGCGTGCGGACCCCCAGCGAGCTGGTGGACGTGGCACGGGGGTACCTCGCCGT
>NZ_VOHR01000156.1 GCF_009192725.1 Segeticoccus rhizosphaerae | reverse complement strand
CCGCCGCGGCGCGCACCGAGGCGGTGGCGGCGTTGTTCGGCGCCGCGAGCGCCGACGAGCAGCGGTTCCTGCGGGGACTCGTCTCCGGGGACGTGCGGCAAGGCGCGCTGGAGGCGGCGATGGTCGAGGCCGTCGCCCTCGCAGCAGGTGTGCCACTGGCCAGCGTGCGGCGCGCGGTCATGCTGCGTGGGGCAACCGGGCCGGTGGCTCTGGCCGCGCTGACCGGTGGCCCGGACGCGGTGGCCGACTTCAGCCTCACCGTGGGACAACCCGTGCGGCCCATGTTGGCCGCGAGCGCCCCTGACGTGGCGTCCGCGTTCGACAAGGTCACCGACGGCCGGGGTGGGGCCGGTGCGCACGAGGGCCACCGCGGCGAGGGGGTCGGCGCCGGGGTCTGCGTCGACACCAAGCTCGACGGCATCCGCATCCAGGTCCACAAGCGCGGTGACGAGGTGCGGATCTTCACCCGGAGCCTCGAGGAGGTCACCGAGCGGCTGTCCGACGTGGTGGCGGTGACTGCGAGACTCGGTGCGCGGCACGTCATCCTCGACGGGGAGGCGATGACCCTCGACGCCACCGGTCGGCCGAAGCCCTTCCAGGAGACCGCCTCCCGCACGGCGCGACGCCTGGCCGGCGACGACGCGGCGAGCGACACGGTCACCCCGTTCTTCTTCGACGTCCTGCATCTGGACGGGGAGGACCTCATCGACCTGCCTCTGCGCGATCGACTCGAGCGGCTCGACGCCACGGTGCCTTCGGCCTTCGTCGTGCCACGCACGCTGACCGACGAGGCGGACGCCGCGTCCGGCTTCTTCGAGGACGCGGTGTCCAGCGGACAGGAGGGAGTCGTGGTCAAGGCCCTGGACGCGCCCTACGAGGCCGGCCGGCGCGGCGCGGCGTGGGTCAAGGTCAAGCCCCGGCACACGCTCGACCTCGTTGTGCTGGCGGTCGAGTGGGGCAGTGGCCGCAGGCAGGGCTGGCTGTCCAACATCCACCTCGGAGCGCGCGACCCGGACGGTGGCTTCGTCATGCTCGGCAAGACCTTCAAGGGAATGACCGACGAGGTCCTCCGATGGCAGACCGAGCGGTTCCTCGAGCTGGAGGAGTCCCGCTCCGCACACGTCGTCACCGTGCGACCCGAGCAGGTCGTGGAGATCGCCTTCGACGGGTTGCAACGCTCGACCCGCTATCCGGGTGGCCTCGCGCTGCGGTTTGCGCGGGTCGTGCGCTACCGCTCCGACAAGTCCGCCGACGAGGCCGACACCATCCTCGCGGTGCGAGACCTCGCCGCATCCCTCTGAAGGGCCCCTGCGTGGCGTACTGTCAGAGCACCAACGAGCACGTCAGAACGGATGCACCAACGAGGACTAGGAGACGCCGTGCCCACCTACGGTTGGATCATCATCATCGTCGTGGTCGTGCTGATACTCATCGCGATCGCGGTAGCCGTCTCCCGACGGCGGCAGATCGAGGGTCGGCGCGTGGAGGCGACGGAGCTGCGCGACAGGGCTTCGGCGCAAGCGCCTGCGGTCGACCTGCGAGCCGCCGAGGCCGACGAGGCAGAGGCACGCGCTCGCCGCACCCGGGCCGAAGCCGACGAGAAGCGCGCCCAGGCAGAGCAGGCTGAGGGCGAGGCGAAGATGCACCAGGTCAGGGCAGAGGGTGCCCGCACCGAACACCAGGAGCAGCTGCGACGTGCCGACGAGATCGACCCCGACACCGACTCGTCCACCGGTGACAGGTCGGCCGAGAGGCACGCCGAGCCAACGGACGGCAGGACCGGCGAGCAATTCGACGAGCAAGGCAACGACCGCACCGGCGAGCGTTTCGACGAGCAAGGCCGCGACCGGACGAGCGAGCGGTTCGACGAGCGATCGGATGAAGGGCCACGTGACGACCGCCGGGCCTGAGAACACCCGGTAGCGCGCAGGGCGAGTGCCACGCCCGCCTGCTATACCGGAGGCATGGACACCAGCGCACTGCTCAGGGAGGCCTTCGGCCGGATCGAGCCGCTCGTCAAGGCCGCGGTGGAGGATCTCGACAGCAACCAGCTCGCTGCCTCGCCGGAGCCGCGGGCCAACTCGATCGCCTGGCTCGTGTGGCACCTCACCCGCGTCCAGGACGACCACGTCGCCGACGTGGCCGGGGCCGAGCAGGTCTGGACCAGCCGCGGTTGGGCGGAGCGTTTCCAGCTGCCGTTCGACACCTCGGCCACCGGCTACGGGCACGGCGAGAAGGAGGTCGCCGCCGTGCGGCCCGACTCGGCCGACTTGTTGACGGGTTACTACGCGGACGTGGCGGCACAGACCATGGCCTACCTCGGGGAGCTTCGTGACGACGACCTCGACCGTGTCGTGGACGACGCCTGGGACCCGCCCGTGACCCTCGGTGTCCGGCTGGTCAGCGTGCTGGGCGATGACCTCGAGCACGTGGGCCAGGCTGCCTACGTGCGCGGTCTGGTGACGCGCCGATAGGTTCTGGCGCGGCCTTCAGGGCAGGAACCGGGTCGCGCTCGGTGTGCGGCGTCACCACCGGTGTCGGCGGTTGCGCGGGTGCTCACGCGCGGTGCGCTGTCATCGGGCGAGGACGCACTGACGAGGGAGGTATGTGGGCGGGATCTGGGAATCGGTCACGAGCAGCGCGCCGAGGCCCGCGACCGGCGTGGTGCTCGCCGCGGCCCTGTTCGCGGCCGTCTGCGTGCTCTGGTCGCCGGCCTGGCAGCGCACCAGACACCTGGTCACCATCGCCCACGAGGGGGCGCACGCGCTCGTCGCGACCGCGGTGGGGCGCCGGCTGACCGGGATCCGGTTGCACTCCGACACCTCCGGGCTGACCGTCTCGCGTGGACGGCCCACCGGTCCCGGCATGGTCGCGACGCTCGCGGCCGGCTACCTGGGACCGAGCCTGCTGGGCTTGGGGGCGGCGCTCGTGCTCCACACCGGTCACGCCGCCGCGCTGCTCTGGGGAGTGGTCGTGCTGCTCGGCCTGCTGCTGCTGAAGATCCGCAACTGGTACGGCCTGTGGTCCGTGCTCGTCTGCGGCTGCCTGGTCTTCGCGGTCACCTGGTGGCTGTCCCTGCAGGTGCAGTCGGCGTTCGCCCACGCCCTGACCGCGTTCCTGCTCCTGGCCGGGCCGCGCGCGGTGCTCGAGCTGCACCACGGCCGCCGCCGCGGGCAGCAGCGCGGGAGTGATGCCGACCAGCTGGCGCGACTGACCGGAATACCGGCTGCCTTGTGGGTGGCCCTCTTCGGTGCGCTCACGCTCGCGGCCGTCGTCGGGGGCGCCATGATCCTGGCGAGCTGACGCAGGCCCCCAGCAGGGGTGGCAGAGTGGGGCCATGCCGACCAGCAGCGCGCGCTACGCGATCAGTGACGTGCACGGGCACCGCGACCAGATGCTGGCGGCGCTCGCCACCGCCGGGCTGGTGGACGGCGAGGGGGACTGGGCGGGCGGCGAGGCGAGCCTGTGGTGCCTCGGCGACTTCTTCGACCGGGGCCCCGACGGAGTCGGCGTCGTGGAGGCGGTGATGCGGCTGCAGACGCAGGCGCAGGAGGCGGGAGGGCACGTCGGTGCCCTGCTCGGCAACCACGAGGTGCTCGCGTTGGGGATGCGCGACTTCCGGGACGCGCCGGTGGCCGGTGGGGTCGCCGAGCGGCCCAGCTTTGCCAACAGCTGGCTGATCAACGGCGGCCAGCCGCAGGACCAGGACCGGCTGCAGCCCGCGCACCTGGACTGGCTGCGTGCGCTGCCGGCGGTTGTGCGCGACGACGACGACCTTTTGCTGCACTCCGACACGCTCGCCTATCTCGAGTGGGGCGCGGGGCTCGAGGAGATCAACGCCGGCGTCCGCGCTTCGCTCACCGAGGACGACCTGACGGCGCGGTGGACCTGCTGGGCCAGGATGACCACCCGTTTCGCCTTCAACGGCCCGGAGGGCGAGCAGGAGGCCGACGCGCTGCTCGGAGCGCTCGGCGGCACCCGGATCGTGCACGGGCACAGCCCGATCACGGTTCTGACCGGCGTCCCACCGCATGCGGTGACTGAGCCCTACTCGTATGCCGGCGGCCGCGCGCTCGGCATCGACGGCGGCCTCTTCGCCGGCGGCCCCTGCCTCGTCGTCCCGCTCGAGCGGTGAGCGGCAACCGGTCGAGTCACGGGGGAAGCCGCCGCCACCGCATCCCACTCGGCTGAGAACATGGGTCCGTGCGCGTCCTGATCGCCCCAGACTCCTTCTCCGGCACCCTCACCGCCACCGAGGCGGCGGAGACCATCGCCGCCGGCTGGCGCGACCACGCCCCCCACGACGAGCTGACCGTGCTGCCGCTGTCCGACGGTGGTCCCGGCTTCCTCGAGGTGGTGCACGGCGCACTCGGCGGTGACCTCGTCTCGGTCTCTGTCAGCGATCCGCTGGGACGCACCGTGCCCGGAGCGTTCCTGCTGCGCGACGAGGGCGGGCGGCGGACGGCATACGTCGAGGCGGCCCAGGCGTGCGGACTGCACCTGCTGGAGGAGGGGGAGCAGGACCCGGCGGTCACCAGCACCTACGGGGTCGGCGAGCTGCTTGCGGCCGCCGTGGACGCCGGGGCCACCCGGATCGTGGTGGGGCTGGGCGGCAGCGGGACCAACGACGGCGGCGCCGGGGCGCTCGCGGCGCTCGGGGCCGGGGACGCCTACGCGCTCGGCCGCGGGGGAGTCGCCCTGGCAGCGCTCACCGACGACGACCTGGCCGGGCTGGAGCAGGTGCGGCAGCGGTTCGGGGAGATCGAGCTGGTGCTGGCCTGCGACGTCGACATCGCGCTGCTCGGCTTCCACGGTGCCAGCGCGTCCTACGCGGCCGGCAAGGGAGCCACCCCGGAGGTCGCGCAGCAGCTGGAGGCGGCGCTGGGGCACTTCACCGACGTCGCGTCGCGGGTGGTGCAGGTCTCGACCGACCTGCTCAGCGGCGAGGCCAGGCGGCTGGAGCGTGAGCCCGGCGCGGGCGCGGACGGGGGACTCGGCTTCGGCCTGATGCTGCTCGGCGGCCGCTACCGCAGCGGCGTCGGCACGGTGCTGGAGACCGTCGGCTTCGACCGCCTGCTGTCGACCCAGCACCTCCTGCTCACCGGTGAGGGCACCTTCGACTGGCAGAGCCTGCGCGGCAAGGTCGTGGCGGGCGTCGCCGCCCTCGCCCTCGAGCACGCCGTGCCCACCGTGGTCGTCGCCGGTCAGTGCAGCATCGGCCGGCGCGAGACGATGGCACACGGCATCAGCGGCACGTATGCCGTTGCGCGGAGCCCCGACGAGGTGCTCACCGCGCTGGCCGACCCGGTCGGCACCCTGCGGTCCCTGGCCCGGCGGGTGGCCGTGACCTGGTCGGTCTGACCCGGGCCGCGGCGATCGGTTGGCGGCTGGCGTACGCTGAGGGCAGTCGGGAACAACGCCCGCAGCCGGTGTGTTGCCACCGGGTGAGGCTTGAACGCCACAGCCGGCAACACACGACAGGCAAGACCCTCGACACGAAGGACCAACCACGATGAGTGACCAGGTCGACACCCAGGTCCGCGCCGCGGACGCCGCCGCCGAAGAGGCCGAGGCGCACACCCCCACCCACGGCGTGCAGTTGAGCGACGTCGCTGCGGGCAAGGTCAAGAGCCTGCTCGAACAGGAGGGCCGCGATGACCTGCGGCTGCGGATCGGCGTGCAGCCGGGCGGCTGTTCCGGGCTGATCTACCAGCTCTACTTCGACGAGCGCTCGCTCGACGGCGACCTGGTGCGCGACTTCGACGGTGTCGAGGTCGTCGTGGACCGGATGAGTGCGCCCTACCTCGACGGGGCGTCGATCGACTTCGCCGACACCATCGAGAAGCAGGGCTTCACGATCGACAATCCCAACGCGGGCTCCTCCTGCGCCTGCGGCGACTCCTTCGGCTGAGCCGCTGCCGTCCTTCGCCGCGGCTCCTCCGCGGCAGGGCGCTGGGTCGACTCGATGACCGCGGTTCCTCCGCGGCAGGGTTGCTGCGCCCCATTGTCGCCGCCGTCGTTGCCGCGACGTATCGGCACGGCTGTCGTCAGGTAGGTTTCGCTCGTGAACATCGCCGTGACCGGATCGATCGCCACCGACCACCTGATGACGTTCCGCGGGCGCTTCGCCGACTCGCTCGTCGTCGAGCAGCTCGACAAGATCTCCCTGTCGTTCCTCGCCGACGAGCTGCAGATCCGGCGCGGGGGAGTGGCCGCCAACATCGCCTTCGGAATGGCGGGCCTCGGGTTGCGCCCCGTCCTGGTCGGTGCGGTCGGTGAGGACTTCGTCGACTACCGCTCCTGGCTGGAGCGCCACGGCGTCGACTGCACCTCGGTGCACGTGTCCGGCACCCGGCACACCGCCCGGTTCGTGTGCACCACCGACGAGGACATGGCACAGATCGCGACGTTCTACGCGGGTGCCATGAGCGAGGCACGTGAGATCGAGCTGGAGCCGGTGGCTCGGCGGGTCGGCGGGCTCGACCTGGTCCTCGTGGGGGCGAACGACCCCGAGGGCATGCGGCGACACACCCAGGAGTGCCTCGTGCGCGGCATACCCTTCGTCGCCGACCCCTCGCAGCAGCTGGCCTTCGCCGACGGTCCCTTCATCCGGCGGCTCATCGACGGCGCGACCTACCTGTTCACCAACGAGTACGAGGCCCACCTCACCGAGCAGAAGACCGGGTGGTCGAGCGGCGAGATCCTGGAGCGGGTCGGCACCAGGGTGACCACCCTGGGCAAGGAGGGGGCGGTCATCCAGCGCAAGGGCGAGCCGGAGATCCGGGTGCCCGTCGCCGACGAGGTCAAGCGGGCCGACCCGACCGGCGTGGGGGATGCCTTCCGCGCCGGCTACCTCACCGGGCTGGCCTGGGGCCTGGATGCCCGAGTGTGCGCCGAGCTCGGCTCGATGCTCGCCACCTACGTCATCGAGACCGTGGGCACCCAGGAGTACGTCCTCTACCGCAGCGAGTTCCTGCAGCGGTTCGAGGCGTCCTACGGCAAGGAGTCGGCGGCGCTGATCGAGCCCCACCTGAGCTGCCGGCGCTCCTAGCCTGCCTGGACGCCCCACACCCGGTATGCCGATCGAACCGCCCGCCACGCTCTGGCACCTCAGTCTGGCTTCGGCCCAGGCCGGCGAGGACCTGGTCGGTGTGGGCGCGGACCTCGAGCCCGGCACGGTGCTGGCGGCCTACCGCCGCGGGTTGTTCCCCATGGGCCTGGGGGAGCACGGCGCCGGGCCGGTGGGCTGGTGGTCGCCAGACCCTCGCGGCGTTCTGTTGGCCGGTGGGCTGCGGGTGAGCCGGTCGCTGCGGCGGTCACTGCGCCGCTTCGAGGTGACCGTCGACACGGCCTTCGGCGACGTGGTGGCCGGCTGCGCCGACCCGAACCGTGACGGCCGCTGGATCACGCCGGAGGTGGTGGCCGCCTACAGCACCCTGCACGGGCTCGGCTGGGCCCACTCGATCGAGGTGTGGCAGGACGGCGAGCTGGCCGGGGGTCTCTACGGACTCGCCATCGGGGGCCTGTTCGCGGGAGAGTCGATGTTCCACCGGCGCACCGACGCGTCGAAGGCGGCGCTGTGCGGGCTGGTCGACCTGCTGGCGGCGGACGGTGACCCGCGCAGGTTGGTCGATGTGCAGTGGCGCACCGACCACCTCGCGACCCTCGGAGTGGTCGAGGTGCCTCGCGGCGACTACCTGCGCCGCCTGAGGGCTGCCCTGCCGGTTCAGCTGCCGCAGGCCTTCGCCGACTGAGCCGGGTGCGGCCGGACCACGACGAGGTATGCCGTGTGGTCACCACGGTCCTGCGACTGCGGCGCCGCGTGACCTCGCATCCGGCACCAGGCGGCGACGTCGTGGCGGGCGGCCGGGTCGTCGGCGAGGAGGGTGACCCGGAGTCCGTCGGGACCGGCCGCGGCGTCCGGTGGCGCCGTCGCGTGGCTGCGGACCGCCTCGGCGAGCCGGATGACCGGCAGCGGGCAACGCAGTCCGCGAGCATCGACCAGTACCTCCGTCACAGCCGGTGCGCCCCCAACCGGGCCCGCACGGTCGCAACGACGTCCGGCAGCTCGTGCAGGAACCGCTCCACCGAGGCGGCACGGTCGGGGCACACCGCCAGCAGCGGCAGCGTGACCCGCACGTTCCCGTGGGTGAGCACCCCCATGGCGGCCAGGACGTGGCTCGGCTCGAGCGAGCTGGACCTGCAGGCCGAGCCGGAGGCGACGGCGAGGCCGCGGCGGTCCAGCTCGGTGACCAGCGCCTCGCCGTCCACATAGAGGCAGGAGAACGTCACGACGTGGGGGAGCCGGTCGACCCCGTCGCCCACCACCTCGACGTCGGGGATCTGCCCCACGCGATCCCGGATCTGCGCCACCAGCTCGCGCGCCAGACGGGCGTCGTCGGCCCGGACGGCCGCGGTCTGCTGCCACGCCTCGGCGGCGGCGAGCACCAGCGGCACGACTGGCTCCACGTCGGTGCGGGACTGCTCGATGCCGCTGGGCGGCCCCGGCCGGCGCCAACGGGTGCGTGCCGGCACGACCAGCAGGCCCACGCCGGGCGGCCCACCGAACGAGCGGGCGTCGCCGACGAGCACGTCGTGCGCGGTCGGGACGTCGTCGCGCCCGAGGCAGGCCATGGCTTCCACGACCAGGGGCACGCCCTGGGCCCGACTCGCGGCGTGGACGAGGTCCAGCGGTTGCCGGGTGCCGACCTCGCCGTTGGCGGCCTGCAGGGTCGCGGCGACCGTGCCCTCGACCGCCAGGGCGCGCGTGAACGCCTCGACGTCGGCCCG
>NZ_VOHR01000155.1 GCF_009192725.1 Segeticoccus rhizosphaerae | reverse complement strand
GACGTCGGAGGGGCGGCGGGCGAACGCGCGACGCTCGCCCGCCGGGGTGTCGCCGCTGCGGACCGCGACGCTGACGTCGGGCTGGGGCTGGCCCGACCGGGCCGCGGCGTGACCGATGCCGACCAGCGGCGAGCGCAGGTTGCGCTCGACGTCGACGGCGAGCGCCTTCATCGGCGAGATGTAGAGCACCCGGCACCGGCGCAGCGGTTCCTCCGGCGGCGGTTCGGCCGCCAGTCGGTCGAGCGCCCACAGGAAGGCCGACAGGGTCTTGCCCGATCCGGTCGGCGCCACGACGAGGGTGTGGTCGCCGCTGCTGATCGCGTCCCAGGCGCCCGCCTGCGCGGCGGTCGGCGCGACGAAGGACGCGCGGAACCAGTCCTGGGTCGCGGGGGAGAAGCGTTCGAGCACGTCGGTGACCATGACCGTCCCAGCCTGCCACGCCGCACCGACACCCCGCGGCCGAGCACCCGCCGCTGCCGCTGAGGCCGCCACCGGGGTCGATGCCGGTGTCGCCACCGCGTCCCGGCCGCGGCAGTTGTCACGTGTTGCGGGTGAGGACCATGCCGGTCTCGTAGGCGAAGACGACCAGCTGGGCCCGGTCCCGGGCGTGCACCTTGGTCATCGCCCGGCTGACGTGGGTCTTGACCGTGGTCGGGCTGATCACCATGTGCGCGGCGATCTCGTCCGGTGGGGGTCGTGCAGGCGGTAGGCGACCGGATCCCCCAGACTGGAAGCCGTGAGCACCACCAGTGACGCCGTCCCGCACCGGCCGCGGCGGGGGCCCGAGGTCCTCACCGTGCTCGGCGTCTCCCTGGGGATGTCGGGGATCTTCGCCCTGCTGACCTTCCTGCGCGCCGAGGTGACGGTGCCCGGCGGGATCTCCGCCACCACGGCGACCGTGGTGTCGGGCCGGCAGACCACGGCGATGTGGCTCGACATCCTCGACGACCTGGCGCGGCTCGCCGCAGGGGTGATGCCGGCACTGCTGGCCCTGGCGTTGCTGAGCCGCGACCCGGCCGGGCGTGGGCTGGGGATCGGCACCCATCGCTGGCACCGGGGGAGCGACCTGGCGACCGGCGTCGGCTTCGCCGCGCTGATCGGCATACCGGGCCTCGCCCTGGTGTGGGCCGCGCACGAGGTCGGGGTCAGCGCGAGCCTGGCCGTGGTGAACTTCCCCGACGTCTGGTACCGCGTGCCGATGCTGCTGCTGTCGGCCTTCCAGAACGGCTTCCTCGAGGAGGTCGTCGTCGTCGGCTACCTGCTGACCCGGCTGCAGCAGCTCGGCTGGTCGTCGCGCAAGGCGCTCGTGGCCAGCGCGGTGCTGCGGGGCAGCTACCACCTCTACCAAGGACTGGGCGGGTTCGTCGGCAACCTGGTCATGGGGCTGATCTTCGGGTGGTGGTTCCAGCGGACCAAGCGGGTGGTGCCGTTGGTTGTCGCGCACACCCTGCTCGACGCGTTCGCGTTCGTCGGCTACCTCTTCCTGCGCGACCACATCTCCTGGCTGTGAGCCCAGCCCCTCGTGTTGTTGCTGGGAGGGGGCGCCGTCCGTGACGCCCCTTCCCAGCAACAACCCGGGGACCCCGGGCGTGCGAGACTCGGAGGGTGCGCATCAGTGACTTCTGGCGGTTGATGGAGGACGAGTTCGGGTCGTCCTATGCCCGCTCGCTCGCGAACAGCCACGCCCTGCACGAGTTGGGGGACCGGACGGCCGCCGAGGCGCTCGAGGCCGGCGTGAAGCCACGGACCGTGTGGGCCGCGCTCTGCGACGACATGGACGTGCCGCCCGAGCGACGGTTCGGCCGCGAGCGTCGCGCCGCGGAAAAGTGAGGGGCCGGCCTCGGGCCGGCGACGTATCCTCGCGCCGTGACCTCCGACGAGCCGCTGATCCACGCCTCCGGGCTGACCAAGAGGTTCGGTGATTTCGAGGCGGTCAAGGCGATCGACTTTGCGGTGCAGCGTGGTGAGGCGTTCGGGTTCCTCGGGCCCAACGGCGCGGGCAAGACCTCGACCATGCGGATGGTCGGCTGCGTGTCACCCGCGACCGGCGGTGAGCTGCGGCTCTTCGGCCTCGACCCGGCCACCGAGGGTCCGCGCATCCGCGCCCGGCTCGGCGTGGTCCCGCAGAAGGACACCCTCGACGAGGAGCTGACGGTCGAGGAGAACATCTGGGTCTACGGCCGCTACTTCGGCCTGTCCAAGCCGCAGGTCCGGGCGCGCGCGACCGAGCTGCTGGAGTTCGCCCAGCTCACCGAGCGGGCCAGGTCGAAGGTGGAGCCGCTCTCGGGCGGGATGAAGCGACGGCTCACCATCGCCCGCTCGCTGGTCAACGACCCCGAGGTCCTGATGCTCGACGAGCCGACCACGGGGCTCGACCCGCAGGCGCGGCACGTGCTGTGGGACCGGCTGTTCCGGCTGAAGCGGCAGGGCGTCACCCTCGTGCTGACCACGCACTACATGGACGAGGCCGAGCAGCTGTGCGACCGCCTGGTGGTCATGGACCACGGCGAGATCGTGGCCGAGGGGTCACCACGCGACCTGATCCGCGAGCACTCGACGCGCGAGGTGCTCGAGCTGCGCTTCGACGTCGACGACCACGCCGAGCTGGCCGGCCGGGTCGACGGCCTCGGCGACCGGGTCGAGGTGCTGCCCGACCGGCTGCTCATCTACACCGACGACGGCGACGCGGCCGGTGAGAAGGTGCATGCCGCAGGGCTCGAGCCGTTGTCGGCCCTCGTGCGCCGCTCCACGCTGGAGGACGTCTTCCTCAACCTCACCGGCCGCACCCTGGTGGACTGACGTGGCTGCCGACCCGACGCTGCCCACGGCGGCGAGCACCCGGAATACCCCCGAGCCGTTCCCGCGCAGCCGGCGCTGGCAGCCGGTGTTCGCGTTCTGGGCGACGCAGTACAAGCGGACGTGGCAGGGCAACGTGGTCAGCCGGTTCCTGATGCCGGTGATGTTCCTGCTCGCGATGGGGCTCGGGCTCGGCAGCCTGGTCGACTCGTCCTCCGGCGGGGTCGACGGGATGCCCTACCTGCAGTACGTCGTGCCGGGAATCCTTGCGGCACAGTCGATGTGGGTCGCGATGGGGGAGTCGTCCTACACCGTGCTCGGCGCGATCCGCTGGCAGATGCAGTACCACGCGATGCTCGCCACCCCGATCGGCGTCGCCGACATCCTGATCGGCCACATCGGCTGGGTCGCCTCGCAGATCGCGCTCGCGACCGGCATCTTCCTCGCGGTCGGGGCGGCGTTCGGCGCGTGGGCGTCCTGGTGGGTGCTGCTGGCGCTGCCGCTCACCGTGCTGACCGGGCTGGCCTTCACCGTGCCGGTCTTCGCGTTCGCCGCGACCCAGGAGAACGACGCCGGCTTCTCGATCATGTTCCGGTTCGTCATGACGCCGCTGTTCCTCTTCTCGGGCACCTTCTTCCCGCTCGACCAGCTGCCCGCGTTCCTGCGCCCGATCGCCTGGGTGACGCCGCTGTGGCACGGGGTCGACGGCAACCGCGACCTGGCCACGGGCTCCCCGGACTGGCTGCACCTGCTGGGGCACACGGCATACCTGCTCCTGGTCGTCGTGGTGACGGGGTGGCTCGCCTACAAGGCCTTCCGCCGGAGGCTGGTCGTATGACGATCCGCACCGCCGCGCCCGCCGCACCGCGTCCTGGCGTCGTGTCTCGACTGGCGCGGGTGCTGCCCATCCCCGCGGGCGCCGGGATGGCGCGGATCCTGGTGGAGCGCAACGCGATGGCCTTCCGGCACGGGTGGATCGCGTTCGTGACGGGACTGGCCGAGCCGATCCTCTACCTGTTCTCCCTCGGGGTCGGGCTCGGCGCGCTGGTGCGCACGGTGACCACCGACGGCGGGTCGGTCGTGTCGTATGCCGAGTTCGTCGCCCCGGCGCTGCTGGCCGCGGCGGCGATGAACGGCGCGGTGTTCGACTCCACCTTCAACGTCTTCTTCAAGCTGAAGTACGCCAAGCTCTACGACTCGGTGCTCGCGACGCCGCTCGGGCCGCGTGACGTGGCGGTGGGGGAGATCAGCTGGTCGCTGCTGCGTGGCGCGTTCTACTCCGGGGCGTTCCTGCTCGTGGCGGTCGTCGCCGGGATGGTGCACTCGTGGTGGGCGCTGCTCGCGCTGCCGGCGGCGAACTTCATCTCGTTCGCGTTCTCGGCGGTGGGGATGTTCGCGACGACCTTCATGCGGTCCTGGGTCGACTTCGACTGGATCAACCTCGCCATCCAGCCGCTCTTCCTGTTCTCGGCGACCTTCTTCCCGCTGGCGACCTACCCCTCGGGGGTGCAGTGGCTGGTGCAGGTGACGCCGCTCTACCACGGGGTGGCGCTCGAGCGCGGGCTGATGCTCGGCGAGGTCGGGACGGGGCTGCTCGTGCACGTGGCCTACCTGGCGGTGCTCGGTCTGGTCGGCCTGGTCGGTGCGGCCCGGCGGGTGGAACGCTTGTTGCTGTCGTGACTGCTGAGGCTGGAGTTGTTTTCGTGGCAGGGGAGGCGGCACGGCGGAAACGCCGCGGTGATGGCCTGCTCCGCGTTTCGGCGTGTCGCTGGCCGCGTGCGCCCATCGAACGCCTGTCCGAGTAGTCTCGTCCCCATGGAACGCCGCCGGCGTCCCGCCGTCCACAGCCTCGGCCGTGGCGGGGGCCGGTGTCGGTGGTCGCTCCTAACGTCTGACTCGACACAGTGCGTCAGGTGGCCGGTGACTGCCGGTCAGCGGCGACCGGGTGTCGGTCGCAGGTAGACGGCAGCCCACGATTTCAGGAAGAGCAGGTCAGGACATGGCTCAAGCCGACAAGTCCAAGTCCCTCGACGCCGTCATGGCGCAGATCGAGAAGGCCCACGGCAAGGGTGCCGTGATGCGTCTCGGCGACGAGGTCCGTGCGCCGATGGAGGTCATCCCCACCGGGTCCATCGCGCTCGACGTCGCCCTCGGCATCGGCGGCCTGCCCCGCGGCCGTGTGGTGGAGATCTACGGACCGGAGTCGTCGGGCAAGACGACTGTGGCGTTGCACGCGGTGGCCAACGCGCAGAAGGCCGGCGGCATCGCGGCCTTCATCGACGCCGAGCACGCGCTCGACCCCGACTACGCCAAGAAGCTCGGCGTCGACACCGACGCGCTGCTGGTCAGCCAGCCCGACACCGGCGAGCAGGCGCTCGAGATCGCAGACATGCTGATCCGCTCGGGCGCGATCGACATCATCGTGGTCGACTCGGTCGCTGCGCTCGTGCCCCGCGCCGAGATCGAGGGCGAGATGGGTGACAGCCACGTCGGCCTGCAGGCCCGGCTGATGTCCCAGGCGTTGCGCAAGCTGACCGGCACGCTCAACAGCACCGGCACGACCGCTATCTTCATCAACCAGCTCCGTGAAAAAATCGGTGTCATGTTCGGTTCTCCCGAAACGACCACGGGTGGCAAGGCGCTGAAGTTCTACGCGTCGGTGCGCCTCGACGTCCGCCGGATCGAGACCCTGAAGGACGGCACCGACGCGGTCGGCAACCGCACCCGCTGCAAGGTGGTCAAGAACAAGGTCTCCCCGCCGTTCAAGCAGGCCGAGTTCGACATCATCTACGGGCAGGGCATCTCCCGCGAGGGCGGCCTGATCGACATGGGTGTCGAGCACGGCTTCGTCCGCAAGGCCGGCGCCTGGTACACCTACGAGGGCGACCAGCTCGGCCAGGGCAAGGAGAACGCCCGCGGCTTCCTGCGCGACAACCCCGACCTCGCCGACGAGATCGAGAAGAAGATCAAGGAGAAGCTCGGCATCGGCCCGCAGCTCGACAAGCCGAGTGAGCCCGCGGCGGTGCCGGACGTGCCGGTCGACTTCTGAGCACCCTGTCCGACGTGTTCGGCTCCCCTGACTCGTCCGCACTGGGTCCGCCCGGTGCGGACGACCGGCGCGAGAGGGTCCGTTCGCTCGCAGACATGATCGCCCGCGTCGGCCTCCAACCCTCCGGTGGCGGCGGTGCCTCGACCTCCTCGGGGCGCACCCCGCCGCCGGAGGACCCGGCCACCCGTGGTGCGGACGCCGACCCGTATGCCGTCGCGCGCCAGATCGTGCTGCGCCAGCTGACCATGGCTCCCCGCAGCCGGGCGCAGCTGGAGGACAAGCTGCGCCAGAAGAACTGCGACCCCGAGGTGGCCCGAGAGGTGCTGGACCGGCTCACCGAGGTCGGGCTGGTCGACGACGAGGCCTACGCCGCCATGCTGGTGCGTTCGCAGCAGAGCGGGCGTGGGCTCGCCCGTCGGGCCCTGGCTCGCGAGCTGAGCAGGAAGGGGGTCGACCGCGACGTCGCCGACCAGGCTCTCGAGCAGGTCGGCGCCGAGGACGAGCGTGACCGGGCGCGGCGGCTGGTCGACAAGAAGCTGCGGACCATGCACGGTCTCGACCGCCAGGTCCAGACCCGGCGCCTGGCCGGGATGCTCGCTCGCAAGGGCTACTCCTCGTCGATGGCGTTCGCGGTGATCCGCGAGGCGTTGGACGAGCTGCCCCAACACCGTCGCGACTGAGGGCCGGTTCGCGGGTCCACGGTGGCGGCCGGCGGGTCCCGGCATACCGTCGAGGGGTGAGTTCACGCATCCTGCCCCACGAAGCCCTGCCGGACGCGTTCAAGCGTCTGGTCAACCTGCACGAGTACGTCGAACGGACCGCTGCGGAAGAGGGCCTCGACCCGGTGCTCATCGAGCTGGTCAAGACTCGGGCCTCGCAGATCAACGGCTGCGCCTACTGCGCTGACATGCACGCCCGGGACGGAGCGCGCCACGGGGAGACGGCCCGCCGGCTCGCGGTGCTGCCGGTCTGGCGCGAGACCGAGCTGTTCACCACGCAGGAGCGGGCAGCCCTGGCGCTGACCGAGGCGATCAGTCACCTGTCCGAGACCCGTGACGTGCCGGACGAGGTCTACGCCGAGGCGGCCGAGGTCTTCAGCGAGCGCCAGCTCGCCGTGGTCATCTGGGCCGCGTCTCTCATCCAGACCTTCAACGGCATCAACGTGACCGGTCGCAAGCCGCTGCCCGAGCAGGACTGGTCCGGCAGCTGACCGCCGGTGGCCACGGGCGAGGCGACCCGACGTCGTACCCTTGGCGGTGCGATGAAGACCTATGACGTGCGCACCCACGGGTGCCAGATGAACGTGCACGACTCCGAACGCCTGGCCGGCCTGCTCGAGACGGCCGGCTACGTCGACGTGGCGAGTGTGCCGAGCGCCGAGCGACCCGAGGCGGCCGACGTGGTCGTGTTCAACACCTGCGCGGTCCGGGAGAACGCCGACAACAAGCTCTACGGCAACCTCGGTCAGCTGCGCCCGGCCAAGCTGCGCAACCCGGACATGCAGATCGCCGTGGGCGGCTGCCTCGCGCAGAAGGACCGCTCCACGATCGTCGACAAGGCGCCCTGGGTCGACGTCGTCTTCGGCACGCACAACATCGGGTCGCTCCCGGCATTGCTGGACCGCGCGCGGCACAACAAGCGCGCCGAGGTCGAGATCCTGGAGAGCCTCGAGACCTTCCCCTCCACGCTCCCGACCCGACGCGACTCCGCCTACAGCGCGTGGGTCTCCATCTCGGTCGGCTGCAACAACACCTGCACCTTCTGCATCGTCCCGAGCCTGCGCGGCAAGGAGGCCGACCGGCGACCGGGCGAGATCCTCGCCGAGATCGAGGCACTCGTCGCGCAGGGTGTCGTGGAGGTCACCCTGCTCGGCCAGAACGTCAACACGTATGGCGTGGAGTTCGGCGACCGGCTCGCGTTCGGCAAGCTGCTGCGCGCCTGTGGCGAGATCGAGGGGCTCGAGCGCGTGCGGTTCACCAGCCCGCACCCCGCCGCGTTCACCGACGACGTCATCACCGCGATGGCCGAGACCCGGGCCGTCATGCCGAGCCTGCACATGCCGCTGCAGTCTGGATCGGACGCCGTGCTCAAGCGGATGCGCCGCTCCTACCGCAGCGCCAAGTTCCTCGGCATCATCGACCGGGTGCGCGAGCAGATCCCGGACGCCGCGATCACCACCGACATCATCGTCGGCTTCCCCGGCGAGACTGAGGAAGACTTCCAGGGCACGCTGGATGTGGTTCGGGCGTCACGGTTTTCGAGCGCCTTCACGTTCCAGTACTCCATCCGCCCCGGCACCCCGGCCGCCACGATGGACGACCAGGTGCCCAAGGCCGTGGTGCAGGAGCGCTATGACCGGCTGCTGGCCGTGCAGGAGGAGGTCTCCTGGGCCGAGAACCGGACCCTCGAGGGGCGGACCGTGGAGGTGCTCGTGGCGACCGGCGAGGGCCGCAAGGACGCCGAGACCCACCGCCTCTCCGGGCGCGCCCGCGACAACCGGCTGGTCCACTTCGCCGTGCCCGAGGGTGCCGAGCGGCCACGCCCGGGCGACGTCGTCTCGGTCGACGTGACCTATGGCGCGCCGCACCACCTGGTTGCCGACTCCGCTCTCCGGGGCGGCACGTATGCCGTGCGCCGGACCGCGGGCGGCAACGCGTGGGAATCGCTGCAGGACCAGCCGGAACCGGGACGGCCACAGGTGTCGCTCGGGATGCCGTCGGTCGGCCGGCCACCCGCTCCCGCGCCTGCGCCCGCCTGCCGATGACCCGCCCCTCCGATCGGCGCGTTCTGACGACTTGTGGAGCCAGACGCTCTGGCGCCGGGGAGAGCACGACGTGATCAGGTCGGTCGCCGTCATCCCCGCAGCCCCGGCCCTCATCCCCGAGCTCATGGCCGGCGCCGCGGCGGAGGTCGAACCGGTCCGGTCCGCCGCCCGGCAAGCCATCGCGGCCGTCGGGGCGAGCGTCCTGGGGCCGGC
>NZ_VOHR01000154.1 GCF_009192725.1 Segeticoccus rhizosphaerae | reverse complement strand
GAGCCCGGCGCCAGCGCCGCCTTGGCCCACCTCGGGCTCGATCCGCTGGTCGACCTCGGTCTGCGCCTCGGAGAGGGCAGCGGCGCCGCCCTGGCCGTGCCGCTCGTGCAGTCCGCCGCTCGACTGTTGCGCGAGGTCGCAACCTTCGATTCCGCCGGGGTGACCGACAAGTCCGGCGGAAGCACCGCCGGGCCCGGGCGCCACGCCTCGTGAGGGCCGCAGTCATCCGCGTCGAGTTGGTTGCAGCGTCCCCCTAGGCTGAGCGCATGAGCACTGCGTGGACGTGGACCTTCCAGGACGCCGAGGGCAAGGAGCTCGCCGACCGCGAGAAGCTGGGCGGTGGCCCGTTCCCCTCCCAGGGCGACGCGGAGAGCTGGATCGGTGAGGAATGGCGTGCGCTCGCCGACGCCGGTGTCGAGTCGGTGACCCTCCATGAGGACGGCACGGTGGTCTACGGGCCCATGAGCCTGCGGCCGGCCGAGTGAGCGGCCTGGGGGAGGCCACCCGCAGCACGCTCGATCGGCTCGCCGCGAACGCCCAGCGCGACTGGCGCACACCGGGACTGAGCGCCGGACTGGTCCGCGACGGAGAGCTGGTGTGGTCGTCCCACGTCGGGTCGGCCCGGCTGGAACCCGAACCCGAACCTGCCACCGACGACACGCAGTACCTGATCGGGTCGGTGACCAAGACGTTCACCGCGGTGCAGGTCATGGCGTTGCGTGACGAGGGCAAGCTGCGCCTCGACGACCCGTTGTCGAGGCACCTGCCCGGGACGGCGCACGGGACGATCACGATCCGCCAGATGCTCGCCCACGCCTCGGGGCTGCAGCGCGAACCCGTCGGCCGGATCTGGGAGAGCCTGGACGCGCCGGACGAGGAGCGCCTGCTGCGGGAGCTGGGGCAGGCCGAGCGGGTGCTTCCACCACACTTCGCGTTCCACTACTCCAACCTCGCGTATGCCCTGCTCGGCCAGGTCGTCGAGCGTCTCGAGGGTTGCTCGTGGCAGGAGTCGGTGACACGCCGCGTCCTGCAACCCCTCGGGATGGCGCACAGCGGCCTGACTCCCGACGACGCACGTCGCGCGCACGGCTACTCGGTGCACCCGCACAGCCGGGTCGCGAGGCGCGAGCCGCTCTTCGAGCTCAGGGCCACGGCTCCGCTCGGTGGCCTGTGGAGCACCGTCGCCGACCTGGCGCGCTATGCCGCCTTCGTCGCCGACCCGGACCCGGACGTCCTGTCCCGCGACACGGTCGACGAGATGTGCCGGCCCCTGATCATGACCGACCTGGAGGGCTGGTCGCGCGCCTACGGACTCGGCTACGACCTGCAGCGAGCCGGTGATCGCGTGCTGGCGGGCCACGGCGGCGCCATGCCGGGCTACGTCACCGGGCTCCGCGTGCGCCGCAAGGACAAGGTGGGCGCGGTCGTCTTCGCCAACACCAC
This sequence comes from Segeticoccus rhizosphaerae, assembly GCF_009192725.1. Classification (GTDB taxonomy): domain Bacteria; phylum Actinomycetota; class Actinomycetes; order Actinomycetales; family Dermatophilaceae; genus Segeticoccus; species Segeticoccus rhizosphaerae. The sequence continues at coordinate 7,380 of NZ_VOHR01000154.1, read as the reverse complement.
TGCCGGCGCCGATCCGGTGGCGTTGGCCACCGACCTGGTCACCGCCGTCCTGGACGCCGAACCGACTCCGGCCACGCCGTGGACCCCGTCACGTCCGCAGCCGGCCCTCGACGGGGTCCTCGGCAGCTGGTGGTCCGAGGGCGAGGAGATCGTCCTGGAGGTGCGGGACGGCCAGCTGTGGTCCCGGTTGCCCGCGCTGCCGGGGCCCCTGGCGGAGACCCGGTTCGAGGCTGATGGGACCGGTCGCTTCCGTGCGGTCGAGGGGCGCGAGCGTGGTGAGCTGCTCGAGGTGACCCGCGACGAGCAGGGAGCGGTGTCCCGCCTGCACTTCGCGACCTACGCCCTGACCCGCGCGCCCGCCTCCTTCGGCGAGCTGGCTGACTAGGTCGGCGCGGACCCATGCAGAGTTCACGGGTCCGCGGACTGTGCCCGCCTGAGCGGCCGATCCGCGTGCAGAGTTCACGGGTCCGTGGATTGTGTCCCGCCCCAGCGGCCCGGCCGCGTGCGAGGGTCAGAGCAGTGTCGTCGTCGACGGCCACGGCCGCCGGGCGACCAGGTGCATCAAGGTGCCCATCCTGCGGTAGGGGTCGGTGCGCCCGAACCGCTCCTCGAGGTCGAGCAGGGCCCGCGCCTGCTCGGGGTCCTGCGGAAAGGACTCCTCGACCGGCACGTTGTCGCTCGCGATCCGCACGCCGTACCACGCCTCCAGGGCGAGCCCGGACGAGCGCAACAAGTCCTCCAACCCCTCACGCCAGTCCGCCCGGGCGTCAACCCCGATCTCGTTGCGGTAGACCGGTGAACGGTGCTCCCGGTCTGCACGATCGACCTCGTCCAGCAACTCGAGGGCCCCGCGCCAGTCGTGCCGCGCGGCAGGGCGCCAGGCCAGCGCCTCGGCGTTGCGGGTGAGGACCGACAGTGTCCCGCCGGCCCCGACGAGCCCAGCCAGCTCGGTCAGCGCCACGACGGGGGAGTCGAGGTACATCAACACCCCGTGGCACAGCACCACCTGGTAGCCGCCCGGATCGGCCACGTCCGCGAGATCACCGATGCCCCCCGCGCGGAGGTCGACCCGGGCGCGGACCGCAGGAGTCTCGTCCTCGAGCGCCTCCGCACAGGCCTCGCGCATCCGCGGTTCCGGCTCGACCGCGGTGACCTCGAAACCCTCCCGCGCCAACCGGATCGCCTGCGTGCCCTGGCCCGAGCCCACGTCGATCGCACTGGCGCCCGACGGCATCGGCAGGTGCGCGGTCAGCTGGCGCGCCACCACCTCCTGCCGGACCACGTTGCGCAGGTTGCCGAGCCGCGACAACCACGATCCGCTGCCCGTGGCAAAGGCGTTGGTGGCGTCCATGTCGACCGCCGCCGGGTCAGCGGGGCTTGTCGCCGCGCTCGACCTGGGGCTTGGGCATCCGCGAGCGGCGCATCTGGAACGAGCGCATCACGGCATACATCATCGAACCGCGGGGCGGCGCCTCATGGAACCTCTCCTCGATCCGCTTCCTGATGCGGCGCCAGAGGAAGAAGGCGTCGACCACCCCGATGACGACGATGCCGTAGACGAGGACCAGCACGAGGAACTGCGTGGTCGCGTTCCTGACGAAGGCGAGCGCGAGCACGACCACCATCAGCGGCAGCAGGAACTCTCCGATGTTCCAGCGGGAGTCGACGGTGTCGCGGATGAATCGCTTGATCGGACCCTTGTCGCGAGCGGGCAGGTAGCGCTCGTCGCCCCGCATCATCGCCTCGCGCCGCTTGACCCGCTCCTCGCGCGCCTTGGCCTTGTCGGTCTTGCCGGCAGCCTTGCGGTCGGTCGGCACGAGGGGCTGCTTGCGAGCAGCCTCCTGCGCGCGCCGCTTGGGCGTCGGACGGTTCTTGGCCCCCGGCCGCTCGACCGGGTTGCTGTCGGCCTCGGCCTCGGAAGTCTTCTTGCGTCCAAACACGAAGCACACTGTATGTCGTGTGCTCACCGCCGCTCCCACCGCCGTCGCCCGACGACGCGCCGCAGTAGTCTCGCGAACGTGACCGACGACGCGAGCAAGACCGACCTGACCGACGACGCCGCGCGGCTGAGCACCCTGCGCGGGCGCGTGCGTGGCCTGATGCCGACCGTGCGCCGGGACCTCGAGGCGCTGACCCGCATCCCCAGCGTGTCACTCGACTCGTTCGACCAGGGTCTCGTCGACCAGAGCGCCTCCGCCGTGGCCGAGCTGCTCGAGTCAGAGGGGCTCGTGGTGGAGATCGTCCGCGAGGGCGGCCGGCCGGCCGTGATCGGTCACCTCGACGGACCCGAGGGCGCGCCGACGATCCTGCTCTACGCGCACCACGACGTGCAGCCGCCGGGGGACGACGCCGACTGGGACAGCCCGCCGTTCGAACCCACCGAGCGCGGCGGCCGCCTCTACGGCCGGGGCGCGGCCGACGACAAGGCCGGGATCATGGCGCACGTCGCGGCCCTGCGCGCTCACGCCGGGGGCCTTCCCGTGGGCGTGTCGATCTTCGTCGAGGGCGAGGAGGAGGTCGGGTCGGACAGCCTGGCCACCATCCTCGAGCGGCACGGCGAGCGGCTGCGCGCCGACGCGATCGTGCTGGCCGACTCCACCAACTGGGACATCGGCACCCCGGCGCTCACGACCACCCTGCGGGGCATGGTGCGGGTGGTCGTCGAGGTGCGCGCGCTCGACCACTCCATCCACAGCGGCATGTTCGGCGGCGCGGTGCCCGACGGCATCATGGCGCTGACGCGACTGCTCGCCAGCCTGCACGACGACGAGGGCAACGTCGCCGTGGCCGGGCTGAGATCGGGCCACGCCGCCGAGCTGGAGATGACCGAGGACCAGCTGCGGCGCGACGCCGGCCTGCTCGAGGGCGTCCAGACGATCGGTACCGACTCGTTGCTCTCACGGATGTGGACCAAGCCGTCGCTGACCGTGATCGGGCTGGACGCACCCTCGGTCGACACCTCCTCCAACACCCTGGTGCCGTCGGCCCGGGCCAAGATCTCGATGAGGATCGCTCCGGACGAGAGTCCGCGGACGGCATACGAGGCACTCGAGCGACACCTGCGCGAGCATGCGCCGTGGGGGGTGCACGTGGACGTCCGGCTCGACGACGAGGGCGAGGGCTTCGCCGCGCAGGCGGAGGGCCCGATCTATGACCAGGCACGCGCCGCCTTCGAGGACGCCTGGGGCGTGCCGCCGGTCGACATCGGCGTGGGCGGGTCGATCCCGTTCGTGGCCGCGTTCGCGGAGAGGTTCCCGGACGCCGCGATCCTGGTGACCGGCGTCGAGGACCCCGACACCCGGGCGCACGGTGCCAACGAGAGCCTGCACCTCGGGGAGTTCGAGCGGGTCTGCCTGGCCGAGGCCGTGCTGCTCGACCGCCTCGGCCGATGACGTAGGTTCGGTGTATGGCCAAGGACACCAGCACGGCATACGTCGAGGAGAGCTTCCAGCGCGACACCCGCTACCTCGACGACCGGATCACCAGTGACGGCAGCAGCGGCTGGCCGGTCGAGGCGGGCCGCTACCGGCTCGTCGCGGCGCGGGCCTGCCCCTGGGCCAACCGGGCCATCATCGTCCGACGGCTGCTCGGGCTGGAGGGCGCGCTCTCGATGGGCCTCGCCGGTCCGACCCACGACGCGAACAGCTGGACCTTCGACCTCGACCCCGACGGCCTCGACCCTGTGTTGCGCATCCCGCGGCTCAAGGACGCCTACGAGAAGCGGCAACCCGGCTACCCGCGCGGCATCACCGTGCCGGCCATCGTCGACATCCCCACCGGGCAGGTCGTCACCAACGACTTCAAGCAGATCACCGTGGACCTGTCGACACAGTGGACCGCCTTCCACCGCGAGGGCGCCCCGCAGCTCTACCCCGAGGCGCTGCGCGAGGAGATCGAGGAGGTCTCCGAGCGGGTCTACCGCGACGTCAACAACGCGGTCTACGAGGCGGGCTTCGCCGGCACCCAGGAGTCGTATGACGAGGCGTACCACCGCCTGTTCGCCGCCTTGGACTGGCTCTCCGAACGGCTCGAGGGCCGCCGCTACCTGGTGGGCGACACCGTCACCGAGGCCGACGTGCGCCTCTTCACCACGCTGGCCCGCTTCGACCCCGTCTACCACGGGCACTTCAAGTGCAACCGGAGCAAGCTCTCGGAGATGCCGGTGCTGTGGGCCTACGCGCGAGACCTGTTCCAGACGCCGGGTTTCGGCGACACCATCGACTTCGCGCAGATCAAGCGGCACTACTACGTCGTGCACCGTGACGTGAACCCGACCGGTGTGGTGCCGGACGGCCCGGACCTGTCCAACTGGGCGACACCGCACGGCCGGGAAGCCTTGGGCGGCAGGCCGTTCGGTGACGGCACCCCGCCCGGGCCGCCGCCGGAGGGCGAGCGTGTGCCGACCGAGCACAACCCCACCCTGGACGCCGAGGGGATGTTCGCCGGCGCCTGATCGTCACAGCGCGGCGAGCCGCTCCAGCAGACGGTCGACCTCGGCCTCGGTCGTGTAGGGCGCGAGACCGACCCGGATGCCACCCTCGTCGCCCAGTCCCAGGTGCCGGGAGGCCTCCAGCGCGTAGAAGTGGTCTGCCGGGGCGTTGATCCCGTCGGCGGCGAGGCGCTCGTAGACCTCGAGCCCGGGACGGTCTGCATGTGTCATCAGGACGGTCGGCGTGCGGCGCCTCGCTCGTCCGTGCACGGTGATCTGCGGCTGGTCGGCCAGCCCCTTCAGCAGCCGAGCCAGCAAGGCGTCCTCGTGCTGCTCGACCGCGGCCATCGACGCGAGCACCCGCGCCCGCCGGTCGCCGTCACCGGGGACCAGGTCCGCGATGAAGTCCACCGTCGCGGTCGTCCCCGCGAGGACCTCGTAGGGCAGCGTGCCCAGCTCGAAGCGTTCGGGGACGACCTCGGTGGAGGGCATGAGCTTGTCCGGCCGCAGCGTCTCGAGCAGCTCGGGAGCAGCCGCCAGCACCCCGTGGTGAGGACCGAAGAACTTGTAGGGCGAGCAGGTGTAGAAGTCGGCTCCCAGCTCGGCGACGTCGACGGGTGCGTGCGGCGTGAGGTGCACTCCGTCGACGTAGAGCAGGGCCCCCACGTCGTGCGCGGCGAGCCCGATCGCCGCCGTGTCGGGTCGGGTGCCGATCAGGTTGGAGGCGCCGGTGACCGCGACGACGCGCGTGCGGTCACCGAGCAGCCCGGTGACCGCCGAGACGGGCAGCTCGCCCGTGTCCGGGTCGAACTCGGCCCACCGGACCACCGCACCAGCTGCCTCGGCGGCGATGACCCAGGGTCGGATGTTGGCGTCGTGGTCCAGCCGGGAGACGACGACCTCGTCGCCGGGGGACCACTGCTTGGCCAGGGTGCCCGCCATGTCCATCGTCAGCTGGGTGGCCGAACGGCCGAACACGACGCCACGAGGATCGGCACCGAGCAGGTCCGCGACGGCCGCTCGGGCCGCGAGGACCACCGCTTCCGCTCGCTGTTCGGCAGCGGTCACCGAGCCACGGTTGGCCAGGCCCGCCACCATCGTGTCCGCCACCGCACGGCCGACGACCTCGGGAGTCTGCGAACCCCCGGGCCCGTCGAAGTACGCCACCTCGTCGGAGACGGCAGGGAAGGCGGAACGGATGCGGTCGACGTCGAGGCTCATGGGCCAATTCTGCTCCGGGGCGGTGGTGCGCTCGGACCCGGTCCGGTGGCTGAGAACGGGCCGGGCGGCCTGCGGGCCCGCCGCGTCGCCGAGCAGCACACCGCCGACGGGTCTCAGTCCTTGGCGGTCCCGCCGGGCAGGGCCAGCATCTGGTCGAGCGCGACCTGCGCCCAGTGCGCGACGTCCGGGTCGACCTCGATCCGATTGACCACCCGGCCGGCGACGAGCGACTCGAGGGCCCACACGAGGTGCGGCAGGTCGATCCGGTTCATCGTCGAGCAGTAGCAGACGTTCTTCTCCAGGAAGGCGATCCGCTGCTTCGGGAACTGCCGGGCCAGTCGCTGCACGAGGTTGAGCTCGGTGCCGACGACCCAGGACGTGCCGTCGGGCGCCGCCGAGATGGTCTTGATGATCTTCTCGGTGGAACCGACCTCGTCGGCGAGCGCGACCACCTCATGGCGGCACTCGGGGTGCACGATCACCTTGACGTCCGGGATCTCCCGGCGCGCGGTCTCGACGGCGTCGACGCTGAACCGCCCATGCACCGAGCAGTGGCCCCGCCAGAGGATGATCCGGGCCGACCGGACCTGCTCGGGGGTCAGACCACCCATGGGTCGGTGCGGGTCGAGGACGACACAGTCCTCGAGCGCGAGCCCGAGGTCGAGGGCGGTGTTGCGGCCGAGGTGCTGGTCGGGCAGGAAGAGCACCTTGCCGCTGCCGCCGACGCCGCCGACCTTGTCGAAGGCCCAGGTGAGCGCCGTGCGGGCGTTGCTGGAGGTGCAGACCGTCCCGCCGTGCCGGCCGGTGAAGGCCTTGATCGCGGCCGAGGAGTTCATGTAGGTCACCGGCACCACGTCGTCGGCGACGCCGAGCTCGACCAGGTCGTCCCAGGCGTCCTCCACCTGGCCGATGTCGGCCATGTCGGCCATCGAGCAGCCGGCCGCCAGATCCGGAAGGATCACGGCCTGTTCGTCACTGGTCAGGATGTCAGCGGACTCGGCCATGAAGTGCACGCCGCAGAAGACGATGTATGGCGCGTCCGGCCGCGCCGCTGCCTCCTTGGCCAGTTTGAACGAGTCACCGGTGACGTCGGCGAACTCGATGACCTCGCTGCGCTGGTAGTGGTGTCCGAGCACGAACACCCGGTCGCCGAGTGCGGCTTTCGCCGCCCGGGCGCGCTCGACCAGCGCCGGGTCGGACGGTGCCGGGAGGTCTCCCGGGCACTCGACACCCCGCTCGCTGGCCAACTGGGTGCCGTGGCCGAGGACGAGCAGCGGCAGGGCGGGCGTGCCGGTCGGGGGAGCGGGGCGGTCCGTGGTGGTGCTCACGCGCGCCATCGTGCCACAGCGTGCGGCCGTGGCCGTGGCCGTCGGCCTTTCGCCTGCCTACCGGCCTTGGTGCCTTCCTGGCCCTTGCGCACGGCACCGTTCGGCGACGCGGTGACACGAGCACCGGCCAGCAGCGCCGGGATGTCGGGGGCGGCGGGCAGGATGGGGTCATGCTCCTCGCCGAGGTCGTGGCCGTCTCCCGCGAAGTCGCCGCCACCCGCTCCCGGTTGACGAAACGTGATGCGCTCACCGAGTTGCTGCGCCGCACCGAGCCGGAGGACGTCGAGGTGGTCGTGGCCTACCTCGCCGGCGAGCTGCGCCAGCGGCGCACCGGCGTCGGCTGGGCGGGTCTCGCTCAGCTGCCACCCCCGGCGGCCGAGCCCTCCCTGACGGTTGCGGGGG
>NZ_VOHR01000153.1 GCF_009192725.1 Segeticoccus rhizosphaerae | reverse complement strand
CCGGTGGCGGTGCGGATGGCGACCGACGCGCTGCCGCTCACGGTGCGCGTCGAGCGGGCGGCACTCATCGACAGCGGCACCGGCCAGAGCTGGGAGCTGCCCGGCATACCGTGACCAGCTCGCGCGCACTCACCACTGCCGAGCCGACCAGGACCGCCACCCGGTGGGACGGAGCGCGACGACCGGGCCCGGTGGCGGCGACCCGGCATACTGCGGGTACTTCGCGGCCAGGGACCGGAGGCCAGAGCGGGCGAGGGGGTCGGCTGGGTCGAGGATCGCTGCCGTGCAGTCGGCGCGGATCCACCACAGGGCACTCCAGTCGTCCTCGTAGTGGTCGACCAGAACGCTCACCCGGCCGGTCGCCGCGATGTTGTCCAGCCGGCGCAACCGCCGGGTGGTCTTGGGTTTGTCGTCGACGCAGGTGAAGATCGTCTCTTCGGCGACGGCGAAGACGATGGGCACCAGGTGAGGGTGCCCATCGGAGCGCGTCGTGGCCATCCGTGCGACCCGCGCGCTCGAGAACCGTCGCCAGCGTTCGGTCGCCTCCACCTGAGCACCGTAGCTGCCCGCCTGAGGCACCGGGGCCCACTGAGGTGGTCTGAGTCCCCGCGCCTCACGAGGACTTAGGGACTTTGTCCGATCCGGGCACGGTGCCTTACGGAGCAACGTGCTGGTTGTCGGTACGAAGTCCGCGGCCCTCCCGGTCGCAACGGCCGGCATCGGAAGGAGCACGACATGCACCCGTTCATCTCCATGGAGCTGGCCGAGGCCCGCCACCAGGACGACCTGCGTCGTGCCGAGCGGTCCCGTCTGGCCAAGCAGGCCCGGCAGGAACGACGGGCCTCGGAGCGTCAGCAGCAGCCCACGTTGAGGTCTCGCCTCACCCTGGCACGGCGGTCGGCGCCCGCCCCGGCCCCCACGCCGGAGTCGGAGCTGTTCACGCCGCCGGTCCGGCTGCGGATCAGGACCGAGACCGCCTCGTCCGGGCGGCGCACCTCCGAGCCGGTCGAACACCGTCGCTCGGCCTGAGCAAAGCCATCGTGCACCGGGACCAGGCTCCGCACACCCGAGCCTGGTCCCGCGCTGGTGATGGGCTCGCGGGACCTCAGTCCGGTGCGCTCACCTCAGTGGTCGCGCTCCGGGCGAGCAACCGCCGGCGTGCGGAGTCGTCCATCGAGCCGTTGCGTACCGCGAGGGCCTCCGCGATGGCCTCGCGGTGCTCGCGAGTCTTGTTGCCGCCGTACTTGAACTTCGCCCTCACCTGCGTGCCGGACAGCCGGATGCCTCGGATACCGGGTAGGAGGCGACGGTCGCTGTCGGTCGCCGTCGACACCGGGAGACGGGCCGAACCCGGTGGCTCGAAGTGGGCGAGCTGCCGATTGAGCAGGCCGGCCTTCTCCTCAGGTTCGTCGATCACCTCGACGTCGCAGCTGACCTGCACCGCCGCGTAGTAGCTGGTCGGGACCCCCAGCTCCGCGGCGACGTCCTGGCCGGCGTTGACCGCCGCTGGGACGTAGACGTAGTCGGCGACCACCGTGAACAGCGCCCGCGGACGCTCGGCGAGGGCACGCCATACCGGGTTGGGGCGCGCGAGGTGCAGCTCGATGGTGTGCTCGCCGTCGAAGATGAAGTGGGTCGGGACGACCACGGGCAGCTCGCGGTCGGGACCGCCGGGCGCGATCAGCTGACCGAAGTCGAAATGCTGGAGCACCGCCCGCCACTCCTCGTCGCTGCTTGCGGCGTCCCAGGGGTGCACGAGCATGCGGTCAGTCTCCCACCGAGGTCGCCGGGGGAGCGCGGAAGGCCGACGCGAGCGGGGTGCTGGTGCGGATGTGGCGGATGAGGCACAATGGGCGGCACTGCCGGGTGCGCCCGGTGGCTCCGGCACCCGCCGGACCGTGGACGAGGTCGTTGGGGAAGACGTCCCTCGCACACAGGAGGTCCGGATGTCTGTCGCGATGCCGCGAGTCATGACCCGCGGGGTGGTGTTCATTCACTCCACCCCTACTGCGCTGTGCCCGCACATCGCCTGGGCCCTCGAAGGCGTGCTGGACACGCGGATCCACCTCGACTGGACCCCGCAGCCGCTGGCGCCCGGGTTGATGCGAACCGAGTTCTCGTGGACCGGTGAGGCGGGCACGGGCGCCCGCCTCGCCAGCGCCGTGCGCGGTTGGGAGAACCTGCGCTACGAGGTGAGCGAGGAGGCGAGCCCCGGCAACGACGGGTCCCGCTGGTCACACACCCCGAGCCTCGGCATCCACCACACGTGGACCTCGGCGAGCGGCGACGCCGTCGTCAACGAGGACCGGTTGCGCCACGCGGTCGCGGCAAGCCAGGGCGACGTGACGGTGCTGCACGCCGAGATCGATCGACTGCTCGGCCGGGCGTGGGACGAGGAGCTGGAGCCGTTCCGGTATGCCGGTGAAGGGGCACCGGTCCGCTGGTTGCACAAGGTCGGCTGAGCAGCGACGGCGCGAGGACACGGGCGCATCGGGGCCCGCAGGCGGGTGTCAGCCGTCCCGGCTGGCGCGCACCCCCAAGGACACGCCCGCGGCGACCGAGGCCACGAGGAGCACCACGCTGCCCACCGCCAGCAGCGCCCACACGACGATGGCCGCGGCCGGTGAAGGTCCTGCCGTGTCCGACACGGCGACGACCAGGGCCAGCGCGATGAGCTCGATGATGGCTCCGGCCAGGAACAGGCCCGGGATCGTGAGGCGGTGGATGCCCGCCGCAGGTGGCGCCTTGCGCAGCTGTTTGGTGCCGGGCACGTAGCGGCAGTACGGGCACTTGATGATCTTGGACGGATCGGGGTTGCCGCACTGCGGGCAAGGGATCGGCCCGTCCTGGGCTCGCCCCACCTCGACGCTCTGTTGCTCCATGCCTTCGAATCTAACCCCGGCCACCGCGGTCGCCCCACCGGGCCCGCCGCGCTGGGCGGTCACAGGGGGATGTTGTTGTGCTGGCCGCGTCGCCGTGGTGCCTGGGCGAGGGCGGTCGCGAGCGCGGACCGCGTGCGCTCCGGGGCGATGATCTCGTCCACCACGCCGATCTCGACCGCGCGTGGCAGGCCACCGCTGAGCTCCTCGTGCTCCTGCGCCAGCTCGTTCTCGACCCGGGTGCGGTCGTCCTCCTCGACCTCCGCCAGCCGGCGGCGGTGCAGGATCCGCACCGCCGCGACTGCGCCCATCACGGCCACCTGCGCACCCGGCCAGGCGAAGACCCTGGTCGCACCGAGGGAGCGCGAGTTCATCGCGATGTAGGCGCCGCCGTAGGCCTTGCGAGTCACCAGCGTCACCCGGGGGACAGTCGCCTCGGCGAACGCGTGCAAGAGCTTGGCGCCCCGGCGCACCACGCCGTCCCACTCCTGGCCGACGCCGGGCAGGTAGCCGGGCACGTCCACGACGACGAGCAGCGGCACGCCGAAGGCGTCGCACATCCGCACGAAACGGGCGGCCTTCTCGGCCGAGGACGAGTCGAGGCAGCCGCCGAGCCGCATCGGGTTGTTCGCGACCACACCCACGGTGCGCCCACCGAACCGGCCCAGGGTCGTGGTGATGCTCGGCGCCCACTTGGGGTGCAGCTCCAGGGTCTCGCCCTCGTCGAGGATCGCGCCGACCACGGGGTGCACGTCATACGCCCTCTTCGGCGACTCAGGGAACAAGGCGATTAGGTCGCGATCTCGCACCGCCGACACGTCGAGCTCACCCTGGGCGCCGAACAGCGCGCAGACGAGCTGGGCGCGCTGGTAGGCCTCCTCGGTGGTCTCGGTGATCACGTGCACCACGCCCGAGCGGCGGCCGTGCGGCTCGGGGCCGCCGAGGCGCAACGCGTCGACGTTCTCCCCGGTGACGGAACGGACCACGTCCGGGCCGGTGACGAAGATCCGTCCGTCCGGACCGAGGATGACGATGTCGGTGAGAGCCGGGCCGTATGCCGCGCCGCCCGCCGCCGCGCCGAGCACCACGGAGACCTGCGGGATGACGCCGGAGGCACGGGTCATCACCGCGAAGACCTCGCCGACGGCGTGCAACGAGACGACGCCCTCGGCGAGCCGTGCGCCGCCGGAGTGCCACAGCCCGACCACCGGGACCCGGTCGGCCAGCGCCTTCTCGTAGGCCGTGAGGATCACCGAGCACCCCTCGACCCCCATGGCGCCGCCCTGCACGGTCGCGTCGCTCGCGAAGGCCACCACAGGGACGCCGCGCACGGTGCCCTGTGCCGCCAGCACACCGCTCGAGTCCTGCGGGGTGAGCAGCCGGAGGCTGCCGTCGTCGAGGAAGGTCGCGAGCCGCAGCAGCGGCCTGCGCGGGTCGTCCTCGCGACCGACCTTGGGCCCGGCCGCTGCCGACGCCGCCTGCGAGGCGCTGCTCGGCATCCGGGCCGGCATCAGACGCTGCAGATCGTGAGCGCGACGTTGTGGCCGCCGAAGCCGAAGGAGTTGTTCAAGGCGGCGATGTCGCCGGCCGGCAGCTTGCGGGGCCCACCGGTGACCACGTCGAGCGGGATCTCGGGGTCCTGGTGGTCGAGGTTGATGGTGGCGGGTACGAGGCGGTGGTGGACAGCGAGCACCGTGAGCACGGTCTCCAACGCCCCGGCCGCGCCGAGCAGGTGCCCGGTCATGGACTTCGTCGCGGTCACCGCCACGTCGTCCGTGGCATCGCCGAACGCCAGCTTGAGGGCGTTGTACTCGGCGATGTCACCCACCGGGGTGGAGGTGGCGTGCACGTTGATGTGGGAGACGTCCGACGGTTTCAGGCCGGCACGCTCGAGTGACTCCAGCATGGCGCGGGCGGCGCCGGCGCCCTGGGGCTCGGGAGCGGCGATGTGGTGGGCGTCGGACGACATGCCGACGGCCGCGAGCTCGGCGTAGATCTTCGCCCCTCGTGCCTGCGCGTGCTCGAGCGACTCGAGCACGATGACGCCGGCGCCCTCACCGAGCACGAAGCCGTCGCGGTCGACGTCGTAGGGCCGGGAGGCGGCGGCAGGGTCGTCGTTGCGCTTGGACAGGGCCTGCATGGCCGCGAAGCCGGCGATGGGCAGGGGGTGGACGGCGGCCTCGGTGCCTCCGGCGACGACGACGTCGGCACGACCGGAACGGATCATCTCGGCCGCGTAGCCCATGGCCTCCGCGCCCGAGGAACAGGCGCTGACGGGGGTGTGCGCGCCGGCGCGGGCGCCGAGCTCGAGTGACACGGCGGCCGAAGGTCCGTTGGGCATGAGCATCGGGACGGTGAGCGGGAAGACCCGGCGAGGACCCTTTTCCTGCAGCGTGTTCCAGGCATCGAGCAGGGTCCAGACCCCGCCGATGCCGGATCCCATGGCGACGGCGAGCCGCTCGGGCTCGACCTCCGGGGCGCCCGCGTCCGCCCACGCCTCGCGGGAGGCGATCACGGCATACTGCGCCGAGGGGTCCAGCCGGCGGGTCTCGACCTTCTTGAGGACCTCGCTCGGATGCTGCTTGACCATGGCGGCGAAGGTGACGGGAAGCTCGTACTTCTCTACCCAGTCGAAGGGCATGGTCCGGGCACCGGACTGCCCGGCGAGGATGGCCTCCCAGGTCTCGGAGGTGTTGCCGCCCACCGGGTTGGTGGTGCCAAGCCCGGTGACGACAATGCGCGGTTCGCGGTGCGTAGCCATCGGAGGATCTGCTCCTTGGGATCAGGGTGCTGGGACGAAGAAGGGGGTGTCGGGGTCGGGGGCAGTCGTCCGGCCCGCCACGCTTGGCTCGGGCCGGACGACCGGCGGGTCAGCCCTGGGCGCTGTGGATGAAGCTGACGGCATCCTTCACCGTGGAGAGGTTCTTGACCTCGTCGTCGGGGATGCGGACGCCGAACTTCTCCTCGGCGTTGACGACGATCGTCATCATCGACAGCGAGTCGATGTCGAGGTCCTCGGTGAACGACTTGTCCGGCTGCACCGAGTCGGTCTCGAGTCCGGTCTCCTCGTTGACGATCTCGGCAAGGCCGGCCAGGATCTCCTGCTCGCTCTGAGCCATGGTCAAACTCCTCGTATCTGTTGGGTGTCGTGCGGATTCACTTGGGCTGACCCGGATTACCCGCCGGGCCCACGGGAGGGTGTGTCAGGGCAGGACGATGACCTGGGCGGCGAACACCAGACCGGCGCCGAAACCGATCTGCAGGGCCAGTCCGCCGTGCGGCGCCTGCCCCTCGCGCAGCATCCGCTCGGTGGCCAGTGGGATCGACGCGGCCGAGGTGTTGGCGGTCTCGGCGATGTCACGGGCAACCGGGATGTCCGAGGGCAGCTTGAGCTGCTTGATCATCGCGTCGATGATGCGCATGTTGGCCTGGTGCGGGATGAAGGCGTCCAGGTCGTCCGCCTTGATGCCGGCCGCGTCGAGCGCCTGCTGGGCCACTGGGGCCATGCCCCACACGGCCCAGCGGAAGACGGGCTGCCCCTGCATCAGGATGGCCGGGAACTTGATGCTCTCCTCGTCGACCGCGGTCCAGGAGTCCTTGACCTCGATCCACGAGTCGCGCTGGGCGATCTTGTCGTAGTTGGACCCGTCCGACCCCCAGATGGTCGGGCCGATGCCCGGCGTGTCCGAGGGGCCGACAACCGCGGCGCCAGCGCCGTCGCCGAAGATGAACGCCGTGCCGCGGTCGTGGAAGTCGGTGAAGTCCGACAGCTTCTCGACCCCGATGACCAACACGAACTCGGCACTGCCGCCCCGGACCATGTTCTCGGCGAGCGCGATGCCGTGGCAGTAGCCGGCGCACGCGGCCCCGATGTCGAAGGCGGCGCTGCGGATGCCGAGCCGGTCGGCGAGGATCGGCGCCGCGGCGGGCGTCTGGTAGGGGTGCGTGACGGTAGCCATGACCACCGCACCGATCGAGTCGGCAGTGATGCCGGCGGCTTCGATCGCCTCGCGGGCCGCGTGCTCCGCCATGTCGACCACGGTCTCGTCGGGGGCCGCGTAGCGGCGCGAGACGATGCCCGAACGTTCCTGGATCCACTGGTCCGAGGAGTCGATCGCCTCCACCAGCTCGGCGTTCATGACCACTCGTTCGGGGCGGTAACCACCGACGCCCCAGAGGCGCGCGTACTGCGCTCCCGTGGCGGTGGTGAGCGTCGGGCGGTCGGTGAGGGTCGACATACGGATCAGGCTCCTTGCGGGTGCAGGCGGAGAAGGGGTTGGCCGGGCGAGACGGGGTCGCCGTCCTCGACCAGCCACTCGATGACCTGGCCGCCGTAGGGTGCGCTCACCGGGTGGCTGTCGCGCAGCGTGCTGACGGTCGCGACGACGGCACCGGGGGAGATGTCGGTGCCGGCGACGGTGTGCTCGAGGCTGACGGTGCCCTTGATCGGGGAGATCACCAGCCGCCACGTCGGGTTGTCGGCGAGCGGGTTCTGCTCACCGTGCTCGCGCACCATCCGGTGCACCTCGGGAAGGTCGTCCGGGGTCTTCATGGCCAGGATCTCGATCCCGGGCAGTGCGCGCTTGGCCAGCCCGGCCAGCGTCCCCGCGGGAGGGATCTCGATCAGACCGGTCACGCCGAAGTCCCTGAAGGTCTCCATGCAGAGGTCCCAGCGCACCGGGTTGCTCACCTGGGCGACGAGCCGGCGCAGGAACTCGCGGCCGTCGTGGACGACCTGGCCGTCCCGGTTCGAGACGAGGCGGGAACGCGGATCGTGGGTGGAGATGGCGCGGGCATAACCGTCGAGCACCTCGACGGCAGGGGCCATGTGCCGGGTGTGGAACGCGCCGGCCACCTGGAGCGGGATGACCCGGGCCTTGGCCGGCGGATCCGCCTTGAGAGCGGCGAGCTCGTCCATGGTGCCGGCGGCGACGATTTGTCCGGAGCCGTTGATGTTGGCGGGCGTGAGGCCGTGCCGCTCGAGAGTCGCGACGACCTCGTCGGGGTCCCCGCCGAGGACGGCGCTCATGCCGGTCGGGGTGACGGCACTGGCCTCGGCCATGGCGCGACCGCGCTCGCGGACGAAGACCATCGCCTGCTCGGCGGTGATGACGCCGGCCGCCGCCGCAGCGGTGATCTCGCCGACCGAGTGCCCCGCGCCACCGGCCACGCTGCGGAAGCCGTCGGCCGGGTGCTCGAACATCGCGAGCAGCGAGATCAGGCCCGCCCCGACGATGAGCGGTTGGGCCACCGCGGTGTCCTTGATCGTCGCGGCATCGGACTGCGTGCCGTGCGCCACGAGGTCGAGGCCGGCCACCGCGGAGAGCCACTGCATGCGGTCGCGGAAGCCGGGCAGCTCCAGCCAGGGGGCGAGGAAGCCGGGGGACTGGGAGCCCTGTCCGGGGCAGACGATGACGAGCACGCTTCCCAGCCTCGCGGGTCCATCGTGACCAAGTCGTGACCGAATGGCACCAACAATTCGCCATCGATTTGGAGGTTTCCTACAAAGTGGTGCTCGACGAAGCCGGCGGTATGCCGGGTGCCCACCCCGGGAGCGCGGCTGTCTGGTGGTTTCCGTTGGGGCCTGGTGGTGCCGGGAACGGGTTCAGGGCCGGTCGGCCCCGGGGGTGCGCCAGGCACGCGGCGGCTGCTCGGCGAGACGGCCCACGGCCAGCGCGATCCAGACGGTCTGGGCGTCCCGGGCGGAGGTCAGGTCATAGCCCGTGACCGTCTCGATCCGACCGAGCCGGTAGCGCACCGTGTTGGGGTGGACGAACAACGCCCGAGCGGCCGCCTCGAGCCCTCGGCCCCCGTCGAGGTAGGCAGTCGCGGTCTCGAAGAGGGCGCCGCCCGCCGACGCGAGCGGGCGGTAGACGCGGTCGACGAGGGTCCGCCGTGCGGTGCCGTCGCCGGACAGCACCCGTTCGGGCAGCAGGTCGTCGGCGAAGGCCGG
>NZ_VOHR01000152.1 GCF_009192725.1 Segeticoccus rhizosphaerae | reverse complement strand
CGGTCTGACGCCACGGCCCCTGGCCGAGACGCTGGCCGACGGCCTGGCCTGGGCGCGCGAACAACCGGACGACCGCACCCGGTCTGCGGGGCTCACGGACGACGAGGAGCGCGAGCTGCTCGCCGCCGCCCGCCACACCTGACGCCGCTCGACCCTCACGCCGTCGTCGTCAGCCCAGCGAGTCCACCCAGGCCTCGTGCAACGCCGCGTAGCGTCCACCCTCGCTGCCGATCAGGTCCGCCGGGGTGCCGTCCTCGACGATCCGCCCGTGCTCGAGCACGAGCACCCGGTCGGCCACCGCCACGGTGGAGAGGCGATGGGCGATGATCAGCGCGGTGCGGTCGGCCAACACCGTACGCAGCGCCTGCTGCACGAGCCGCTCGCTCGGCACGTCGAGGCTGGAGGTGGCCTCGTCGAGGATGAGGACGGCGGGGTCCGCCAGGAACGCGCGGGCAAAGGTGATCAGTTGGCGCTGGCCGGCCGAGAACCGGCCGCCCCGCTTGCCCACGTCCGTCGCATAGCCGTCGGGAAGGACCGAGACGAACTCGTGTGCGCCCACGGCGCGAGCCGCCGCCTCGACCTCCGCATCGGTGGCCTCCGGCTTGCCGAAGCGGATGTTGTCCGCCACCGTGCCGTCGAACATGAAGTTCTCCTGCGTCACCATGACCACGTGCCGGCGCAGGTCCTGGTCGCGCAGGTCCCGCAGGTCCACGCCGTCCAGCCGGATGCTTCCGGCGCCCGGGTCGTAGAACCGCGCGATCAGCTTGGCGATGGTGGTCTTGCCCGCACCGGTCGTGCCGACCAGGGCGATCGTCTGCCCGGCCGGGACGGTGAGGTCGAGGTGCGGCAGCACCTGCTTCTCCGGGGTGTAGGAGAACTCGACGCCGTCGAAGACGACCGCGCCGTGACTCTCCTGCAGCTCCCGCGGCCGTGCGGGGTCACCGACGCTCGGCTCCTCCTCGAGCACGCCCGAGAGCTTCTCGAGGGCCGCCGAGGCCGACTGGAAGGTGTTGTAGAACTGCGAGATCTCCTGCATCGGCTCGAAGAACATCCGCAGGTAGAGCAGGAACGCGGCGAGCACCCCGATGGTCATGGCGCCGTGGTAGACCCGCCACCCGCCGTAGATGATCACGACCCCCATCGTGACGTTGCCGACGAACTTGATGGTCGGCATGAAGACCGCCACCAGCTTGAACGACTTCTCGTTGGCGAACTGGTAGCGCTCGGTCACGTCCTCGAAGATGTCCTGGTTGCGGCGCTCGCGGCGATAGGACTGGACGGCGCGGATCCCGGTCATCGTCTCCACGAAGTGCACGATCACCAGGGCCGCGTTCTCTCGCACGGCGCGGTAGGCCTTGGCCGAGGCGTCGCGGAACCACCGGACGACCAGCAACAGGATCGGGAAGCCGATCAGGCAGACGAGGCCGAGCTTGACGTCCAGGTAGACCAGCAGGAAGGCCGTGCCGATCATGGTCAGCAGCGCCGTGACCAGCCCGTCGAAGCCGTTGCTCAGCAGCTCCTGGATCGCGTCGATGTCGTTGGTGAGCCTGCTGACCACCCGACCGGAGGTGTAGCGGTCGTGGAAGGCGACGTCGAGCCGCTGGAAGTGCCGGAAGAGGCGGCGGCGCAGCTCCAGCAGGATCTTCTGGCCGATCTTGCCCGACAGCGCCAGGAAGAAGACCCGGCTCACGGCCTGGATCACCACGACCACGACCAGGACGACGAGGACTTCCACCAGCGCCCGCGCGCTGCCGCCGGCGAGCAGCGGCGGAACCCCGTGGTCGATCCCGCGCTGGACCAGGATCGGCACGGACAGCCGGGTGGCGTTCTCGATCAGCACCACCAGCACGAGCAGCAGCACCGTGGACTTGTAGGGCCGCAGCAGGTCTCCGAGCAGGCGGCGGCTGCGTTCCTTCAGCCGCAGGCCGACCGCGTCGGGGATGTCGTCCTGGTGCTCAGCGGCGACGCCGCGCCAGTCGGCCTCGGTCTCCGGTCGTGCGTCCTGTTCGCGCTGGGGCGCGGGGGCCTGCCCCTGGGCCTGCGGGGTCATCGCCGCGACTCCTCATACTCTGGCTCCACCCGTTCGTCCGCGTCGCAATGGTCGGCGTATGCCGTCCGCTCCGCCTCGGTCTCGCCGCGGGCGTCGCGCCAGGGCTCCTCGTCGTCCATCCCGCGCTCCCGGTCCGGGTCGACGTCGTCGTCGGCCGCCAGCAGGTAGCGGTAGGCCGGCACGGTCTCCAACAGTTCCTGGTGGGTGCCCACCGCAGTGATCCGGCCGTCCTGCAGCAGCGCCACCTTGTCGGCCAGCAGCACGGTGGAGGCCCGGTGGGCGACGACGATGCCGGTCACGTCGACGAGGACCCGTCGCAGGGCTTCCTCGACCAGCGCCTCGGTGTGCACGTCCAGGGCAGACAGGGTGTCGTCCAGGACCAGGATCCTGGGGTGGGTCAGCACGGCGCGGGCGAGCGCGAGCCGCTGCCGCTGCCCGCCGGACAGGCTGATCCCCTGCTCGCCGATGCGGGTCTCCAGGCCCCACGGCAGATCCCGGACGAAGTGCGCCTGCGCCACGTCGAGCGCCTCGTTCATCTCCTCCTCGGTGGCCTCCGGCCGGCCGAGCGTGAGGTTCTCGCGGACCGACATCGAGAACAGCGTCGCGTCCTCGAAGGCGGTCGCCACGATCTGGCGCAGGTCGCCGAGGGTGAGGTCGCGGATGTCGACGCCGTCGATGGTGATCCGGCCGCCGGTCACGTCCTGGAGCCGGGGCACCAGCGCGGTGAACGCGGTCTTGCCGGCACCGGTCGCCCCGACCAGCGCCACCGTCTCCCCCGGCGCGATGTCGAGGTCGAGGTCGTGCAACAGGTCCTCGTCGGCGTCGGAGAAGCGGAAGCTCACCGATTCGAACCGCAGGTGGCCGCGGGGCTCGACCAGCTCCTGGTCACCGTCCGGGATGCTCGGCACGGTGTCGAAGACCTCGGTGATCCGGTCGGCCGCGGTCATCGCCTCCTGCGTCATCGACAGCAGGAAGCCGAGGGAGGCGATCGGCCACACCAGCGAGAGCATCAGCGTGATGAAGGCGACCAGGGTTCCCATGGTCAGCTTGTCCTGCCCGGCGGCGATCGCGCCGAAGCCGAGCACCACGATCAGCGTGAGCGTGGGAATGATCTCGAGCAGGGTCCAGAAGCGGGCCTGCAGGCGCACCTTCTCCATCGAGGTGTCGTAGAGCGTGACGGCCCGGTCGTCGAACCGCTCGAAGACGTGCTCGGCGCGGCCGAACGCCTTGATCACCCGCACCCCGTGGGCGCCCTCCTCGACCAGGGTCGCCACGTCACCGGTCTGGTCCTGGACCCGCCGGGAGATCTTGGTGTACTTCCGCTCGTTGTTCAGCACCAGCATCACGATCGGCACGATGGAGACCAGCACGACCAGGCCGAGCGGCCAGTACATCTTCAGCAGGATCGCGGTGACGACCAGGACCTGCAACATGTTGAGGATCATGAACAGCAGCCCGAAACCGAGGAACCGGCGCACTGTCGAGAGGTCGTTCATGACCCGGGACAGCAGCTGGCCGGACTGCCACCGGCCGTGGAAGCCCATCGGCAGCCGCTGCATTTGCGCGTAGAGGTCCTTGCGGATCTCGGCCTCGACGCCCAGCGTGGCGCGGGCGACGACCCACCGCCGGATGAACATCAGGATGGCCTCGAGGGCGCCGAGGGCCAGGGCGAACGCACCGAGGGTGAACAGCCCCCGCTCGTCGCGTTGCGCGATCGGCCCGTCGATGACGGCCTTGGTCACGAGAGGCACCACGATGGTCGTCCCGATGCCGAGGACCGCGACGACGACCATGACGATCCAGCGCGACAGGTAGGGCCGCAGGTAGCCGTGCAACCGCAGCAGCGAGCTGTAGCGGCTGAGCCGCTGCGGTCGCGGGGCGAGTGGGGGCGCGGGCCGCAACGCCGCCGTCGACCTGCCGGACCGCACGGCGCCCGGGGGTGCTTCTGGTGGATGAGTCGAACCGGTCTGGTCGGGGCGGTGTTCCGGTTCGAGCGACATCAGTGGTGCGGCCCTACTCTCTGACGACGTGAGTGGCCCGGCGACTGGCGGCTGTCCCCCGGGATGCGGTGCTGAGGCTACCTCATTATGCCGCCCCGTACTGACGTCGCGCGACCGAATTACTCCGCCGGGTCGCGGTCCTGCCCCTGGGTCTGCGGGTTGGTGCTCAGGGTCTCGTGCAGGCCGGGTCGGACCTCGTCGTGGCCCGGGATGTCCATCGTCGGGTCCTCGCGGTTGAGCAGCGAGTCGAGCAGCGGTCCCCCGAGCCGGCGGAAGCTCCGGCGCGGGCGCCGGCGGTCGAGTACGGCCACCTCGAGCTGCCCGGCCCCGAGCTGCCGCGACTCACCGCCGGACGGATCCTGACCGAGCAGCTCCACGGCCAGAGCCAGCGAGTCGGCCAGCGGCATCCCGGCCCTCCAACGCTCCTGCAGCCCCGAGGTGATCTGCTCGCCGGCACCGCCCATGGCCACGAACCCCTCCTCGTAGGCGACCGACCCGTCATACGTCAGCCGGTAGATCTGGTCCTGGTCGGTGGCTCTGCCCACCTGGGCCACCACGATCTCGACCTCGTAGGGCTTCTGCTCCTGGGTGAAGACCGCACCGAGGGTCTGGGCGTAGGCGTTGGCCAGACCACGCGCGGTGACATCGGTGCGATCGTAGGAGTAGCCGCGCAGGTCCGCGTAGCGCACGCCGGCGACCCGCAGGTTCTCGTACTCGTTGTACTTGCCCACGGCGGCGAACGCGATGCGGTCGTAGATCTCCGAGACCTTGTGCAGGGCCCGCGTCGGGTTCTCGGCGACGAACGCGATGCCGTGTTCGTAGCCCAGGGCCACGACCGAGCGGCCTCGGGCAATTCCCTTGCGCGCGTAGTCTGCCCGGTCCTTCATGACCTGCTCGGGCGAGACGTAGAACGGCATCGTCATCGCGCACCTCCGGGGTTGCCTCGTCGGTCGGCGACGATCTGCTCGACGACCGCCTCGAGCCGCTCGTCATCCAGGAACCGGGTGCCGGCCTGGTCGATGACCGCCAGCGTCGGCCAGATCCGCCGGCCCAGGTCTGGCCCACCGGTGGCCGAGTCGTCGTCGGCCGCGTCGTAGAGGGCCTCGATGGCGACGCGCACCCCTTCGTCCAGGGTCAGGTCCGGCTTCCACAGCTTCTTCAACGAGCCGCGGGCGAACAGCGAACCCGAGCCGATGCTGTGGTGGTGGTGCTCCTCGTAGCAGCCTCCGGTGACGTCGTAGGAGAAGATCCGGCCCTCGTCCCGGTCGAGGTCGAAGCCGGCGAACATCGGCACGACCGTCAGGCCCTGCATCGCGAGGCCGAGGTTGCCCCGGATCATCGTCGCGAGCCGGTTGGCCTTGCCCTCGAGCGAGAGCAGCGTGCCCTCGAGCTTCTCGTAGTGCTCGAGCTCCACCTGGAACAGCTTGACCAGCTCGATGGCGACCCCAGCAGTGCCGGCGATGCCGACCGCGGAGTAGTCGTCAGCCGCAAAGACCTTCTCCATGTCGCGGTTGGCGATCAAGCTGCCCATCGTGGCCCGGCGGTCGCCGGCCATGATGACGCCGGAGCCGTGGGCCAGCGAGACGATGGTGGTGCCGTGCGGGGCCTCAACGGTCCCGCCCGACGGAAGGCCCCGGCCCGCCGGCATCAGGTGCGGCGCGTGGTCCTTCAGGAACTCGGTGAACGACGAGGAGCCGGTGGACAGGTATGCCGCGGGCAGCCTTCCGTCGTTCACTGGCCACCCTTCTGGACGAAGCCCCGCACGAACTCCTCGGCATTCGACTCGAGCACGTCGTCGATCTCGTCGAGGACGCTGTCGATGTCCTCGTCGAGGGCCTCCTTGTCCGCTGCGGCCTCGGGCGCCGGCGTGGGCCCGGGGACCTCGTCCGGCTCGTCCTCGCGACGCTGCGGTCGGCTGTGCTCCTGACCTGGCATCCGTCTCATCCTCCGTCTGGGCCGCGGTCCCGCTGCCGTTCGCAGGACCCTTACTCCGACCCTAACGGGCCGCACCCGCGGTGTCTCGGGGGCTCCACCACCTGAACGCGTCGGCTCGCCCTCAGCCGGACGCGGACGCGAGCCCCTCGAGCAGCGCCGCCGCGCTGTCGCTCTGGTCCAGCAGGGCGCCCACGCCGTCCCGGGTGCCGCGCAGCGGCTCGAGCATCGGCACACGTTGCAGCGACGGGTGCCCGGGCACATCGAAGATGACCGAGTCCCACGAGGCGGCCGCCACCTCGCGCGGGAACTTCTCCAGGCAGCGGCCACGGAAGTAGGCCCGCGTGTCCTCCGGCGGCTCGGTCATCGCGGCCTTCACCGCGACGTCGTCGATCAGCCGCTCGATCCGCCCGCGCTGCTCCATCCGGTTGAACAACCCCTTGTCGGGGCGCACGTCGGACCACTGGATGTCGATCGCCCGCAGCCGGGAGTCGGACCACTCCAGGCCGTCCCGGTCGCGGTAGCTCTGCAGGAGCGAGAGCTTGGCCACCCAGTCGAGCTCGCGAACACACTCCATCGGGTCGCGCTCGAGACGGGTGAGCACCGAGGACCACCGCGACATGACCTCGGCCGTGTCCGGGTCCACCGCGCCGGGAGAACGCTCCTGCAGGTAGCGGTCGACCTGCTCGAAGTAGGCCCACAGCAGCTGGACGGGGGTGAGTCGACGACCGTCCTTGAGCGCGACGAGGGTCTGCAGGGTGGGGTCGTGCGAGACGGCGCGCAGTGCCGCGACCGGGTGGTCGAGCGCGAGGTCGACGCGCAGCGCCCGGTCCTCGATCATCGCGAGCACCAGGCTGGTCGTGCCCAGCTTCAACAGGTTTGCCACGTCGCACTGGTTGGCGTCGCCGAGGATGACGTGCAGCCGCCGGTAGCGGTCGGCCACGGCGTGCGGTTCGTCGCGGGTGTTGATGATCGGCCGTTTCAACGTGGTCTCGAGCCCGACCTCGACCTCGAAGAAGTCCGACCGCTGGGCGATCTGGTAGCCGGCCGTGGTCGACTCGGTCCCGATGCCCACCCTCCCCGACCCGCACATCGCCTGCCGGACGACGAAGAAGGGGATGAGGTGCCGCACGATGTCGGTGAACGGCGTCTCGCGGGGCATCAGGTAGTTCTCGTGGGTGCCGTAGGACGCGCCCTTGCCGTCGGTGTTGTTCTTGTAGAGGTTCACGCCGGGCTGACCGGTGCGCGACAGCAGCCGGACCGCGTCGCGCATGACCAGCTCGCCGGCCCGGTCCCAGGTCACCGCGGCCCGGGGTGAGGTCACCTCCGGCGAGCTGTACTCGGGGTGGGCGTGGTCGACATACAGGCGGGCGCCGTTGGTGAGCACCACGTTGGCGAGGGTGGGGTCCTCCTCGTCGGTCAGCTGGCTCGCCTCGGCCATCTGCCGGCCCATCTCGAACCCCCGCGCGTCGCGCAGCGGTGCCTCGTTCTCGTAGTCCCAGCTGGCCTGTGCCGCCCGCATGCCCTGCTGGGTGGCGTAGGCGTTGACCACCTGCCCCGACAGCAACATCGGGTTGGCCGTCGGGTCACCGGGCACCGAGATGCCGTACTCCGTCTCGATCCCCATCACGCGCCGCACCGTCATACCCAGCAGCCTAGTGAGCGGCCGTCAGCGCCGCGGGTCCACACCCTGCCCGGCCATCAGCCCGCCGGGTCGTCTGCACCGGTGACCGCACCCTCGTCGATCAGCGACTGCACCCGTGCGCCGTACTCCTCGACCAGCTCGTCCACGTCGACCCGGTCGGGGGGCAGCAGCCGCAGGGTGCGCACGGCCGTGGCCAGTCCGATCAGCATGGCCGCGACCAGCTCGCTGCGCCGCAGGCCGTCCGGGTCGTCACCGAGCACCTCGCGCAGCATGGACAGGTATGACGCGTGGAAGCTCGCCCGCGACGACTCCGGATCGGGCGAGCCGTGGGTCAGGTAGGCCGCCCGCGCCCAGGGCTCGGCCATGTCCTGCTCGCGCCGGTCGAGGATCCGCCGGACCAGCTCGTAGCCCATCCGCGACCGTGGCACGCGCAGGTCATAGGGCTCCGGCGACATCGGCTCCGCATCGGCATACAGCTGCTCCTTGCTGCCGACCAGCTTCATCACCATCGCCGGGGACAGCCCGACCTCGGCGGCGACCTCGCGGATGGTCACCGACCGGTAGCCCCGCTCGCCGAACAGCCGGCGGGCCGCCCGCACGACGTTGTCGCGTGAGCTGTCGGCGGTCATGGCGCAGACGCCGGCACTGGCTCGGCCTCGGCGCCGATCTCCAGGTCGAGCTCCTGGGAGGCGGAGCCGACGAGCACGGCACGGGACACCGCCCGCGGCACGGAGGCGTCGACGCACGTCACCACGTAGCGGCCCGCCGGGGGCAGCGTCATCTGGAACCGGCCCTCCTGGTCGGTGCGCGCCGAGCCGACGGACTCACCGGAGGGCCGGGTCACGAGGACCAGCACGGCCTCGGCCCACGATCCGTCGGCGGTGACCGTGCCCGACAGCGTCAGCGGGCCGGAGAGCCGCAGACGCCGTTCGCCCGGCACCTCGGCGAGCTCCATGACCTCCGACTCGGGCCGCCAGCCGTCCGCGGAGCAGATGACCACGTAGCGGTCGGAACCGGGCAGCACCACCGAGAACGAGCCGTCATGGTCGGCCCGGCTCCAGTCGACGTGCTCGCCCGAGAGGGTGAGGATCGTCACCACACCACCCCGGACCGGACGGTCGTCGGCTCCGGTGATCACGCCGCGGACGACCACCTCGTGGGTGCGCCCGGCCGGCTTGAGCTCGTCCCGGGCCGCTTCGGGCGCGGCGGGCTGCGCGGGGGCGGCACCGGCCCGCGGGACCGCGG
>NZ_VOHR01000151.1 GCF_009192725.1 Segeticoccus rhizosphaerae | reverse complement strand
AAGAGGGCTGATCGCTGTCCACGGACCCGATCATTCCGCAGCCCCGCCCACCAGGTCAGGCGACGCCCCGGACTACCGCAAAAGATCAGCGCATCCCTAACCGACGGTGAAGCGGGAGGAGACCTGGGCCGTCACGGTCTTGCCGTCGCCGGCACTGGTCGTGAAGACCCGCAGGGTGTAGGTGCCCTTCGGGAGGTCGCCGAGACCGATCTGCCAGGTGCCCCGGGTGGGACACGCGCTGGTCGCGGTGGTGGAGCCGGAGTCGACCAGACTGCCGCCGCTCCGCAGCTGCCACTGCGCCACGGCCTCGAAGGTGCAGGACTGTCCGGTGGCCACCACGGGGGAGGAGCCGTTCACGGTGGTGCCTGGTGCCGGGTCGTCGATCCACAGTGGGGCAAGGTCCTGGTATGCCGTGTCCGCACCGGGCCGGTCGTAGGTGCGGCTGGTCGGATAGCGGCCGAACAACGAGGTCGAGCCGTCGTCGATGGTGAAGCGGACGGGCGTGCTGCCCTGGCCGACCCCGGCCTGCACCGTCCAGACCAGCTGCTGGACCGCCAACCGGCTCTGCTCGGCTGAGAGTCCGCTCGCCGACCCGGGGTGGCTGAGGGAGACATCGATGCGGTTGCTGCCGACCTCCACACCGGTGACCTGCACCCCGGTCCACGGCTGCAGGTAGTCGGCCGACGCGACCGCCGGCCGGCTCATCGCCACCGACAGGGCAGCCTCGCCGAGCTGGGCCGGTGTGGCGCCCTCGGGCACCTGTCCCCTGACGAACTGCCGGAACAGCCCGAACCGTGCGTCCTCGCCTCCGTCCGGGCCGACGAAGTAGGCAGGAAGTGCCCGGGCCGCGGTCGAGGTAAGCTCGCTGCTCGGGGTGGTCGAGCGCGGTGGTGCGGTGACCGCCGGCGGGACGACGGGCACCGCGCCGGACCCGCTCGCAGTCGTGGCCCGACCGGGCGAGGTGGCCGAGGAATGGCTGGTGGTTGTGCGGTTCGGACCGCTGGACGGCGAGCCCGTCGGGGACGGTGTCGTCGGAGCACCGGTCGTCGGTGGCGTGGTGGTGGCGCTGGTCGACAGGGCCGGTGCCGGCAACCGGTCAGGTGGCTCACCGATCACGTTGTAGACCGCCCCGCCCAGGACGGCCACCGAGGCCGCGGTGGCGAGGGGGACGAGCCAGCGTCGGACGGATCGACTCTCGCCCAGCCAGCGGCGGGCTGTGCGGGCGCGGGCGGCTGCCAGGATCTGGGCGTGGCGCTCGTTGGGCTCGATCCGACGCGCCTCAGCGTCCAGGGCCGCGCGGAGCTCCCGCTCCAGGTCCCCGAACTCCCCGCCGTTCATGATGTCTCCTTCATGGCTTCGCGCAGTGCCGCGAGTCCGCGGTGTGCATGCGCCTTGACCGACCCGGGCGAGATGTCGAGGGCGTCGGCGATCTGGCTCTCGCTCAGGTCGAGGTAGTAGCGCAGGGTCAGCACCTCTCGTTGTCGTCGTGGCAGATCGGCGAGGCTGACCAGCAGGGCGTCGCCCTCGGTGCGCTCGAGCGCTTGCTCCTCAGCGCTCGGCCCCGCCAGGTGGTCGTGAGTGCTGTAGGTCAGCTCGGTGGAGAGGTGGCGCTGCTCCACGGCGCGGTGGCGCAGCACGGAGCGAGACCCGTTGACCACGCAGCGCCGCAGGTAGGCCAGCGCCTTGTCGGGCTCGGCCAGGCCGTTCCAGCGGGAGTGCATCGAGACGAAGGCGTCCTGCACGACCTCCTCGGCGACCTGCTGGTTGTGGAGCAGCAGCCACGCCAGGCGCACGAGCGAGTGCCAGTGCACGGCATACATCTCGGAGAGGGCCTCGTCGGCGGCCCAACGAGTGTCCCGCCCGCGGGCGTCGCGCTCCGCCATGGCCAAGCCTCTCACGCACTCTCCACGCGCGAGAGCGCTTCGAGGTTGACCTGGCCTACCCTCGTGCGCATGGACACGACACCTGACACGGCCGGGCGCGGGCCCGAGCCGGACTGCCTCTTCTGCAAGATCGTCGCCGGCGAGGTGCCTGCCGACGTGGTGCACGAGACCGAGCACAGCGTGGCCTTCCGCGACATCAACGCGCAGGCCCCCACGCACGTGCTGGTGATCCCGCGTGACCACCACGTCGACCTCGTCGCGCTCGCCACCGCCGCGCCCGACCATGCGGTCGAGGTGCTGCGCGCCGCCGGCGCGGTCGCCGAGCAGGAGGGCGTCGCAGGATCCGGCTACCGGCTGGTGGCCAACAGCGGCCAGGACGCGCAGCAGACCGTCCCGCACGCCCACGTGCACGTGGTGGGTGGACGCGCCATGACCTGGCCCCCCGGCTGAGCGGCGACGACAGCGTGAGGAACGAGCGAGGTACGAGCGAGGCCCGGAGCGCCGAGGAGCGCGACCACGAGGCTGAGCGGCGGCCGCCGGGCTCGTCCGCACCGTAGACTGACCGCACGATGAGTGAAGACCACCCCACGCCCGACGCCCCCACCCAGACGATCGTCATCCCCCCGGAGGTGTCCATGGTGACCCTCCTGGGGCCCCGTGACGAGATGTTGCGGACGATGGAACGTGCCTTCCCGCACCTCGACGTGCACGTGCGCGGCAACGAGTTCCACCTGACGGGTCCCAGTGCCGACATCGCGCTCGTCGAGCGGCTCCTGGACGAGCTGCTCCGAGTGCTGGAGGCGGGACAGCCGCTCAACCGTGACGCCGTCGAGCGGTCGATCGGCATGTTGCGCGCCCAGACCGCCGAGCGCCCCGCCGACGTGCTCACGATGAACATCGTCTCCAACCGGGGCCGCACGATCCGGCCCAAGACGCTCGGCCAGAAGCGCTACGTCGACGCGATCGACGCGCACACCGTGATCTTCGGGATCGGGCCCGCCGGGACCGGCAAGACCTACCTGGCGATGGCCAAGGCGGTCGCCGCGCTGCAGGCCAAGCAGGTCAACCGCATCATCCTGACCCGACCGGCCGTGGAGGCGGGAGAGAGCCTCGGCTTCCTGCCCGGCACGCTCAACGACAAGATCGACCCCTACCTGCGTCCCCTGTATGACGCGTTGCACGACATGGTCGACCCGGACTCGATCCCGCGGTTGATGGCGGCGGGCACGATCGAGGTCGCCCCGTTGGCGTTCATGCGGGGCAGGACGCTCAATGATGCGTTCGTCATCCTGGACGAGGCGCAGAACACGTCGGCGGAACAGATGAAGATGTTCCTGACCCGGCTCGGGTTCGGCTCCAAGATGGTGGTCACCGGTGACATCACCCAGATCGACCTGCCCGGTGGTGCGACGTCCGGGCTGAAGATCGTGCGGGAGATCCTGCAGGACGTCGACGACGTGCACTTCGCCCAGCTGAGCTCGCAGGACGTGGTCCGGCACCGGTTGGTCAGCGCGATCGTCGATGCCTACGGGCGCTGGGACGAGACCCAGATCCAGCAGAGCGGGGGCTACCGCCCGCAGCGCGCGGCTCGCCGTCCGCGCTCGGGTGGGCCGCGATGAGCATCGAGGTCCTCAACGAGGCCGACCCGACGGTCGACGAGCACGAGCTGCTCGAGTGCGCGCGCTACGTCCTGGGGGAGATGCACGTCCACCCCCAGGCGGACCTGTGCCTCAAGCTGGTCGACGAGGCGGCGATGGAGGTGCTGCACGTCCAGTGGATGGACCTGCCGGGGCCGACCGATGTGATGAGCTTCCCGATGGACGAGCTGCGTCCCGGACGCGACGGCCAGGAGCCCGAGGAGGGCGTCCTCGGTGACATCGTGTTGTGCCCGAGCGTGGCCGAGCGGCAGGCCAAGGAGGCGGGTCACGCGACCGAGGAGGAGCTGCTGCTGCTCACCGTCCACGGCATCCTGCACCTGCTCGGCTTCGACCATGCGGAGCCGCAGGAGCAGGCGGAGATGTTCGAGCTGCAGCGGACGTTGCTGCTGACGTTTCTTGCTGGGCGTAGCAGGCAGTCGGACTCAGCCGGGCGCAGCAGGCAGTCGGACTCAGCCGGGCGCAGCAGGCAGTCGGACTCAGCCGGGCGCAGCAGGCAGTCGGACTCAGCCGGGCGTAGCGCCGGTGACGACGATTCCCCCTCCTGAGGAAGCGTCATGATCACCCGTCTGGTCGTCGCCGCGCTGCTGTGCGTCGTGGTGGCGTTCCTGCTGTCCGCCTGCGAGGCCGCCCTGATGCGGATGTCGCGACCGCGCGTCCAGGAGCTGGTCGACGACTCCCGTCGCGGATCGGCCGCGTTGTCGGCCATCGTCGGTGACAGCGCGTCATACCTGTCGGTGGCGACCTTCCTGCGCGTCGGCGCCGAGTCCGCGGCGGCGGTCCTGGTCACCCTGGTCGTGGTCGACCTGGTGGACGGCTTCTGGTGGCTGCTCCTGGTCAGCATCGGCATCATGGTGCTGGTCTCCTTCATCCTGGTGAGCGTGTCTCCGCGCACGATCGGGCGCCAGCACGCGGACCGGGTGGCGCTCCTCTCGGCACCGCTGCTGGTGTGGCTGCGGCGGCTGCTCGGCCCGGTGGCCCGCGCGCTGATCGTCGTGGGCAACGCGGTAACTCCCGGCGAGGGCTACCGCGACGGGCCGTTCGACTCGGAGGCGGAGCTCCGGGACCTGGTCGACCTCGCCGGCGAGAACGCGCTGATCGAGGCGGGCGAGCGCGAGATGATCCACTCGGTCTTCGAGCTCGGTGACACGGTGGTGCGCGAGGTGATGGTGCCGCGGACCGACATGGTCACGATCGACGCCACGCATCCGCTTCGCAAGGCCATGTCTCTTTTCCTGAGGTCGGGCTTCTCCCGCATCCCGGCGGTGGGCGAGGGGCCGGACGACGTGCTCGGCCTGCTCTACTTCAAGGACGTCGCCCGTCGCGTCAACGCCGACGACCAGGCCCAGTCGCTGCCGGTGTCGCAGCTGATGCGTCCGGCACACTTCGTGCCGGAGAGCAAGCCGATCGACGACCTGCTGCGCGAGATGCAGCGCGACCAGACGCACTTCGCCGTGGTCATCGACGAGTACGGCGGCACGGCCGGTCTGGTGACGATCGAGGACATCCTCGAGGAGATCGTGGGTGAGATCGCCGACGAGTACGACCGGGAGGCCCCTGGCGTCGAGCGGCTCGAGGACGGCCGCACACGGGTCCCGGCGACCATGTATGTCGATGACCTCGCCGAGCTCTTCCGCGTCACCATCGACGAGGACGAGGTCGATACCGTGGGCGGGCTGCTCGGCAAGGCGATCGGACTGGTGCCGATCCCGGGTTCGCACGCCGAGGTGGCCGGGCTGTCGCTGACCGCGGAGCGGATGGCCGGTCGACGCCACCGCATCGCGACCGTGCTGGTGGAGCCGGTGGGGGCACAGGACGACGCCGAGGGCGGACAGGACGGGACGACCGGCGTCTCGCGGCAGAGCAGGGAAGAGGCGTCATGATCGCTCCCCACAAAGAGCACCCCATAAAGCCACCCCACGAGGTTCTCCGCTCGCGGGCTCGCTGCGATACCTCGCGAGGACCCCGGCGGTCCTCGCTGGTGCCTCGCTCGGTACTTCGCGGGGACCCCGCTGTCCGCTGCGCTCCGATACCTGGCGGGCACCCCGCATGAAGCACGAGTTCCGGGCCGGATTTGCCTGCCTCGTGGGGCGGCCCAACGCCGGCAAGTCGACGCTGACGAACGCCATGGTGGGCCACAAGGTGGCCATCACTTCGAGCAAGCCGCAGACCACGCGGCACACCATCCGCGGGATCGCGACCACCGAGCGCGCCCAGCTGATCCTCGTGGACACTCCGGGTCTGCACAAACCGCGCACCCTGCTCGGTGAGCGTCTCAACGACCTCGTGCGCGAGACGCTGCTCGAGGTCGACGTGATCGGTTTCTGCCTTCCCGCCGACCAGCGCATCGGCCCGGGCGACGGGTTCATCGCCCGCGAGCTCGTCGAGCTGCAGCAGGCGAGGAAGGCGCGACCGGTCGTCGCGATCGCCACCAAGAGCGACCGGGTCGACAAGCAGCGCCTCGCCGAGCACCTCATCGCGATCGACCGGCTGGGGGAGTGGGCCGCGATCGTGCCCTGCTCGGCCACCCGTGGTGACCAGGTCGAAGAGGTGACCGAGGTGCTCGCCTCCTACCTGCCGGTCTCGCCGCAGCTCTACCCCGACGGCGTGCTCACCGACGAGCCGGACGTGGTGATGGTGGCGGAGCTGGTGCGCGAGGCAGCCCTCGAGGGGGTGCGCGACGAGCTGCCGCACAGCCTGGCCGTGGTCGTCGAGGAGATGCTCCCGCGCGAGGGTCGGCCGGCAGGCAAGCCGCTGCTCGATGTGCGCGTCAACGTCTTCGTCGAGAGGCAGAGCCAGAAGGCGATCATCATCGGCAAGGGCGGCACCCGGCTGCGGGAGGTGGGCACGACCGCGCGACAAGGCATCGAGGAGCTGCTCGGGCAGCGGGTGCACCTCGACCTGCACGTCAAGATCGCCAAGGACTGGCAGCGCGATCCCAAACAGCTGCAACGACTGGGGTTCTGAGGGGGCGATCCACTGATGTCAGCGGACGAGCGGTCTGCCGGCCTTGCTCGCGAGCTGGTCGCCATGGCCGAGGCGGACGAGGCACTGCGGGCCGAGCTCGCCGCGACGGGTGAGCTGTTCGACGGGTACGCCCCGGGGATGGAAGCGCTGCATCGCCGACACGCACAGCGCCTCACCGACATCCTGGACGACCATGGCTGGCCGAGTCCGGCTGACGTCGGCGAGCAAGCCTGCGAAGCCGCCTGGTTGGTCCTCCAGCACGCCATCGGTGACCCGCCGCTGCAGCGACGCGGTGCGATGCTGCTGGCCGACGCGGTCGCTCGCGGCGAGGCCTCGGCGGCGCGGTGGGCCATGCTGGAGGACCGCATCGCGGTGTTCGAGGGTCGCCCGCAGAGGTATGGGACCCAACTGGACTGGGACGAGCACGGGCAGCTGTCTCCCCACACGGTGGAGGATCCCTCCGGGCTTGATCAGCGCCGGGCGGAGGTCGGGCTCGAGCCCGTGCAGGCAGCGCTGCATCGCCTGCGCGAACGAGCTGCGGCGGAAGGCCAGCGGGCGCCTGCCGACCGGATCAGGAGCAGGCAGGAGCAGCGGGAGTGGGCGCGACGAGCGGGGTGGCGCGACTGACCCCTGCCGGCTGCCCGGCGGCGGCCCGTCCGAGCGGACTACTCGGTGAGGACCTTCACCTGCAGCCAGGCATCGTGGACCGCCTTGGTCTGTGAGCTGTCCGCACCGAACCGCGCGGTGGCCGCATCGATCGTCGCCGCGGCGAAGCCCGCGAAGTCGACGTCCTTGGCGATCTTCCCGCCGGTCAGCACGTCATACCAGATCTGCCCTGGCGCCTTCCACGCCTCGCCGCCGATCGCCACGGCAGCCAGGTAGAACGCATGGTTGGGGATGCCGGAGTTGGTGTGCACCCCACCGTTGTCGTGCTGCTGGTCGTGCGGCAGGTCGACGTAGCCGTCCATCGTGGCGGGTTGCGGGTCCTTGCCCAGGTGCGGATCGTCATACGCCGTCCCGGGGGCCTTCATCGAGCGCAGGGCGACGCCGTGGACCTTGTCGGTGAACAGCCCCTCCCCGATGAGCCAGTCGGCCTGGTCAGCGGTCTGGCCGAGCTTCATCTGCTTGACCAGGGATCCGAAGACGTCGGAGACCGACTCGTTGAGCGCACCCGACTGGCCGACGTAGGTCAGTCCGGCGGTGTACTGGGTGACGCCGTGGGTCAGCTCGTGCCCGATGACGTCGACGCTGTCGGTGAACGACCGGAAGTAGACCCCGTCGCCGTCACCGAAGACCATCTGCTCGCCATCCCAGAAGGCGTTGTCGAAGTCCTTCTCGTAGTGCACGCTCGCGATGAGGGGCAGACCCTCGTTGTCCAGTGAATTGCGCTGGTATGAGGTCCAGTACAGCGTCCACGTATCACCCAGCCCGTCGTAGGCCTCGTTGACCGACTCGTCCGGGACGGCGGCCTGCCCCTCGTCCCGCACCTGCGTGCCCGGGAGGTCGGTGCCCTGCTCGGCGTCGTAGACCGTGCGGTCGGGCGCCGGCTCCGTGGTGGTGGCCGGTGGCTCCTGCGTGGGTGCCGGGCGCTCCTGCGTCGGCAGGCTGCGTTGGGCCGTCGACTGCAGGTCCGGTGGGATGAGGCCGGACGAGGGGCGCCGGTCCGGCCTGCTGCGGGCGGCCCGGATCTCCCGGCGGTTGCGCACCGTCCGTTCGTGCAACAGCGTGTGCTTCGCCGCCTCGGCGACCCGGGGGTCCTCGTGCTTGGCCAGCTGCTCGAGCAGGTAGGGCGGCATGATCGAGCAGGCGGCGGAATGCTCCGTTGCGGTGTCCATGGCCCCACTGTGCACCCGTGCCCCGACAAGCGGTAGTGCCGCCGGCCGACTTCGAGGGGGTCAGGGGCGCAAGGGCTCGCACGGCACGACGTCGCCCGTGCAGCGCCCGTCCGGGCCCAGCATCCACCCCATCCGCTTGAGCGTGCGCAAGGTGACCGTGCTCTCCGCGAGCTCGAGCCAGGGGAGCCGTTCGCCGAGCAGCCGCTCGATCCGCAGCAGGTCGGGCAAGGATCGGGCCCAGACGCTGAAGTAGAGGTTGGTCGCGCCCGTGGTGGACAGGCACAGCCGCAGCTCGGGAAGCGTCGACAGGGCCTCAGCCGTGCGCTCGTGCTCCGCGATGGGCACGCGCGCGTGCCAGCCGCACAGGATGGGCCACTGGGAGGCGAGTTGGGCCACCTCGCAACGGAACTGCAGCATTCCGGAGTCCAGCAGCCGGGTGAGCTGACGGCGCACGGTGGCCGGGTTGCGGCCGCTCGTCCGGGCCAGCTCGGCCGCCGTCGCACGCCCGTCGTGGGCCAGCCCCTCCACCAGCGGCCA
>NZ_VOHR01000150.1 GCF_009192725.1 Segeticoccus rhizosphaerae | reverse complement strand
CGACCGGCGGCGCCGGCGCGACCGTGGTCGGCGTGCCGCCCAACCAGCGGGCCTCCTTGGAGTGGGCCGCCTGGGCCGGCGGGGTGGCGGTGCGCGAGCTCGACTACCACGACACGTTCCTGTCGGCCGAGTACTCGCACCCCGGCGACAACATCCCGCCCGTCGTGGCCGTGGCTCAGCACGCCGCTGCGCACGGTCTGACCGGCCTGGACGTGGTGCGAGGGATCGCCACCGGCTACGAGGTGCAGATCGACCTGTCCCGCTCGATCAGCCTGCACCGCCACAAGATCGACCACGTTGCCCACCTCGGGCCCTCAGTGGCTGCGGGCATCGGGACGCTGCTCGGCCTGGACCCGGAGGTGATCTTCCAGGCGATCGGGCAGGCGCTGCACGTGACGACGGCGACGCGGCAGTCCCGCAAGGGCGAGATCTCCTCGTGGAAGGCCTACGCCCCCGCGTTCGCCGGCAAGATGGCGATCGAGGCGGTCGACCGGGCGATGCGCGGTCAGACCAGCCCGACCCCGATCTACGAGGGCGAGGACGGCGTCATCGCGTGGCTGCTGGACGGACCGGACGCGACCTACGACGTGCAGCTGCCCGCGCCGGGGGAGCCGAAGCGGGCGATCCTCGACTCGTTCACCAAGGAGTACTCCGCGGAGTACCAGGCGCAGGCGTGGATCGACCTGGCGCGACGCCTCCGCAAGGCGCACCCGCAGGTCGCGGACCCGGGCCAGGTGGCGTCCATCGTCCTGCGGTCCAGCCAACACACCCACGACGTCATCGGCTCGGGCTCGAACGACCCGCAGAAGTACTCCCCCGACGCCTCCCGCGAGACCCTGGACCACTC
This sequence comes from Segeticoccus rhizosphaerae, assembly GCF_009192725.1. GTDB lineage: Bacteria > Actinomycetota > Actinomycetes > Actinomycetales > Dermatophilaceae > Segeticoccus > Segeticoccus rhizosphaerae. Next base: position 8,069 of record NZ_VOHR01000150.1, on the reverse strand, counting down.
GATCCCCTACATCTTCGCGGTCGCCCTGCAGGACGGGGCCTGGGACCACGAGACCTCCTACGCCCCCGAGCGGGCTCATCGGCCCGACACCGTGGCGCTGTGGCGCAAGATCAGCACCCGGGAGGACCCGGAGTGGACCCGGCGCTACCACAGCCTGGACCCGGCGGAACAAGCATTCGGCGGTGCCGTCGAGGTGCAGCTGGCCGACGGCGCCCTGATCACCGACGAGATCGCGGTCGCCGACGCACACCCCCTCGGGGCCAGGCCGTTCGCCCGCAAGGACTACGTCCTCAAGTTCCGCACCCTGGCGCAGGGCGTGCTCGAGCCGGCCGAGATCGACCGCTTCATCGAGACCGCCGAGCGACTGCCCGAACTGACCGCTGAGGAGCTCGGCGGCCTGACCGTGGTCGCGGCGCCCGGGTTGTTGGAGGACGCCGCCGCACCGAAAGGACTGTTCTGATGCTGTATGCCGAGTCCACCGCCGCCGCCAAGCGGGTGGCCTTCCGCGCCGCCCTGGCCAGCGGCGAGCTGCAGCGGGTCCCGGGAGCCTTCAACCCGCTGTCGGCGCGGCTGATCGAGCGGCACGGCTTCGACGGGGTCTACATCTCCGGCGCCGTGCTCTCGGCCGATCTGGGACTGCCGGACATCGGGCTCACCACCCTGACCGAGGTCGCCGGCCGGTCGCACCAGATCGCCCGGATGACCAACCTGCCCGCGCTGGTGGACGTGGACACCGGTTTCGGGGAACCGATGAACGTCGCGCGCACCGTGCAGGAGCTCGAGGACGCCGGCGTGGCCGGGCTGCACATCGAGGACCAGGTCAACCCCAAGCGCTGTGGCCACCTCGACGGCAAGGAGGTCGTCGACGAGGCCACTGCCCTGAAGCGGATCCGCGCGGCCGTGGACGCCCGCCGCGACCCCAACCTGCTGATCATGGCCCGCACCGACATCCGGGCGGTCTCGGGTCTGCAGGCGGCGGTGGACCGCGCCAAGGCTCTGGTCGACGCCGGCGCCGACGCGATCTTTCCCGAGGCGATGACCTCGCTGGAGGAGTTCGCGACGGTCCGGGCAGCGGTGGACGTGCCGGTCCTCGCCAACATGACCGAGTTCGGCAAGTCGGAGCTGTTCACCGTCGACCAGCTTCGGGACGTCGGCGTCAACCTGGTGATCTGGCCGGTCTCGCTGCTGCGGCTCGCGATGGGAGCGGCCGCGCGGGGCCTGGAGGAGCTGGATGCCGCCGGTTCGTTGCAGGCGGTGCTGCCACAGATGCAACACCGCGCCGACCTCTACGACCTCGTCGACTACGAGGGCTACAACCAGTTCGACTCGGGGGTCTTCAACTTCACCGTCACCCGCTGAGGCGCTCGGCGCCACCAAGGAGGCCGCGATGGCCACATCCGACGACACGCACGACGACTCCACGCCTGACATCAGGAAGGGACTGGAGGGGGTCGTCGTCGACCGCACGGCGGTCTCACAGGTCAACTCCGAGACCAATTCTCTTCTCTACCGCGGTTATCCGGTGCACGAGCTGGCCGCCGACAGGTCGTTCGAGGAGGTCGCGCACCTGCTGCTGCTCGGGGAGCTGCCCGACGCCGAGCAGCTGGCGGCCTTCACCCGCAGTGAGCGCGGCGGCCGCGAGCTCGACGCGACGACGAAGACCCTGATCGACTCCCTGCCGACGGACGCCCACCCGATGGACGTGCTGCGCACCGTCGTCAGCGAGATCGGGGCCACCGACCCGACCTCGGCGGATCCCGAGGCGCTGATCGACCAGGCGGTCGCCCTCTTCGCCAGGCTGCCGGCGGTCATCGCCTACGACCAGCGGCGCCGGCACGGCCTGCCGCTGCTGCCACCCCGCGACGACCTCGGCTACAGCGCGAACTTCCTGTCCATGGTCTTCGGCAAGGAGCCGGACGATCCGGTGCGCCAGGCCTTCGACACCTCGATGATCCTGTATGCCGAGCACGGCTTCAACGCGTCGACGTTCACCGCCCGGGTGATCACCTCCACGCTGTCGGACTACTACTCGGCCGTCGTCGGCGCGATCGGCGCGCTCAAGGGCCCGTTGCACGGCGGTGCCAACGAGGCGGTCATGCACGCCTTCGACGAGATCGGCTCGGCCGACGGCGTGCCGAGGTGGCTGGACGACGCCCTCGGCGGGCACCGCAAGGTCATGGGGTTCGGGCACCGCGTCTACAAGCACGGGGATTCACGCGTGCCGACCATGGAGGACGCCCTGGAGACGCTCGCAGGGCACTACGAGCGGCCCGACCTGCTCACGCTCTACCGCGCACTCAAGGACGAGATGGCGAGCCGCACCGGCATCAAACCCAACGTGGACTACCCCTCCGGACCGGCCTACCACCTCATGGGTTTCGACACCGAGCAGTTCACCCCGCTGTTCGTCGCGAGCCGCGTCATCGGGTGGACCGCGCACATCCGGGAGCAGCGGGAGGCGAACGCGCTCATCCGGCCGCTGTCCGCCTACGTCGGGCCGGACGAGCGCCACGTCCCCTGACCCCGGGCACACTTCGACTGCGGGGAGGTCTGGTGGGGTGATCACCCCACCAGACGTCCCCAGTCCGGAGCCCGCCGTCCCGTGCGGGTCCCCCGCGCCGACGCCAACAGGGCACCACCAATCAGCACCGGCACGCCGAACTGCAGCACCGAGGCGGCCCCCATCCCCGAAATCATGGCGGCCAGGTAGATCGTGAACAACCCAGCGGTCGCCTTGCCGACCCACCGCCACCACACGCCGAGGAGCAACAGCACCCCCAGGGCCAGTTCCGCCACGGTCGCGACGACGGCGGCCGGCTCGACCAGCACCGACCACGGCACCAGCTCCGCGGTCTCGGCGCGGAAGTGCCCCCAGTCACCCCAGGAGACACCGGGTGCGCCCGGAGCCCCGAGCAGGCCGAACCGGTCGCCGACGGCGCCGAGCAGCTCCACACCGATCACGACCCGGCCAGCCGGCCCGCCCACCAACGCCAGGCGGAGTCGCGAGCTGTGAGAAGCGCGCCGGCGCCAAGACCGATGACGGCCACCACCGTCCACGTCACCAGTCCGGGCGCATCCGGCGGCGCCGTCAAGCTCCATCCGCACATGATGACCAACCCGGCCACCACCCAGATCACTCCTCCGGCGCGACGTACCGCGTCCATGCGCTCCATGCCATCTCCTCATTGGTAAGGTTCCTGATCAATCGAGGTTAGGAGGGTAAGAGAGAAATGGTCAAGCGCATTACCAATCCGCTGAGGGACCGCGACCTTCCGCTGGGGACCCTGATGAGCTCCGCGGGTGCCCGACTCGGCTCGAGGCTTGATGCCGCCCTGGCGGAGGCGGGATTCACGGACCTGCGCTCCGCCCACGCCGCGCCGTTCATCGGGCTCGACCCCGAAGGCACCCGTCCGAGTGTGCTGGCCGCTCGGGCACAGATGACCAAACAGGCGATGGGCGAGTTGATCGCCTACCTGGTGGAGCACGGCTACCTCGAGACCGTGGCCGACCCCACCGATGGTCGTGCCCGGCTGGTGCGTGCGACCCCCAAGGGTTGGCGTGCCCTGGAGAAGGGCGTGGAGGTCATCGATGCCTTCGACATCTGGCTGGCGGACCGGCTCGGCGAGGCCGAGGCGGGCCGGCTGCGTCGAGCCCTGCAACTGATCCTCGAGGAGGAGATCCCCTGAGGTTCCCGACTCAGCCGCGGCGCGGGGAGGTCTGGTGGGGTGATCACCCCACGAGACCTCCCCGCTCTGAGCCCCGATGCTCCCCCGGTGCCGTCAGCGCCGTGCAGCCCGGACCGCAGCGGCGCAGCTGCCCGGTCCAGCCCCGGGACGTCAGCACGGCCGCGAGGTCACGAGCCGTGGCACAACACTGCTCACCCACGTCGGGCCAGCCCACCCGCACCGGGAGCCAGCCCTCCACAGCCGAGGCCCGGTCACGACGCAGGTCGGCGAGCCGACCCACGCCGACGTGGCCGACCTGGCCGTCGACCTCGACGAGCACCTTCTGCTCGACGTAGGCGTTGTCGTCGCGACGCCGGCGGCCCCCTCTCACGCTGCGCAGCTGGCGCGTGGCCGTCGGCAGCCCGTGGGCGCGTTCCACCCTGCGGATGTAGCGCATCTCCGCGATGCTCTCCGCCCCGTCAACCACGTCGTCCAGCGCAGCCTTCAACAGGTCACGCCATCGGTGTCGAGCGCGCCGATCCAACGCGTCCTCGATCCGTGGCGGGGTGGTCATACGGCGCTGGCAGGCCTGAGCCACCCAGGCTTGCGCTCCCGCGGCGTTCGCGGCTTCAGCCAGGTCGAGCACGGTGTCCTCGACACTGGTGCACGGTGGCCACGCGGCGCGACGGTGACGCCTCTGCTCGAGCTGGCGGACACGCTCTCGACAGTGAGGCCGGCAGCCAGGCACTGGGCGCGGCTCAGGACGCCCCGCTGACGGTCCGCCAGGAGATCGAGTTGCTGCATGCCCTCGACCGTGGACCCGTCACACCCTGCTAGACGACCCATCCGTGCCGCCTGTGGACAACCGAGCGCCCGCCCGCGGTGCTGGGGAAACCGCGTGGGGTGATTACCCCATCGGACGCCCCCATTGCTCGAGAGCGGTGTCCGACCCGGCCGGCCCTCCGGAGCTGGAGCTCAGTCGCGGCGAACGAAGGGATTGCCGAGGGTGCCGATGCCCTCGATCTCCACCTCGACCCGCTGGCCGGCCTCGACCGGACCGACCCCCGCCGGTGTCCCGGTCAGGATCACGTCGCCCGGCAGCAGGGTGAAGGCGTGGGAGGCGTGCGAGATCAGCGCGGCCACGTCGTGGATCATGTCGGCGGTCGTGCCGTCCTGGACGACCTCGCCGTCCCGCCGGGTCACCAGCGAGAGCCCCGAGGTGTCGAGGTCGGTCTCGATCCACGGTCCGAGCGGGCAGAAGGTGTCGAACCCCTTGGCCCGCGACCACTGGCCGTCGCTGCGCTGCAGGTCTCGCGCCGTGACGTCGTCGGCGCAGGTGTAGCCGAAGATCACGTCCTTGACCCGTTCGACCGGCAGGTCCTTGCACATCCGGCCGATGACGACCGCGAGCTCGCCCTCGTAGTGCACGTTGCTGCTCTGCGGTGGCATGACCACCGGGTCGTCGGGCCCGACGACGGCGGTGTTGGGGATGAGGAACATCAACGGCTCGGCGGGAGCCTCCCCACCCATCTCGCGGGCGTGCTCGGCGTAGTTCTTGCCGATGCCGATGACCTTGCTGCGCGGGATCACCGGCGCGAGCAACCGCACCTCGTCGACCCGCACCGTGTTGCCGGTCAGCGAGATCGGGGTGAAGAGCGGGTCCCCCGCCAGCTCCGCGATCTTCTCGCCCGCACCGTCGACCAAGCCGAACGTGGGGTCCTCGTCAGTGGTATACCTCGCGATGCGCACGGCTGGACTCTACCCGTCGATGTATGGCGCCCGGCTCGGCCGCCCTCACTCCCCGCCCGAGTTGCCCGCACGGCATACGCCCGCTAGTCTTCATGACTTGACGAATTCATCAATTCATCACGAGGGATCGGAGAGGCCCCAGTGCCGCTACGCCACGTCGGGATCGACGCGCCGGTGCACGAGATCAAGGCCGAGCTGTTCAAGGCCCTCGGACACCCGGTGCGCGTGCGCCTGCTCGAGCTGCTCGTGCCCGGGGAGCAGGCGGTGAGCGCCCTGCTGGCCGTTACCGAGCTCGAGGCCTCGCACCTGTCCCAGCACCTCGGCGTCCTGCGCCGTTCGGGCGTCGTGACGGCGCGGCGTGAGGGCAACTCGGTGGCCTACCAGCTGGCGCACCCCGCGGTGGCCGATCTGCTGGCCGACGCCAAGCGCTTCCTGCTCGGCGTGCTGGACCAGCGGCGGGAGGCACTCGAGGAGCTCGAGGAGCTGCCCAGCGTCCAGCCGTCCCGGCGCAACCCGGCAGGATCGCGGTGACGTCGGCGACCCGACGCGATCTGCGTGGAGCCGCCACCACGTTCACCTACGCCGCCGGGCGACTCCTGCCCGGCCGCGCGGACTACACCGGCCTCTCCCGGAGCTGGCGCCACGACGTGCTCGCCGGCATCACCGTAGGTGTGGTTGCGCTGCCCCTCGCACTCGCGTTCGGCGTGACGTCCGGACTCGGCGCGGGGGCCGGGCTCACCACCGCGATCGTGGCCGGACTGGTCGCCGCGGTCTTCGGTGGTTCCAACGTGCAGGTCTCCGGCCCGACCGGCGCCATGACCGTGGTGCTGCTGCCGGTCCTCGCGAGTCAGGGCGCCGGCGCGGTGTTCGCCATCTCGGTGATCGCCGGTGTGCTCGTCATGGCCATGGGAGTGGCCCGGCTGGGACGCGCCGTGGCCTACATCCCGTGGCCCGTGGTCGCCGGCTTCACGCTCGGCATCGCCACGATCATCGGGCTGCAACAGGTGCCCCTCGCTCTCGACGTTCCCAAGCCGGAGGGCGAGAACACCGCGTTGATCGCGGCACGCGCCGTGCTCGAGGCGGGCCACACCACGTCGTTGCTCGCCCTCGCCCTCGTGCTTCTCGTGATCGCGCTGATGGTGCTGCTCCCCCGCATCCGCCGCACCCTGCCGGCCTCGCTGATCGCGGTCATCGTCGCCACCGTCCTGGCCGAGCTGGTCGAGGCCCCCATCGCCCGGATCGGCGAGATCCCGTCGTCTCTGCCGGCGTTCGCGCTGCCCGACCTCAGCCTCCCGGTCGTCACGTCGTTGATGGGCAGCGCCGTCGCCATCGCCTTCCTCGCCGCGATCGAGAGCCTCCTGTCCGCCAAGGTCTCCGACGGCATGTCGGACACGACCAAGACCGACCCCGACCGCGAGCTGATCGGGCAGGGGCTGGCCAACGTCGCGAGCGGGGTCTTCGGAGGCATGCCCGCGACCGGTGCGATCGCGCGCACCGCCGTCAACGTGCGTGCCGGTGCCCGCACCCGGATCTCGTCGGTCGTGCACGCACTCGTCCTGGTCGTCGTCGTCCTGGTCGGCTCCGAGCTCGTCGCGACGATCCCGCTCGCCGCCCTTGCCGGCGTCCTCATCGTCACGGCCGGCCGGATGGTCGACCGCGTGGCCATCCGTTCGATCTTCCGCACCACGCGCTCCGACATGATCGTCTTCACGCTGACCGCGCTCGCCACCGTGACCTTCGACCTCATCGTGGCGGTGGAGGTGGGCATCGCAGTCGCCGCGATCCTCGCCCTGCGCCAGGTCGCTCGCGTCAGCGGGGCGCACCCCGAGACGCTGCCGGTCGCAGACGGTCTCGACACCGAGGACGAGCAGAGCCTGATGCGCGAGCACATCGCCGTCTACCGGATCGACGGTGCCCTCTTCTTCGGCGCGGCGCAGCGGTTCCTCGACGAGCTCACCGACGTGGCCGACGTCCGCGTCGTGGTGCTGCGCCTCTCCGGCGTCCGGGTCGTCGACGCCACCGGAGCCAACGCCCTCGCCGAGATCGTCACGCACCTGCAGCTACGGGGAATCACCGTGCTGCTCAAGGGGATTCCGCCACGCTACCTGCCGATCATGCGTGGCGCCGGCGTGCTCAACGGCCTGTCGCACGAACGGCACCTCTTCCACGACCTCGACTCGGCGCTCGAGCACGCCCGCGACCACGTGCAGCGCGTGCCGCACTGAGCGTTGCGTAGGCTGGACCACCATGGAACGGCTGACCCGGGAACGGTGGGGAGCGCTCGCGTCCGCCCACGAGACGCGGGTTGACGAGGCGACCCGTGGCCACCGCGAACGCCGCCGGCTGCGGCCCGAGGATCGCGCCCACCCGGTCGAGGACTTCCTGTTCACCTACTACTCCCACCGCCCCGCGCAGCTGCGTCGCTGGCACCCCGGACCCGGCATCACCCTCGAGGGAGGGTCCGAGCGCACCGGCTGGAAGCACTACACGTATGACGGGCACGTCGCCACGCTGGACCTGCCGGGCTTCCTGGCCGCACGGGGCGACGCGGTCCGGTTCATCCGCCGGCTGCTGGCCGCGACGGCCGACCGCGCGCCGCGCCTCGGGTGCTTCGGGCTGCACGAGTGGGCCATGGTGCACCGTCTCGACCCCGAC
>NZ_VOHR01000015.1 GCF_009192725.1 Segeticoccus rhizosphaerae | reverse complement strand
GCGCGCGGCCTCGGCGGCCCGGCGCTCGGCTTCGGCCCGCAGCCCCGCCTGACGCTGCCGCTCCTTGCTCACCGAGGTGCGCCGCAGCTGGGCCAGTTCGGTGACCATCGCGGACTGCTGGCTCTGCAGCCGCCGGGTCTCCGACTGCACCGCGGCGACCTTCGCCTCGGCCTCGCCCTTGGCCTGCTTGGCCCTCATCTCGGCCGCGGCCTCCTGGGCCTGCGCCCGAGCCGCCTGGCGCTCCAACGTCGCCGCCGTCTGCGAGCTGGCCGACGCCTGCTCGAGGGTCCGGTCTCGATACTTGCCGACCACGGCGAATCCGGCTGCCCGGTCGAGCACAGTCTGCGGCCCACCATCGGACAGGAACATCTCCAGGTCACCGAGGCTGCCGCCCTGTCGGTAGATGCCGGCCGCCAGCTCGCCCACCGCGGTGCGGGCGGTGTGGGCCTGCTGCCGGGCCTCGCGCGACTTGCGTGACGCGACCTTGGCCGCGGCCCGCTTCTGTTGCAGCTCGACGCGGGCACCGTTGTACTTCTCGGCCGCCTCGCCGGCCTCCTTGCGCACCTGCTGCTCCTGGGCATACGAGGCGTTGAGCCGGCCCTGGAGTGCTTCGACCTGCTGCTTCTTGCTGGTCACCGCGGACTGGGCCGCCTGCACCTCTCCCGCGGAGGGGTAGACCGGGTCGACGCTGGCCTGAGCGGGCCCGGCGCTGACCACCATGGCCAAGGCGCTGCCCACGGCTGTGACCAAGGTGATTCGGGTCGACCGACTACTGCGGGGCACGGTGAGGACCTCTCCGTCGGGAAGCTGACAACGACGGAGACTAGAGCTAATTCGCCCCACTGGGAACACAAGTCACACCGCTCCCGCGCGCATCATCTCCCCCACCGGCCTCGCGTCCAAGAGGACACGCCGAGTTACACCAATGTCTTTTTGCAGGTCACTCGGAAGGTTCGGGACCGACCGGCCTCGGCCGCGGAGCAAAGGTCACGAAATGGTCACAAATTGAAAATTTACCCAACCCAGACGCCGATAGCACTGCATCCTGCGCACTTCGGCGCTGTCCGCTCGCCCGGTCATTCGGAACCCAAGGACGACGCACGACGCAGCAGGACCACACGCCTACTCCGTCACGGGGTCATCACCACACAACAGGGGAGCACCATGTCTGAACACCCACCATCCGGTCCGGACCGACCGATGCCGCCGCCTTCCGGCGACGGCCCGCCACCGGGGGGACACCAGTCCGGTCCGTATGGCGCCCAGCCCTATGTCGGCCAGCCCTACGCCCAGCCGCCGGCGGGACGGGGGCAGCGCAAGTCCCACAAGAGCGCGATCATCACGGTCCTGCTGGCCGTCGCGCTGGTGCTCGCAGGTGGCGCCGCCTTCGCCGTCACGAAGCTCGGCGGCGGTGGGCAGCAACCTGCTGAGGCGCTGCCCGGCAACGCGATCGCTTACTGGCGCATGGACATCGATCCCTCGGTCGGTCAGAAGGTGGCGGCCGTGCGGTTCCTGTCCACGTTCCCCAAGTCCAACGGAGACTTCACGACCGGAGACATCCGCAAGAAGCTGTGGGACGCCGCCCAGAAGGACAACCCGTCGATCAAGGACATCGACTACGACCGGGACATCAAGCCTTGGCTCGGCGACAGGCTGGGCATGAGCGTCTCCGCCCCCCACCAGAGCGGAGACGACCCGATGGTGGCCGTGGCCCTCCAGGTCAAGGACGAGGGCAAGGCACGCGAGGGCATCGACAAGATCCTCGCCGCCGTGCCGGCTGGCCCGGCCACCTCCTTCGGCGCGAGCGCCCCGATCCCGGGCGGCACCCACGAGCTGGTGGCCAAGGACTCCGACAAGCCGGACTACTTCTTCCATGGTGACTACGCCGTCTTCACCATGCCCGGCCGGGCTGCCGAGGTCAGGTCGGCCATCGACGAAGGGCCGCTGTCCGACAACACGACGTTCGCGGGCGACATGGACGACCTCGGCGAGCCGGGCATCGTCTCGGGCTGGGCGGACCTCGGCGGGCTGGCCGAGCGGGCCGGCGACCTGATGGGTCCGCGGACGCGCGCGGAGCAGCTGAAGAAGGCCGGCCGCTTCGCCGTCGCCCTGCGCTTCGACTCCGACTACCTCGAGCTGGCCGGCATCACCCGCGGTCAGGAGTCCACCAAGGCTCCGCAGGACGAGGTGGAGTCGGCCATCACCTCACTGCCCGACGACACGGCCGTCGCCGTCGCTCTCTCCCACGGTGACCAGATCATCGGCAACGCCTGGGACTCCTTCATGAAGCTGGCCGACGACCAGTCACAGCCGCTGGGTTCGACCCAGTCGGCCCAGCAGCTCCTCGACGAGTTCAAGGAGCGCTACGGCATCGCCCTGCCCGAGGACCTCCAGACGTTGGTCGGCCGCAACCTGGTCATCGCCGCTCCTGACCAGGACTTCGAGAACACCTCGGGTCCGGAGGACGTCATCGCCGGCGTCCGGGTCAAGACCGACACCGGCAAGGCGACGGAGGTCATGACCAAGCTCGAGAAGCTCGCCCGGGACGAGGGTTCCGAGCTGCCGCTCGTGCACCATGCCAAGGGTGACTCGTTCCTGGTGGCCACCGGACAGCCCGGCCTGGACTGGATCGCGCGGGGCGGCAGGCTGGGCGACAGCGACTCCTTCCGGCTGGCGGTCCCTGGTGCCAAGACCGCGGAGTGGGTCTCCTACGTGGACCTCGACGACCTCGAACACCACTACCTGGGCGCGATCAAGGACGACGAGGAGCGTGAGTTCGTCAAGTCGCTCCGCAGCTTCGGGATGACCGCCCACCTCACGGGTGACGGGGAGGGCAGTTTCTCGATCAGGCTCGTCGGCAACTGAGCCGACCGGTTGCAGGCGTGCTGAGCCGCGCGTGGTCCTGGACCGCGCGCGGCTCAGCGTGTCCAGGCCAGAGGCAGTCGCTTCACACCCCGCTGGAAGTTCGACCGCAGCAGCGCCGGCTCGCCGGCAGCCTCGAGCCAGCTCGTGCGTGCGAGCAACGTGGTGAAAAGACAACGCATCTGCACTCGTGCGAGGTGGGAGCCGAGGCAGAAGTGCGGCCCGTGGCCGAAGGTCAGGTGGGCCGAGGTGGATCGCTCGATGTCGAAGCGGTCGGGTTCGGTGAAGACGGCCGCGTCCCGGTTCGCCGCCGCGAAGGAGACGACGATCTTGTCCCCGGCCCGCAGCTCCACGTCGCCGAGCCGGGTCGCGGATGTCGCCGTCCGGCGGAAGGCCATCACCGGAGTCCACCAGCGCAGCATCTCCTCGACCGCCGCGGGCACCTGGTCCGGCTGGTCCCGCAGCTGCCGCTGCGTCTCCGGATGCTGCAGCAGGGCGATCATCCCTCCTGGTATGCCGTTTCGCAGCGTCTCGTTGCCGGCCACCGCAAAGAGCCAGAAGAGGTTCTCGAACTCCTCGACGCTGACCGTTCCGTCCTCGCCGTCACGCTGCGCCATGAGGATCGACATCACGTCCTCGCCCGGTTCGCGACGCTTGGCCTCGCCGAGCAGGTGCGCATAGGTGTAGAGGTCGAGCATCCCCTCGCGCGAGCGAGGGTCGGGCATGAGCCCGTCCGCCCCAGGCTCAGGCCGCTCGGCGAGAGCCGCACGGGCCAGGTCAGTGCCGCGGCTGGGGTCGAAGGAGCCGCTCGTGGCGTAGTCGGGGTCCTGCCAGCCGATCACGCGGTTCGACCAGTCGAAGAGCAGCCACCGATCCTGGCTCGGCACGCCCAGCACGTCGGCCAGGGCGAGCAGCGGCAGGTCGGCCGCCACGTCCTTCGCGAAGTCACACTCCCCCGAGTCTCCATGTGCCAGCATGCGGTCCACGATCCGGTCGACATGTGCCTGGATCTGCTCCTCCAGCTTGGACACGGCCCTCGGGGTGAACGACTTCGCCAGCATCCGTCGCAGTCGGGTGTGGTCGGGCGGGTCCATGTTGAGCATCATCCGCTGCACGTAGGCGAGGTCCTCCGCACTCGCGGGGTCGCGGATCTGGGTGCCCCCGACGGCAGACGAGAAGGTGTGCGGGTCCCGCAGCACCCGTTCCACATCGGCGTGCCGCAGCACGAGCCAGTAGCCCGGGCCCTCCGGCCAGCCGGTGAGCGCAGGCTCGGCGACGGGCACCACGCCATACCCGTCACGCAGTGCGGCGAGGCCCTCGTAGGGCACTCCCGTCTGGTAGGTCGCCGGATCGTGCGCCAGCGTGGTGAGCTCCTGCACGTGTGCCGGTAGCCGGTCGTATGCCGTGGCGATCCTCGCGTTCATGTTCGCCAGCTCCTGGCCCAAACTTGCTGCCCGCTCAGGCCCGGTCCAGGAAGGCCTCGACGCTCGTCGCCAACGCGACCGGGGTCTCGAACATGGCGTAGTGACCGGCATTGGCCATGACCTGCACCACGCAGTTGCGGTAGGTCTCCCGCCAGGTCGCGTTGATGGTCTCTTCACCGAGCGCCGGGTCGTGCTCCCCCACGATCGCCAGAGCCTGGACGGAGCTTCCCTCGACCTCAGAGGCGAAGTCGGTCTTGGCCCACGCCTCCAGGTAGTCGCCGAAGGCCTCGCGTGTCGAGTTCTCGACCGAGCTGGCGACCATCTGGTCGATCCACCGCCTGGTCAGCCGGTTTCCGGTGGTGAGATCGATGATCGCCGCACGGTTGTCGTCGGACTGGGCTGCTCCCGAGAACAACGCCCAGCCGTCATCGTCGAACGGAACACCCGAGGCCGGCACGGGGCTGATGCCGATCATCCGCTCGACGCGGTCTGGCGCCATCGAGAGGACGCGTTGGACTGCGCTGCCACCCATCGAGTGGCCAATCAGCGAAAACGTCTGCGCACCCACCTCATCCGCCAAGGCGAGGGTGTCTCGGGCGATCTCGTCGATGGTGTGCTCGCCCTCCTCGTCCTGACGGGCGCCGTAACCGCGGTAGTCGGTGAACAGGAAACTGCGGCGCTCGCCGTCCAGCAGCTCGGGCCAGTGCCCCCAGCCTTCCGATGACCCAAACCAGCCGGGCAGGCAAATAACCACATTCGGGCCCGTGCCGACGCGGCGGTGGGCAATACTCATGGCAACTCCTCCTCGAAGCAGCCCCGGACGGGGTCGGATGAGGGCAGCCTAGTCAGATCGTGACCCGGTGCGGAGCGGAGTCGGAGCGCGGCCAGAACTGGCGCGGCGGCAGGGCCGAACGGGCAGCGCATTTCCCGCTAATGACTATTTCTTGACGAGTTCTTGCGTTCTCAAGACTTCCCTCTTGCCTTGCCTTTACCTTGGCTGAGAACGGGGAACCGGCCCCGCACCGAGCGGGCCCTCACGCAAGGGGAACTTCATGCAGGTACCGACGACAGGACGACGAGCAGCGCGAACGCTTGGCCTGGCCGTGAGCCTGGCCGGGGCGGGGGTCATGGTGATGGGCGCCACCAGCGCCCCCGCTGACGCGAGCTACCCATCCGCCAGCGCCACGTCCACCTCATCCCTCGCCTCCACGCCGGCGCCCTCCAGCCCGGCGGTCACCCAGACGACGCCGCCTCCCACCGAGACGACCCCGCCTCCCACCGAGACCACCCCGCCTCCCACCGAGACCACCCCGCCTCCCACCGAGACCACCCCGCCTCCCACCGAGACCACCCCGCCTCCCACCGAGACGACCCCGCCTCCCACCGAGACCACGCCACCCCCGTCCACCAGCACGACGCCGGTGGTGCACCCCTCGAACACCCCTGAGGTGCCGAGGCTCGTGCACACCGACGGCGGTCCGGTCGAAGGCGGAGGCTCGTCGGCCACGCTGATGCTCGGTGGCCTGGCGATCGCCATGGCCGGCATCGCAATCACGACGGCAACCATCCGCCGCCGCGAGGACGAGTCCGAGCACTGACGCGATGGCCCGATACCAGCGGGCCGGCTTTGCCGCAGGACTGCTGCTCGTGACGGGTGGGCTCACGCTCACCCTCACGGGCAGCAGCCTGTTTCATCCCGATTCGCAGCCCGGCGGTTACGTCTCGCCCAGTGTCATCACTCACGAAGGACACGCCGGCCTCGTGGCGCCCACCGGCCAGCCGGCGACGAAGGCCCCGGCTCGGACACGGAGCACTGGCCCGACGGCAACACCCACCAGCACGCACTCGGGCCGGCAGCGAAAGGGTGAACCGTCGGCCAAGACCCAACAGCCATCCGCGCCCAGCACGCAGCGCGCGACGTCGACGTCGACGTCGACGGCAGCCTCCTTGGGTGATCGGAAGACGTCATCACCCTCGCGACCGAATCCGCGGGCACCCCAGGGCGCGCCGTCCCACGTGACCGTCGTGTCGGCCCACGGCGTGGAGCAGGTCGACACCTCCCTGCGCCCGGCCTATCTCGACAAACAGGACTACCTCATCCCCGCCCCCGGTGCTGCCGGGTGGTACGCGGAGGCAGGCTGGCCGAAGCCCGGCTACCCGGGCACGTCGATCCTCGTCGGCCACATCAGCTGGAGCCACCAGCCGGATGTCTTCTGGAACCTCCCGCGGGTCCGGATCGGTGACACGGTCGTCGTCACCTACACGTCCGGTCAGAAGGTCCGCTTCACGGTGACCAGGTCGTCGCCGGAGCGCAAGACGTCGGTGCCGCACGACACCAGCATCTGGGACGCCGGCAACCCGCGACCGCTGTTGCGCCTCATCACCTGTGACCCTTCGACCACCTTCGTCAACCACCACTACCTCGGGAACTGGGTGGTGTGGGCCGTTCCGGCCTGACCCAGCCAGTCGGCGGGGCAGGAAGGCTCGTGGGCCGGCAGCGTCAGGTGGAGATGCCGTCCACGCTCGCGATCATCTCCCTGCCCGCGTGGGCGGCATGCCACGCGTCGATCGCCGTGTCCCACTCGTCACCATCGAGCTCGGTGAGCGACGCCGGGAAGAGACCGTCCTCCTCCTTGCGGATGTGGACGTAGAGCTCGTCCAGCGCCTCCCGGATCCGGTGCCGGTCGCTCTCCTTCGTGAGGTCGACGCTCGCCAACAGCCCTGCCAGCTCGCGGTGTTCAGCGACGAGCGGGTCGATGTGCTCGGCGTAGAGCTCTTCGCGTCGCAAGACGGCGAAGAGTCCCTGTTCCTCGCCCTGCCAGTGCGCCCGGAGCTCGTCCGCCATCGAGGACAAGTGCTCCCGGGCGGCGTCGAAGTCGCCGCGTTCGCAGGCTCGGAGCGCCTCCTCGCCGGAATGCGTCGAGCGCTCGTGCTCGGCGATGTAGTCACGCAGCAGCGGGATGTCCCGACACCCGCAGTACTGGCACACTGCCCCTCCTCGTTGACGACTTCACCCGATTGTCGCCCAGGCCCGTCGCCGTTGCCGCATGGTGGCCGCTTCAGGGGTGGTTCGGCGACAGCGCGCAGGCTCGACCGATGCCGTGCACAAGGGTTCTCGCGCCTTCCCCACCCACCTGGGCGCCTACTCGCGATCGAGATGGGCGGTCGGCCCGGCCGAGCCCAACAGGCCGAGCTCTTCGACCGCCCGGCCGGTGTCGAGCACCCGCTGATCGGCGAGCGCCGGCCCGATGATCTGGAGGCCGACCGGCATACCATCGACGAGACCACACGGCACCGACAGGGACGGCAGGCCCAGCAGGCTGGCCGGAGTCACCACGGAGAACACGCCAGCGCCCGAACCGCCGATGGTGGGCGTGGGCACGGGGACCATCGGCGCCACGAGCAGGTCGACCTCGTCGAACACGCGCTGCATCTCCTGTCGGAGCCGGCGGCGCAACTGCTGGGCCTGGAGGTACTCCACGGCGCTCGGGAGCTCTCCGCACTCGAGGAGCAGCCGCACATCGTCCGCGAAGTCCTGCGGCCGGTCGCGCAGGTTCGCGTGGTGGACCGTGCTCGCCTCGGCCGTGTCGATCACCGTCAGGGCATGGTCGCCGTGTCGCAGCCCGCGCACCTCCACCGGCCGGACCACGGCGCCAGCCCGCTCGAGGCCTGCGATCGCGGCGCGGACGACAGCCTCGATCTCGGGATCGACGTTGTGGAAGAAGTACTTCTCGTCGACGCCCAGCACGACCCCGGTGCAGTCTGCCGAGAGACCGCCAACTGTGGTGGTGGGCGGCAGGTCGACGGAGGCCGGGTCGCGCGGATCGAACCCACTGATGGCGTCGAGGAGGATCGCGGCGTCGGTGACGGTGCGAGTCATCGGGCCGACGTGGTCAAGGGTCCACGCCTCCGGGAAGCAGCCGTACTTGCTGACCCGCCCGTAGGTCGGCTTCAGGCCGACGATCCCGCAGAGAGACGCCGGCACCCGGATCGAACCCGAGGTGTCCGAGCCGAGGGCACCCAGGGCCAGTCCCGTCGCGACCGAGACCGCCGAACCCCCGCTCGAGCCGCCCGGTGACCTGTCCAGTCGCCACGGGTTGCGGCAGGTGCCGAAGACCCGATTGTCCGTCGTGCCGCCGAGGGCGTACTCGTGCAGGTTCAGCTTGCCCAGGACGACGGCACCAGCATCGGTCAGCCGGGAGACGACCGTCGCCGTGTCCTCGGGGACGAAGTCGCGGTGGATGGTGGAGCCCATCGTGGTGACGCGACCCGCGACATACAGGTTGTCCTTGATGCCCAGGGGTATGCCGTGCAGCGGGCCCCTCCATCGGCCGGCAGTGATCTCCTGCTCCGCCTCCTTCGCCCGCGCCGCGGCCTCCTCGCGGTAGACGGAGATGTAGGCCCGCAGGGTGTCGTCGTGGCGGTCGATCCGCTCCAGGACGGCATCCGTCAGCTCGACCGGGGAGACCGTCCGGGACCTGATCAGCGAGGACAGCTCCGCGATGGAGTGGTCGGTCAGCTCACGCGTCACGGTCGTGCCCCTGGGCCGGGAAGACGAGGGGTATGTCGAAGTCGCCCAGCATCGCCTCGTCCACCCCCTGGCGTCCGGCCAGCAGGCTCTGCCAGTGGTCCTCGACCTCCTGGTGGTCGCCGACCGGGACCTCGATGCCACGGGCCCGCAGCAGCCGCACCGCGATCGGATCCATCAGCTCTCCTTGGCCTGACCGAGCCCTGCGGCCCGGGTCAGGCCAGACTACGGCGCCGGCACACGCCGACGGAGAGGGGCCGAGCCGGCCGAGTCCGGCGCCGGATGCGGGCGGGAGCTTTACGGGCGGGCGCTCGAGGAGCGCCCGCCCGGACATGAGTTCCGTCCCGCTCCGGGGAGCGACGGCTATCAGCATGTCGCCGCCCATCTACCCCGGTTTGTGACGGCCATTCCTGCTCTGAGCCCCCACTTTCGTGCGGCCGTCGAGGACCGCCTGCAGCGCGCTCAGCCGGGAGAGTCGTTGCGGTGCTCGGCCAGCTGCCCGAGCTCCTCCTTGGCGCTGTCGAGGATCACGAGGAACGGAGACGTGTCACCCCGCCCGAGGGGGCTTCCCGGCTGCATCACCAGCTCCGCGACGTACTCCAGGCCTTGGGCCATCTGGCCGAGCGCCGCATCGTCGGCAGCGGCCAGCAGCGCCGGCAGCTCCTCCGTCTCCTCCGCCTCGGCGTGCGACGTGACGGCTTCCGCGAGCTCTCCCAGGGTCTGCTCGAAGTCGGCCGAGCCGGGGTCGAGGCCCTCCAGGGTCGTCATGACCTCACCGGCGTCGTCCTCCTCGTCGACCCGCTCCCGGGCGACGTCCGGATCGGCCAGTTCCTGCTCTCCGACCGGGTGGATGAAGGACTCCTCCACCGCCTCGTGGACCGCCAGGTAGCGGCGCAAGGTCGAGAACGTGGCGCTCCGCTCCGCCCCTGCGGTCTTGGTCACCGCCTCCAGCAGCTGCTTGAGGTCACGGTGCTGCTCCTGCACCAGCTCCATGACCTCTTCGGCGGAACTCGTCGTCGCGAACTGCATCGTCACTCCTCGTCGCTGGTTGTGCTCCCCCGGACTGCCCTCTGGCGCCTACGTTTTGGCGGTGCTCTCGGCCCCGGACCGTGCCGGCTCGGCGAGCACGTCGCGCACTGCTGCCGCGACAGCCTCCGCATCGATGCCTGCGGCATGTCGCAACTCCTCAGGCGTGCCGGAGACCGGCATCTCCCGCACCGCGAGCTTCACCACCGCCGGCCGTTGCGGGTCCGTCGCCAATGCCGCGAGGACAGCGTCGCCGAGACCCCCCTCGGGCCAGTGGTCCTCGACCGTCACCAGCGCGCGTGTCTCCCGGGCCGCGGCCGCCAGCGCGTCGGCGTCGATGGGCTTGATGCTGTAGCAGTCGAGGACGCGTATGTCGATGCCCTCACCTGCCAGCACGTCGGCCGCACCCAGGGCCTCGTCGACCGTGGCCCCGCACGCGACGACTGTCACCTGGTCGTGGTCGGTCGACCGTGCCGTCCGGCTGCCGCCGATGGTCACTGCCTCGGACGAGGGCGTCCGCACGGGCGTCTTCCCCCGAAGCGTCCGCAGGTAACTGATGCCCGGACGGTCGGCCATCTGCTGCACCAGCTGCACGGTCTGGTTGGCGTCGGACGGGTGCAGCACTGCGCTGCCGTGCACCGCCCGGAAGGTCGCGAGGTCCTCCAGCGCCATCTGCGACGGCCCGTCCTCACCGATGGAAACGCCGGCGTGCGACCCGACCAGGCGCAGGTCGGCGCGGGAGATCGCCGCCATCCTGGTGAAGTCCTGCGCCCGGGTGAAGAAGGCCGCGAACGTGGAGGCGAAGGGCTTCCAGCCACGCACCTGCATGCCCACGGCAGCCGCGACCATCTGCTGCTCGGCGATGAACATCTCGAAGTATCGGTCGGGGTGCGCCTCCGCGAAGAGGTCGGAGTGGGTGGAGTTGGACACCTCGCCGTCCAGGGCGACGACGCCGCCGTCGACGTCGCCCAACCACGACAGCGCAGTCCCGTAGGCGGATCGCGTGGCGACCTCCTCGCCCAGGTCCCACGACGGGCGTTCCGCCTGCTTGGTGTCGAAGAGGTGCGGCTCGTCCTGCGTCTCGGGCCCTGCCAGGGTCACGGTCAGGTGGCGTTGACCACCGAGCTCCTTGATGGCGGCCTGCGCGTCCTCCAACGGTTTGCCGTGGAAGCCCGGCTTGTCCTCGACCGCCGCCACTCCCCGCCCCTTGCGAGTCTTGGCGAACAGCACGGTGGGCTTGGACGACTCGCTCACGGCCTGGGACAGCGCCGTGGCGATCTCGCCCACGTCGTGACCGTCCAGCACGAGGGCCCGCCACCCGAAGGCCCTCGCCCGGCGTGCGTAGCCCTCGAGGTCCCAGCCCAGCATGGTCTCCCGGGTCTGCCCGAGCCGGTTCACGTCGACGATCGCGACGAGGTTGTCGAGCTGCTCCCACGCGGCGTGCTGGAAGGCCTCCCAGATCGATCCCTCGGCCATCTCGGAGTCTCCGCACAGCACCCAGACCCGGTAGGGGAGCCGGTCCAGCCGGCGCGCCGCGAGGGCCAGCCCGACGCCGATCGGCAGCCCCTGCCCGAGCGACCCGGTCGCCACGTCGGTGGGCGGGATGCGCGGTGTGGGGTGGCCCTCCAGCCGGCTCCCGAAGCGGCGGTAGGTCAGCATCTCCTCGTCGGAGATGATGCCCGCCGCCTTCAGCAACGCGTAGTAGAGCGGTGAGGCATGGCCCTTGGAGAAGATCAGGTGGTCGCGGCGGGCGTCGTCGAGCTCATCGACATCGAGTCGCAGGTGGCGGTCGAACAAGACGGCCATCAGGTCGGCCGCGGACATCGACGACGTGGGGTGGCCCGATCCAGCGGCATCGCTCATCCGCACCGAGTCGACCCGCAGCTGCTGGGCGAGATCACGGCAGAACTGGTCGTCACTCATAGTGATTGCGAGTACCCGCAGGGCACCGGTTCAAACGGCGCTGCCCCGGTGAGCGCGGCGCGATCGGGGTAAGGATCTCGCATGAGGGTCGTCGCAGTGGCCACGTGGTGCTACCTCGTGTGGGTGGCGCTGAGCTGGACGGCAACCGTGGAGTTCGCCGTCGCCGGCCTCCTGGTCTCGCTCGCAGTCGGCCTGGCCCTCAGCCCGCTCGGTCACCTGCCCGGGCCCTGGACCCTCCTTCGACCCCGACGGGCAGCGGCCGTCCTGGCGCTGGGGACCTGGGTCCTCGTCCACTCGACCGCCTCATCGCTGCGGCTCGCGGCACGGATCTGGACCCCCCGCCGTCCCTTGGCCAGCGGGATGGTCATCGTCCCGACCCGGGCCCGCACCGACGCCGAGCTCGCCGCCGTCGGCATCCTCACCTCGTTGGTCGTCGACAGCCAGCTGGTGGACCTCGCCAGGGCCGACGACGAGCTCCAGTTCCACGTCCTGCAGGCCCCAGCGGGCGGCGCCGAGGACGCGCGCCGGGCGATCAACGGTCCCGTCGAGCGGCTGCTCCTCGGTGCCCTCGGACGCCGGGAGGAGTCGACGTGAGCCAGGTCTTCCTGGCCGCAGCACTCGCGGAGCTGGTCCTCACCGTCCTCCCCCTGTGGCGCCTGGCCAGCGGCCCCACGATCGGTGACCGCATCGTCGCCGTCAACCTCGTGGCCACCCAGAGCATGCTCGCGGTCTTCCTGTTCGCCGCCGCGGCGGGCCGTGACATCTACCTCGGGGTGGCCCTCTGGCTCGCGTCCTTCTCCTACCTCGGCACGATGTTGTGGGCGCGCTACCTCGAGCGGGGGCTGCTCTGATGCGCCTGGTCGTCGTGGCGGCTCTCCTCACCATCGGCGTCGGCTTCTCGCTCACGGCGGGCCTGGGACTGATCCGCATGCCCGACGTCTACACCCGGGTCCACAGCTCGACGCTGGCAGCGGTGCTGGGCGCCGTGCCGGTGTTCCTCGCCCTGGTCGTCGGCAAGGGTCCGATCAGCCGGTACGGCGGTGAGTCGCTGCTGGCCTGCATCCTCGTGCTGGTGTTTGCGCCCCTGTCGGCCCACGCCCTGCTACGGGCCACCTACCGCGGCCGGGTGCCGCTCTGGTCGGGCGCGAAGGTCGACCAACCACGTGACCGACTGCGCGGGAAGGACTCCGGAGCGGATGCCGGTGACGAGCCCGACAGCGGTGCCGGCCCCGAGCCGCAGGCACGGGGCTGAGCCGGTGTTCTGGGCTGTCGACTACCTGCTGCTCGCGCTCCTGCTGACCGCCGCGTTCCTGGTGATTCGGCTGCGCAACCTCAACGCGTGCGTCATGGCGCTGTCCGCTCTGGGGCTCCTGCTCACCGTGGTGTTCGTGGTCCTCGGCGCGCCGGACGTGGCCCATGCGGAGGTGGTGGTGGGCGGGGTCGCGTTGCCCACGCTCTTCCTGATCGCGATCGGCAAGGCGCGCACTGAGGTCGCCGAACCCGAGCAGACCAATCTGGAGGAGACCAGCCAGTCGCCGGCACGCTCGTCGACCTCGCTGCGGACCGGCGGGACCGGTGCTCCCGACCTGCTGCGCCACCGCCCCCACGCCGCCGTGCTGTCGCTCCTCCTGCTGGCCGCACTGGTGGTCGCGATGCTCGCGATCCCCCGCGGCGCACGACCCCTACCCGGCATGGCCCGACACGCCATCCAGGTCGCCCTACCGCAGTGGCACCTGACGGAGGTGGTGAACGAGGTGGTCTACGGCACCAGGGCTTTCGACACCTTCGGCGAGACGTTTCTGCTCCTCGCCGCGGTGCTGAGCGTCGTGGTCCTCACCCGGCCGAGAGAACCACGCAGCGGCTACGTGGGCGAGGACGTCGCAGGCCGTCAGGAACAGCTCGAGATCGATCCGCACCTCCGGAGCGGGCCCGACGAGAGGCAGGCACGCGAAGCCGAACGGGAGGAGGAAGGCCTGGGCAGAGGGCCGCTGACCACCGATGCGCAACCGTTCGCCAAACCCTTCCCCGAGCGAGGGGAGGAGATGACCGTGGTGGTGCGGATGGGGGTCCGCGTCGTCGCGGTGCTGCTCACCACCGCCGGCTGCTTCCTCGTCGTGCAAGGGTATACCCCGGGAGGCGGATTCCCCGCCGGGGCAGTGCTGCTCGGCGTCGTGCTGCTCATCTACGTGGCACACGGTTACCACCGGGTCGCGGCCGTGGTGCGCCCGGCGGTCGCCGAGACGATCGAGCTGCTCGGTGCCCTCGCGATCATCGTGCTGCAGTCGCTCGGCCTGCTCCTGCGCGGCTCCTTCACCGCCAACTGGGTCCCGCTCGCCCCGGCGCGCACCCTCCGTAGCGGCGGGATCGCCCAGGCGTTCTCCCTCGGGGAGTTCGTGGTGGTCTCGAGCGGCCTGGTCATCGTCGTGTTCGCCGTGCTGGGTGCCACGCGTGACTGGACCTCCGACGACGACTCGGCCGACTCCGCTGGCCAGGACCGGACGGCTCACGAGGGTGGTGACGAATCGTGATCGTCGCCAACTACGTCGCTGCCGCCCTGCTGTTCGTCCTCGGCCTCTACACCGTCCTGACCCGGCGCAACCTGGTCAAGATGGTCATGGGTCTGTCCCTCATGGAGAGCTCGACCTATCTGCTGATCGTGTCGCTCGCGCACCGACCCCACTCGACCGCGCCGGTCCTGGTCGAACCTCCCCCGGGCCGCACCGCACAACAGCTCGTCACCGGTGACGTCGCCGACCCCGTGCTGCAGAACTTCTGCCTGACCGCGATCGTCATCGGCGTCGCCCTGACCGCCGTGTTCCTGTCGGCCGTCGTGCGCATTGCGCAGCACTACCGAACCCTGGACGCCGATGACGTCAGGGGCATGCGCGGATGACTCCGACGACGCTCGCGAGCCTGACCCCCCTCCCGGTCGTCGTCCCCCTCGCCGGAGCGGTTCTGTCGCCGTTGCTGGCCTGGTGGTCGCTGCGGCTCCCCGTCATCGTGTCCGTGGCCACGACAGCAGCATCGGCGGCGATCCTGTGCCTCTTCGTCCCCACGGTCCTGCACGGCAAAGTGGTCAGCCACTACTTCGGCCACTGGGGTCCGTCACACGGCTCGGTCCTCGGTATCGCGTTCGCCGTCGACGCCTGGGGCCTCATCTTCGCCCTCACCACCTCGGTGGTCGGAGCGGTCCTGCTGCTCTACACCCTCTCGGAACTGGGTCACCTGGGTCCTCGTGAGCTCGGTGGCTACGCCGGTCTGTTCCAGCTGCTTATCGCAGCACTGGTGGCGGCTGGCCTCACCGCGGACATCTTCAACCTCTTCGTCTGGTTCGAGGTCGCCGGGCTCGCCAGCTATGGTCTGACCGGCTTCTTCCTTGAACGGCCGATCGCCGTGGAGGCGGCGTTCAAGATCCTCGTGCTCACCACGATCGCAGGCTTCCTCATCCTCGTCGGGATCGCGCTGCTGTATGCCGAGCACGGTGCCCTGGGCTTCGGCGCGCTGCGTCACAGCCTGGCGGTCCAGGTCAGCAGCAGCGACCGGATCGCGTTGGGACTGTTGGTCGCCGGCTTTGCGACCAAGGCCGGGTTGATGCCCTTCCACGGGTGGCTCCCTGACGCGCACACCGCCGCGCCCGGTCCCGTCTCGGCCCTCTTCTCGGGGCTCATGGTCAACCTGGGCCTGCTGGCGATCGTCCGGCTGCTCTACCAGGTCTTTCCACTGCATGCGACCCACGGATTGGGCCTGCTCACCTGTCTCGGTGTGGTGTCGGCGCTGCTCGGCGCGCTGCTGGCCCTGGCGCAGGACGACCTCAAGCGAGTGCTCGCCTACGACACGGTGTCCCAGATGGGCGTGCTGGCAGTCGGATTCGGCACCGGCAGCCCGGCAGGCACTGCCGGGGCGACCTACCACCTGCTGAACCACGCGCTCTTCAAGTCGCTGCTCTTCCTCGTCGCGGGGGCGATCGTCCACCGGACCGGCGTGACCAAGCTGTCCCAGCTCGGCGGGCTCTGGCGAAGCACGCCCAGCCTGACCATCGCCTTCATCGTCGGCACGCTGTCCATCGCTGGCGCGCCGCCGTTCAACGGTTACGTCTCCCTGGGACTGATCCACGAAGGGGTGGCCACCACGGGAGAGCATGTGGTCTACGGCGTTATGCTGCTCGCCCAGGTCCTCACCATCGCGGCGTTGGCGCGCGCCGTGTGGCTGGGCTTCCTTCGTCCCCGGCAGTCCGCCTACGAGAACGAGGCGAAGGCACGGCCCGGGATGCTCACGGCACTCGCCGCCCTTGCCGCCCTCTGCCTGGCCTTCGGCGTCCTCGGCGAGGCCGCGCTGTCTCGCCTGATGGCGCCGGCAGCGGCAGGGCTGCTGCATCCGCACGGCTACGTCAAGAGCCTCTTGGCCCCGCCAGTGGCACGCGTTAGCCCCGTGGTGGTCCACTGGTCCTACTGGGAACGCAAGGAACTCGCCATCGTTGTCGTCACGGTTCTGCTCGGCATCTGCCTCGTGCCGCTCTACCTGCGGCGCGACGAACCGCACGCCGTGACGGCTCTGCGCCGGCTGCACTCGGGGTCGGTCAACGACTACGCCGCCTATCTCAGCCTCGGCGCGATCCTCGTCGTGGCCGGCTTCGCGCTGCGCTGAAGCGGTGCTGCGAGTCGGGACAGTTGGTGGGCGATGTCTTCGGTCTCGATGAAGGGACGCGAGCGAATCACCTTGGCCCACGGCCGGACTCGCGCTCCGTCGGACGTGGCTCTGCCGGAGGGTCGCGCGGCTCGGCTGGAACGCCCTCGATGCGCTGGATGGCCGCGTATGCCGCGGCGGTCACCGGCACCGCCACCAGCGCGCCGGGCAATCCGTCGAGGACACCACCCACCGTGATCACCACGGCCACCACGAACGGGTGCAGCCGCACGTAGCGGCCCACGAGGAAGGGCTGCAACACGTGGGCCTCGATCTGGTCTGTCACGAACAGGACCACCACCAGGACGATCGCCCCCGTGGGGCCGGCCGTCGCGAAGGTCACCAGCACCGCGATCCCACCCGCGAGGAGCACCCCGAGCAGCGGGACGAAGCTCCCGAAGAAGACGAGCACCGCCAGCGGCGCCGCCAGAGGCACCCCGAGGAGCAGCAGCGTGACGGCGACGACCACCGTGTGGAAGGCGGCGATCAGGATGGTGCCGCGGATCCACCCGGAGAGTCGACCGAAGGCGCGCTCCGCCGCCTCGTCCACCTGTCGACGCGCCCTGTGCGGGAGGCCGCCCACGATCCATCGCCACATCCGCCTTCCGTCGGCAAGCAGAATCAGCGTGAAGAGCAACGTGAGGACGGCGCCGGTCAAAACCTCGGCGCCAGTGGCCAATCCGGTGAGTGCACCCCGCGCCAAGGTGTCGCGGTGCGACTCCAGCTCCTGGACCACGTGTCCCTGCAAGGAGGTCAGTGTGTCATTGCGAAGGTGCAGCCTCGCGACCGTCCGGCTCAGCTGCTCCACCAGCGTGGGGGCCTCGTCGACGACCTGTTGCACGACCCACGTGATCGTCGCGCCCAGGAGCACCAGGCTGAGGACCACGGTGAAGACCGTCGCCACGACGCGCGGAATGCGGTGCCGGCTCAACCAGCCCGTGACCGGTGACAGCAGCGCGACGAGCAGTAGTGCTGCCACCAGGGGGAGGAACACCAGACCGAACGTCTCGACGATCCGCAGCAGCAGCCAACCCGCGGCGGCGACCATGAGCAACCGCCACGACCACGCGGACAGGTCCCGGAGCAAGGGTGGCACCGGAAGTCGCCCGGACATGCTGTCACCACCGTCCGAGGAAGACACGTGGTGGACCTACCCGTGCACCAGGCCGTCAAAACCGTGAGCACATCTCGCGGCCTGTCGGCGGCAGATTCACCGTCGGCCTCTTGCCAAGGTGGAGAAGTGATGCTTTGATTCAAAACAGGCGAGTCGGTCCAGCAGCGTCGGCCCTCGTGTCCGCTTCTCCCCCGAGGTGGCTCGACCGTGAACCTACTCTCCGCCCGAACCAGTTCCTGCCGCACTCTCCAGTCCCGGACTGTCGAGAGAACTCCCCGCACCGTCGAGAATGGTGTCGAGAATTGTTCCGACGACGTTGACAGCGTGACCGAAGATCTCCTGAGCCGCCTTGCGACAGAGCAAGACCCGGCCCAGATTGAGCTCATCTACGAGCAGTTGGTGGAGCGACACCTCGACCTGGTCAACGCGATCGCCAACCGTTACCGCAGGCGGGGGGTCGAGTGGGACGACCTGGTCCAGGTCGGTCGGCTCGCACTGTGCAAGGCCATCACCGGCTACCGCAGCGGGAGGGGACCCGGTTTCCGCGCGTATGCCGTCCCGACCATCACCGGCGAGATCAAGCGCTACTTCCGTGACCACGTCTGGGACGTGCGACCACCCCGACGGCTGCAGGAGCTCCAGCTGGACCTGCGCGAGTGCGAGGGACACCTCGGCCAGCAACTGGGCCACAGCCCCTCCGACCGCGAGCTTGCCGCCGCCCTCGGGATCGACGAGAGCGCGCTGCGTGACGCTCAGGTTGCGGGGCGGGTGTCGACCACGATATCCATCGATGCCCCAACCGAGTCGGGCTCTGGCACCACGTGGTCCGACCATCTCGCCACACAGGAGAAGTCCTACGACCTGGTCGAGGCCCGGGTACTCCTGCGGCCGGCCGTCGAGGTCCTGTCGCCCAGGGAACGCCGCATCATCTACCTCAGGTTCGTGTGCGGCTGGACCCAGCAGGAAATCGGGCAGACCCTCGGCGTGAGCCAGATGCAGGTGTCGCGTCTGCTCAGCCGCATTCTCGGCAAGCTCCGTGCCCAAGTGGTTCCGCGCGCGCGGGCCAGTTGACCCTCGAACGGGCGAAGCGGGTCCGGCGATGGCGTACGGTGGAAGACGCGGACCCTCCTTCGCACGGTGGTCCACGAACTTCGTGTGGACGCCCGGTGGGGCGCAGGTCTCGTGGAGGTGTGGTGGACAACCAGTCCGAGGCGCTCGACCGGGCAGTCGAGTTTGCCCGCATCAGCCGGGAGCTGCACGCCGAGCCCGGCACCGGGCCGACGCTCGACCGCATCGTCGAGCTGGCGGTGGAGTCGATCCCGGCCTGTGAGCACTGCGGTGTCTCTCTGCGTCACAGCGACAACACCGTGGAGACTCCCGCGAGCACGTCAACCATCGTGGAGAAGGCCGATGCGCTGCAGTACGAGTTCGGGGAGGGACCGTGCCTCGACGCCATCTGGTCGCTGGACCTGGTGGTCATCGACGACCTGCGCCAGGAGGGGCGGTGGCCGAAGTGGGCGCCGCGTGCCGCCGACCTCGGTCTCGGCTCGGTGCTCAGTGTCCGCATCCGCGGCGCCAGCGGCACGCTGGGCGGACTCAATTGCTATTCCACCGCCACCCGCGCCTTCGACAGCACCGACGAGGCCGTCGCGAGCATCTTCGCCCGCCACGCAGCCGATGCCCTGGATGCCGCGGAGGAGCGAGCCGGGCTGCGGAAGGCCCTGCGCAGCCGGCAGGTCATCGGAGTGGCCCAGGGTCTGCTCATGCAGCGGTTCAACCTCTCCCTCGACCAGTCGTTCGAAGTGCTGCGCCGCTACTCGCAGAACCAGAACCTGAAACTGCGCGAACTGGCCGAGCAGCTCGTGATCGAGGGGAGAATCCCCACCGACGCCACCGGGCGGCTCGCACTCGATTCCGCCGACGAGGCTTGAGCGGATCACCGAGAACGGGTCGGCCGGCCATGGGCATCATCACTGGTCGCCGTGCCGCTGGGTGTAGGTGTGCAGACAGCGCTTCGCGGTGACCGCCACGGCACCGGCCAGGTAGCGGTCCATCCGGTCGTCGAACTGCTGGTCGTCGACCTGGTCGAGCAGCGCGTCGATGGCCTCGTCGGCCCGTCGCTGCAGCACGCTGCCCGGCGCTGCTCGCTCCGGGGTGTCCAGCACGTCGGCGAGCGCGGCGAGCGCCTTGGCAGAGTCCTGCCGGAGCTGCTCGCCGAAGATGGAGTAGTCCCGGTGCTCGAACTCCATCAGCACCACCCCGAGGTCCTCCACCAGCCAGCTACAGCGTTCGAGGGCATGGCTGACCTCGATGAGGTTCACCTGCACGGGGTCCCACCTGCGGGCCCTCAGGTTGCCGATCTTGGCCCGCTGCGACTGGTGCGCCAGACCACTCATCTCCTCACGGGGAGTGTTCAGCGCGCGGAGTCGCTCGTGCCACAACTCGCGGCCCGGGAGATCGTCCAGAGTCAGCACCTGCACCATCTCGCGCAGCTGCTGCACGAGCAGACTCCTCATGCGGGTGACCGCGATGTCCACCTCGTGCAGTGGCAGCGGGGGAAACACGAAATTCAGCAACAAAGCCACCACGGCACCGAGCGCCACCTGGACGAGGTAGGCCACGGCATACCAGTCCGTGCTCGCCCCCTGCACGGTCAACACGAAGAGCGCGGCCAAGGGGACCCAGGCCCGCTGGGCGCCAAACCACCGGATGCCGCCGAGGACGGTCCCCACGCCGATGACGATGCCCACGGTCAGCGCATTCGGCCAGGTGATCGCCTGCGTGGCCACCGCGAGCAGCACTCCGAGGAGGATCGCGCTGGTGACGCGCATCGCCTCCTTCACCGAATCGCTCACGGCCGGCACCATGACCGTCAGTGCACCCAATGCCGCGTAGTAGGGGTACTGGCCGAGTCCACGCGGCACCCAGGAGCCCAGCTCGTAGGCGAGGCCGGCGGCGACCATCGAGCGCATCGTCAGGCGCAGCAACGGGTGGTGCACGAAGGTGCTCATCCTGGATGCGGTGGCATCGCGCTCGGCATACTCGCGCTCATCTTCGGTCGGCTCAGGCAGCTCCGAGCCGTCATCAGCGGGTTCGGGCACGGCCGAGCCGTCGTCAGTGGTTTTCACAGGACTCCCTTCTACCGGCAGAGGACATCACACGCTGGACGATCGCACCAAGGGGGCAGGGGCAGTCGCCGACGAATGTCTGCCTGTCATCCGGGTAGAGGAGAGACATGCCCCAGGACCAGACCCTCTCGATGCTGCGGCGCGGCTACACCTTCCGTTCGAGCGTCTTCGGCCACGGCGACGACCGTGACGCGGTGGTCATCCGCTTCCTGGGGCAGCCCACCCTCTTCGTCACGGGCGAGACGGGCGCCAGGCTCTTCTATGACGACTCCCGCCTCACCCGCGTGGACGCCGCTCCGGCCGCCGCGGGCAACCTCATCTTCGGCCGAGGTGGCGTGCAGGGACTGGAGGGAGAAGCGCACCAGGCCCGTCGCCGCTTGTTCCTGGACGTGCTGGACCGGGAAGGCGTCGCCCGGCTCACCGACGTGGTGCGCCGCAGATGGCAGGAGGCGCAGTACCACTGGGTCGCCGCCGGTCGCGCGTCGTTGCACGGGGCGGCCGTCGAGGTGCTGGGCAGGTCCGCCCTGGAGTGGGCCGGCGTCGACGCTCCTGACCCGGTCCGGACGGCCCACGACCTGGCCGCCATCATCGACGGCTTCGGGTCGATCGGTCTGCGCAACCTCCGGGGCCGTCTGGCGCGTCGACGTTGCGAACAGCTGGCGCGCGACGCCGTCGCCACCGCTCGGCGAACCGCACCGGCCACCGGGATCCGAGCGCGGTCTCCCCTGCAGGCCGTCGCCCACGCCCGCGAGGCCGATGGCTCGCTGTTGGACCTTCGGGTCGCGGGGGTCGAGCTGCTGAACCTGCTGCGCCCGATCGTCGCCGTGGCGTGGTTCGTCGACTTCGCCGCCATCGCGTTGGCCAAGCATCCGCGGTGGAGGGCACGGGTGAGCACCGCTGGCAGCGACGCAGACCGCACCGCCTTCGTCCACGAGATCCGCCGCTACTACCCCCTAGCGCCGCTCCTGGCCGCCCGGGCCAAGAAGGAGTTCAGCTTCGCCGGTTCGACCGTCCAGCCGGGACAGCGGGTGCTTCTCGACATCATCGGGATCAACCACGACCCGCGGCTGTGGAACGCGCCCTGGCGATTCGAGCCCGAGCGGTTCCTGCGCCGCGTACCGGGCGAGTACGACTTCGTCGCCCAGGGCGGTGGGCCCTTCGCCACCGGGCACCGCTGCCCCGGTGAACCGACCACGGTGGCACTGCTGGAAGAGCTCGCGCGAGCGCTCGCCGACCTGCCCTTCCACATCTCCCGCGCCGAGCTGTCGTTCCCTGCGCACCGAGTGCCGACGCGGCCGCTCCGGGGGCCGGTCCTGCGCGACCTCGGAGCCGCCGCGCGACACCCCACCGGCGTTTCCGTCGAGACGAACCGTGAACCCCACGAGGAGGACTGGACCATGAGCAGTCATGCCGACCTGGTCGCTGCCGTCACGGCCCAGCACGGGCAGATCGCCCAGCTGATCAGCCGCACGGCGCAGAGCGAGGGCGAAACACGCCGCGAGGCCTTCGAGGCGCTGCGGCGTCTGATGGCCCTGCACGAAGCCGCGGAACAGGCGACCATCCACCCGCTGGTGACGGCGTCGAACGGCGAGGGATCCGAGGTCGGGCAGGAACGCGTCGAGGAGGAGGACGAGGCGTCGAACCTGATGGAGCGCCTCGAGTCGTTCGACGTGACCAGCTACGAGTTCACCATCCAGGTGCAGCTGCTCGAGGAGGCCGTGACGTTCCACGCCAACGCCGAGGAGACCCGCGAGCTGCCCAGGCTTCGGGATGCTCCGGAGGCGGACCTGCGCCGTGCGATCGGGGCTCTCTCGACGGTGGAGCAGCTGAGCTCCCCGGAGTCGGAGTGGTCGCCGGGGGACCGCTCCTTCGGGGCGATGGTGCGCTCGGCGGCCACGCTGTTTGCGGTGGCGACCACCCCAGCAGACGGGAGGAACGGTTGATGAACGAGCAGCAGAGGGCCGAGCCGGAGGTCTCGCGGCGCGCGTCCGAGCTGACCAACGACCAGGGTGGCTTTTCCTCCCAGGAGCAGGAGCCGCCCGGTTGGACCGGGCAGATGCGTCCCCTCCCCGACCACGGGGAGCAGACGTATGTCGGGCACGACCGCCTGCGCGGACTGCGCGCCCTCATCACCGGTGGCGACTCCGGGATCGGACGAGCGGTGGCGATCGCCTACGCGCGGGAGGGCGCAGACGTCGCGCTGTCCTTCCTGGACGCGGAGCGGGAGGACGCCGAGGACACCGCAGGGATCGTCGAGGAGGCTGGGCGCAAGGCAGTCCTGCTGCCCGGCGACCTGACCGATCACGACACGGCAGCCGGTCTGCCGGAGCGGGCCGCGGGGGCGTTGGGCGGACTGGATATCCTCGTCAACAACGCGGGCTACCAGATGGCTCGTGGCGGAGGCATCGAGGAGATCGACCCGGACCGGCTCGACCGCGTGCTCAAGACGAACCTCTACGCGCTCTTCTGGATCACCCGGGCAAGTGTGCCGCTGTTGGGTCCGGGGTCCAGCATCATCAACACGACGTCGATCCAGGCCTTCGAGCCGTCGGTACCGTTGTTGGACTACGCCTCCACCAAGGCCGCCATCAACAACTTCACCGTGAACCTTGCGGCCGAGCTCGGACCGCGCGGTATCCGCGTCAACGCCGTGGCCCCCGGCCCGATCTGGACGCCGCTGCAGCCGGCGACCCAGGAGGGTGACCACCTCGAGAAATTCGGCGGCGACACGCCGTTGGGCCGGGCGGGCCAGCCCAGCGAGGTGGCTCCCGCCTACGTCTTCCTGGCCGCACCCGCCGAGGCGAGCTACGTGTCGGGCACCGTGGTCGGGGTCACGGGCGGAAAACCGGTCTTCTGACACCGTGCTCGCGGTCTGCGCCACCCTGGCTGTCCTCGCCGCGACGTCGAACGCCACGGCCTCCGTGCTGCAGCGGAAGGCCGCGCGACACACCGACAACGAAGCCGGCATGGGCATCGCCGTGCTGTGGCAGCTCGCGCACCAGAAGGCGTGGATCGCCGGGATCGCGGCGCTGCTGCTCGGCTTCGCCCTGCAGGCGGCGGCACTCGCGACCGGGCCGATCACCTTGGTCCAGCCGCTGCTGGTGCTCGAGCTCGCCGTCGCCCTGCTGCTGAGCGGGCTCGTCTTCGGCGGCAACCTGGGCCGACGGGTCTGGGCCTCCATCCTCGGTATGAGCGCCGGGCTCGCGCTGCTGCTGGTCGGGCTGCGCCCGGTGGCCGGCGACCCCAGGGGCGCATCGACCCTGACGTGGGTCCTCGGCTGCGTCGCCAACCTGGGGCTGGTCGCCGCCCTGACCGTCGCTGGACACCGGGTCTGGGGTGCACGCCGCGCCGAGCTGCTGGGCGTGGCCGCCGGCGCCGGCTTTGGATTCACGGCAGCACTGGTCTCAGGTGTCACCGCGGCCTTCCCCCTCGGGGTGAGCGGGGTCCTCGGCACCTGGCAGACCTGGGCCATGGTGCTGATGGGGCCGGCCGGCTTCTTCATGCTCCAGAACGCGCTGCGGGCAGGCAAGCTCGTGGCTTCGCAGCCGGGACTCAGCCTGGCCAACCCGCTGGTGTCGATCGGCTGGGGGGTGGCCGTCTTCGGCGAACAGGTCAGGGCCGGACCCTGGCTGGTCGCGGAGATCGCCGGGGCCGCCCTCGTGGCGTTCTGCACCATCCAGCTCGCCCGGTCGCCCCTGCTGACCGACGACAGGGCGCAGGACGACTCGGCCCAGGCGGACTCGCCCCCGACCGGGCAGGAGGACTCCTCGCCGACCGGCTCGGCGGGTGGCTGACGGAGTGGCTACGACCGGGGTGGTGACGGCTGGGGCGGTGCGGAGAACTCGGTCACCATCGCGGCGCAGAAGGCCTCGAGGTCATCCGGCTTCCGGCTGGTGACGAGCGGCCAGCCCTCGTCCGTGCACACGCACACCTCCTTGTCGACCCACGTCCCGCCGGCGTTGGTGATGTCGGTGCGCAGGCTCGGAAAGCTCGTGAGGATCTTGCCGTGCAGGACGTCGGCCTCCACGAGGGCCCACGGGCCGTGACAGATGGCGGCGACCGGCTTGCCGGCGCGCACGAACCGGGACACCAGCTCGACCGCCTCCGGCACCAGCCGCAGCCGGTCGGCGTTCGTGGTGCCGCCCGGGAGGACCAGGGCGTCGAAGTCGGCCTCGTCCGCCTCCTTGATGGCCAGGTCTGCCGTGAACTCGTCGGCCTTCTCGACGTCGTGGTGGAACGCCTGCACCACGCCCGCGTCGGGGGCCACCAGAGTGGGCGCGCCGGCGCTGTCGACGACGGCCTGCCACGGGGTGGTGAGCTCGACCTGCTCGACGCCGGAACCGGCCACGAGGAACGCGATCTTCTTGTCTTGGAGTTGTGTACCCATGACCTCTCGCTACCCAATGCCGCGAGGACGACTCGCTCCGGAGCCAACTACCGTGGAGCGCCACCGCGACTGCGACGGCTCGCGACCCTGGCCGGAGTCCCAAGGGGCGGCTCGCGTCAGTCCGTGCCGAACTCCATGGCCGCGCGGTCCAGCGCCTCCGACTCCGCGCTGTCCTCGCCGCGGGATGCGATCGCGTCCGCGCCGCCGCTCTGCAACGCGCCGACCAGCTTGGTGTGGGCGTCGCCCACCATGCCCAGCCCGGCATACTGCTCGAGCTTGGCCCGGGAGTCGGCGATGTCCAGGTTGCGCATCGTGAGCTGGCCGATCCGGTCGACCGGCCCGAACGCCGAGTCGAGCGTCCGCTCCATGGAGAGCTTGTCCGGGTGGTAGCTGAAGGCGGGACCGGTCGTGTCGAGGATCGAGTAGTCCTCGCCGCGGCGCAGCCGCAGCACCACCTCGCCGGTCACGGCCGCGCCGACCCAGCGTTGCAGGGACTCCCGGAGCATCAGGGACTGCGGGTCGAGCCACCTGCCCTCGTACATCAGCCGCCCCAGGCGCCGGCCCTCATTGTGGTAGTTGGCGATCGTGTCCTCGTTGTGGATGGCGTTGACGAGTCGCTCGTAGCCGATGTGCAGCAGCGCCATCCCCGGAGCCTCGTAGATACCCCGGCTCTTCGCCTCGATGATCCGGTTCTCGATCTGGTCGGACATGCCGAGTCCGTGTCGACCGCCGATGGCGTTGGCCTCATCCACCAGGTCCACCGGGCTCGGAAACTCCTTGCCGTTGATGGCGACCGGGCGTCCTTGGACGTAGCGGATCGTCACGTCCTCGGGGAGGATCTCGACCTCCGGGTCCCAGAACTTCACGCCCATGATGGGGTCGACCGTCTCCAGGCTGGTGGCCAGGTGCTCGAGGGTCTTGGCCTCGTGGGTGGCGCCCCAGATGTTGGCGTCGGTGGAGTAGGCCTTCTCCGTGCTGTCGCGGTAGGGCAGCTCGTGCTCCAGCAGCCACTCCGACATCTCCTTGCGGCCGCCCAGCTCGGTGACGAAGTCCGCGTCGAGCCACGGCTTGTAGACGCGCAGCATGGGGTTGGCGAGCAGCCCGTAGCGGTAGAACCGCTCGATGTCGTTGCCCTTGAAGGTCGACCCGTCGCCCCAGATCTGCACGTCGTCCTGGAGCATGGCCCGCACCAGCAGCGTGCCGGTCACGGCCCGGCCGAGCGGGGTGGTGTTGAAGTAGGGCCGCCCCGCCGAGCGGATGTGGAACGCGCCGCACGTCAGGGCGGCCAGACCCTCCTCGACCAACGCCTCCCGGCAGTCCACCAGTCGGGTGAGCTCGGCCCCGTATGCCGTGGCTCGCCCGGGCACGGACGCGATGTCCGGCTCGTCGTACTGGCCGAGGTCAGCGGTGTAGGTGCAGGGAACGGCGCCCTTGTCGCGCATCCACGCGACGGCCACGGAGGTGTCGAGGCCTCCGGAGAAGGCGATGCCGACGCGTTCGCCGACGGGGAGGGAAGTCAGTACCTTGGACACGAGGAAGAGTATGCACTCGAATGCATGATTATGCAACCTCGGTGTGGAAGCATGCGGTCACCCCGATCGGGTAGTCCCTTGGTGGAATCGTGCCCTCGAGGCACCACGCAGCGAGTAGGGAAGGCAACCGTGGCAAACCAGACGAACCAGTTCGAGCTCGACGTCAAGAAGATCCGCGACGAGGCGCGGCAGCACATGGACAAGGGGCCCGTCACCGCGGGCAACACGGCCGACACCGACCGGATGATCGAGATCCTCAACCAGGTCGTGGCGACCGAGATCGTCTGTTACCTGCGCTACAGCCAGCACGCGATCGCGGCCAGCGGCATGGACCGCGCGCAGGTTGCCGCCGAGTTCGTCGAGCACGCCGCGGAGGAGATGCAGCACGGCCAGCGCGCGGCCGAGCGGGTCAGCCAGCTCGGCGGAGCACCGGACTTCGACCCGGCCACGCTGGCGAAGCGCAGTCACACCGAGTACGTCACGGTGTCCGACACCGACCTCGATCGGATGCTCCAGGAGAACCTGGTCGCGGAGCGGATCGTCATCACGAGCTACCAGGAGATCATCCGGTGGATCGGCGACTCCGACCCGACCACGCGGCGGATGATGGAGGACATCCTCGCGGAGGAGGAGGAGCACGCCGACGACCTCAACGACCTGCTCGGCAACTGAGCCGGGGCGTGGGCGATCCACGGGGACCGCGACGTAGGATGGGAACGCCGCGCAAGCAGTGCGCGTCCTTGATCCCTTCGCGTCACGCTGGGAGTCTTCCGTGCACGAGGAACCATCGGGGTTGAACCGCGCAGCTGAGTTCGCCCGCATCAGCAGCGAGTTGCGCGCGCTGCCCGAGGAACAACCCACTCTGGAGCGAATCGTCGAGCTCGCGGTCCAGACCATCCCCGCCTGTGACTTCTGCGGTGTCACCCTCTCCACCAAGGACGGGGTCGAGAGCCCGGCCGCGAGCTCGCGGGTGGTCGAGAAGCTGGATGCCCTGCAGAACGAGCTCTCCGAAGGTCCCTGCCTGTCGGCCCTCTTCGCCTTGGACACCTATGTCATCGACGACGTGGGCGCCGACAAGCGGTGGCCACAGTGGTCTCCCCGGGCCCACGATCTCGGCATCGGCTCCGTGCTCAGCCTGCGGCTGTCCACCCCCAACCAGGTCCTGGGAGCGCTCAACCTCTACGCGGCTGCCACCGCTGCCTTCGATCCCACCGACGTGGCGGTCGCCAGCATCTTGGCGCGGCACGCCGCCGACGCGCTCGACGTCGCGCAGGAGCGCAAGGGGCTACGCATCGCCCTGCGCTCACGTCAGCTCATCGGGGTGGCGCAGGGCATGCTGATGCAGCGCTACGAGCTGACCCTGGACCAGTCCTTCGAGGTTCTGCGCCGCTACTCCCAGGACCAGAACATCCGGCTCCGGGACCTCGCCGAGCAGCTGGTGGCCGACGGCCACATCGCGGACGACCAGGCGAACCCGTTCGCTGCGGTCCAGCCGAGCTGACCCAGCGCGCCGACTCGGTCGTGGTCGCGGGTCCGCTCGAACAGCGTGATGGCCAGGATCAGGACACCGGGTTGGTCCGCAGCGACCTGTCCTCGTCACCCGCGCGCACCTGGACCCGCCCGTCCTGGACCCGCACCTCGAAGGTGGGCATCGGCCGGCTGGCCGGGCCGTGCTGCACAGATCCGTCGCGCAGCAGGAACCTGCTCCCGTGCCAGGGGCACGTGACACAGCCGTCGGCGACCGACCCCTCGTGCAGCGGCCCGCCGCGGTGGCTGCACCGGTCGGCGAGTGCTGCGATCCGGCCCTCACTCCTGACGAGCAGGATCGGCATGCCGTCCGCGTGCACCAGCAGTCCGCGCTCCTGCACCACCTCGGTCTCGGCGCAGACGTCGGTCCACTCCGTCGGGACCACCTGGAAGGCCGTGGTGTCAACACCGACCCCCAGGCCGTAGGCAAGGTGTCCTCCGAGCCACCCGGACGCCATCGCCACGGTGGCGCCACTGAGGCCCAGGGCCGCACCGGCGCGATGCTGCCCGCGCCGACGCGCCGACCAGCTGGCCGCCGAGAGGGTCAGTGCCGTCAGGTTGCACAGGGCGTGCACGAGTCCGACCCGGCGTTCCGCGCCCGTGGTGTCCATCCAGTCATTGGCCCCGGTGGCGGCAGCGGGCAGCGCGCCGAGGCAACCCAGCCCGACGAGCCGCTGTGCCGCGGGACGCCCGGCCACTCCTCCGAACACATCGAGGGCAGCGGCGGACAGCCACGCGCCCACCGGCACCAGGACCGCGGCCGGATGAGCCGGGTGGCCGGTGGGGGTGCCGCTGAGCACGTCGTTGACCGTGCCCCGACCGATGACCTTCGATACCACCGAACCGAGTGGCCCGGTGACGGCGTCCAGCCCCGTCGCCTCTTCGCACGCCCGAACAACCTTCTCGAGGCTCTTGCCCACCGTGGTGATCATTGCCGCCCTCTTCTCGTCGCGTCCTCTACCGGTACCCATCGAGCCGGGCGGCACACGCGCCGTGCTTCGGTATGCTCTCCGGCACGGCGGGTAGGAGTCGGGGCACGACCCTTGTCCGCAGAGAGGCCTCTTCGCATGCACCAGTTCCGCACGCCCTCCGGCCACGCGCCCGGGCCGGCCCAGGTCGTGACCCCCGCGGGTCACCCGGTCGACACCTGGCGCTCCACCGTCGAGGCCGCTGCGTGGCTCGATCCGCGGCAGCTCGCGGCGGCC
>NZ_VOHR01000149.1 GCF_009192725.1 Segeticoccus rhizosphaerae | reverse complement strand
CAGGCAGACCTGCTGGAGTCCGTTGCCCGCCGCGAGCAGCCGTCCGCCGTCGGCGAGGATGTCGGCCAGCCGGGCTCCCCAGGACTCCAGCAGGTCTGCCTGGCCCTCGAGGGCGGCCATCCCGGTCGTGAGCTCGCGCCGGTGCTGCCGGACCCAGTCGCGGCTCGCATGCTGCCGGCCCGGGCGCTTCCGGCGATCGGCGCGCCGAACCGCCTCGTGCAGCGCGTCCTCGGTCCGTGCCGCAACCTGGTGCCAGGAGTACTTCTCCACCGCTCGGCGGCGTGCGTGCCAGCCCCAGCTTCGCGCCGTTTCCGGCTCGGCGAGCAGGGCAGCAACGGCCTCGCCCACGGCCCGGTCGTCGTGGGGCGGCACCAGTCGACCCGTCCGACCGTCGACGATGGTGTCCAACAGTCCGCCGACCGCGCTGCCGACCACGGGGACCCCGCAGCCCGCCGCCTCCACGGGGGTGATCCCGAACGGCTCGTACCACGGAGTGGCGAGCACGACATCGGCAGCGCGGTAGAGAGCGGGCATCTCGTGGTGCGGCACAGAGCCGACGAAGCGCACCCGGTCGTTCACCCGGTGCTCGAGGGCCACTTCGGTCAGCCGCTTCACCTCGGGGTCGTCCTGCAGCTCACCGGCGTCCGGTCCACCAACCACGAGCAGCTCACCTCTGGCCAGCCGTGCCAGCGCGCGCACCGCGGTGTCGATCCCTTTGCGGGGCACCAGCCGTCCCACCGTCAGAAGAGTCGGGCCGGCGTCGGCCACGGTCTCCTCACCCGGGCAGAACAGGTCCGTGTCGACCCCGCACGGCACCACTCGGACGTGCTCGGTGGAGACCCCCATCCGCTCCAGCTCCGTGACTTCGTCCGAGCACGTCGCGACGACGATGTCAGCTCCGCTGGCCACCAAGCGCTCGACCTCGGGTCGGATCCGGGGACTCGTGTCGGCAGCACCCTGGTGCCGCCGCTTGACGCTGCCGAGGGCGTGGAAGGTCTGGACCATCGGCACACCCACCGCCTGGCAGGCACGAAGTGCCGCGATGCCGGACATCCAGAAGTGGGCGTGCACGACGTCCGGTCGTCCGTGGGTCGCCCAGTCCTGACGCATCCAGGTGGAGAAGTCGTCCATCAAGGGGAGCAGCTCGTCCTTGGGCAGCCGCGCCTGCGGTCCCGCCGGGACGTGCACGACAGTGACTCCGCAATCCATCCGGATCCGTTCTGGCTGCTGCGCCTCCGGCGCGTCTCGCCGGGTGTAGACCTCGACGACGTGGCCACGTCGGACCAGCCCCTCCGCCAGCGCGGCCACGTGCACGTTCTGCCCGCCTGCGTCGCGACCGGCGAGCGTCGCGAGCGGGCTCGCGTGCTCGGACACCATCGCAATCTTCATCGAACTACCTCCTCGGGGAGTGCGTCCGGGCTCGCGGGGAACCGGACGATCCGTATCGCGTGGGGGCCGGCCCGCTCGTCACACCTGCTCCTCGGCGAACAGCGCGCCGCGCTGCACCAGGTGGGGACCGAGCACCAAGGCGTCGACGGGCGAAGACCCGAACAGCTCCAACGCCTCTCGCGGGGTGTCCACCATGGGCCGACCGGCCGTGTTCAGGCTGGTATTGACCACCACGGGCAACCCGGTCATCGCGGCGAACTGCTCCAGCATGCCGGTGAGCCTCGGCAGCTGCTCACGGTCGACGGTCTGCACCCGGGCCGTGCCGTCCACGTGGGTGACCGCCGGGATCCGTTCGCGCCAGGTCTCCGCGACACGGTGCACGAACAGCATGTAGGGGCTGGGCAGTGGGCCCGCGCTGAAGATCTCGGGGGCCCGCTCGCTCAGGACCATCGGCGCCACGGGGCGGAACTGCTCTCGGCCCTTCACGTCGTTCAGCCGTTCCAGGTTGCTTCGCCGGCCGGGATGGGCCAAGAGGGACCGATGGCCCAGGGCCCTCGGCCCGAACTCGCTGCGCCCGTCGAACCAGGCGATGAGTCCGTCGTCGGCGAGGATCCGTGCCACGCGGGTGTCCAGGTCATCCGGAGTCGTGAAGGGCACGCGGGCGTCGCGAAGGCACTGCGCCAGCTGCTCGTCGGTCCAGCGCCGCCCCAGCGCCGCCGTGCCGAAGGGCACCGCCTGGAGGTCTCCCGCCTCGGACAGCACGTGCAGGGCCGCGCCGAGTGAGGTCCCCGCGTCCCCCGCGGCGGGTTGGACCCAGACGTCGTCAAAGCCGCTCTCGGCCCAGATGCGTGAATTGGCAACGCAGTTGAGCGCTGTTCCCCCGGCCATCGCGAGCGCCTGGTCGTCGGTCTGCTCGTGCAACCAGCCGGCCATCTCCACGAGGGTCTCCTCGAGACAGGACTGCAGCGAGCAGGCGAGGTCGGCGTGCTCCGGAAGCCACTCGGTGTCGTCCCGCCGACGGGCCGGTGCAAAACGACCCCAGTCCGGCACGCGTCCCACGAAGCCGCCATCGCCTCGGGCATGGACGTTGTCACGCAGCGCCGAGGCAAAGCGGTTCTCGCCGTACGACGCCAGGGCCATCACCTTGAACTCATCGCTCGAGCGCAGGAACCCGAGATGCTCGGTGAGCGACTCGTAGACCAGGCCGAGGGAGTCGGGCAGGCGTTGGGTGCCGAGCACCTCGAGCGGGCCCGAGTCGTAGCGACCTGCCAGGTGAGACGCCGATTCACCGCGGCCGTCCACCACGAGCACGCTCACGCCTGATGGGGAGTCGCGGTGCGGTCTGACCAAGCCGGCCGACGCGGCGTGCGCCGCGTGGTGAGGGACGAAGGTGACGGCCTCCGGCTTGAGGCCGGGGAGAGCGGTGGCCAGGAACTCCGGTGCCCGCTCGGCATACTCCTGGCGCAGGTGGTCCCACGGGTCCGGCAGGCCGAGTTCCGCGGCAGGACGGGCCAGACGTGGGTCGTAGGAGTAGGCGACCGCGTCGAGATCCTCGGCGGAGAGCCCGGCCTCGTCCAGGCACCAGCGCATGGCCAGTTCGGGCAGTTCCCACGCCGAGAACGGCACCGGTCGCTTGCCGTGCTTGCGCCGGCTGAACCGCTCCTCCTCCGCGGCAGCGACGATCCGTCCGTCGACCACGAGAGCGGCCGAAGGATCGTGGAAGAGCGCGTTGACTCCGAGCACCCGCATGGCCCCCCTCTACCCAGCAGAACCGCTTCGAACCACTTCTCGAACCACTTCTCCCGAAGGGCCGTCGCTCGACCTTGGCCGGTGC
The DNA here is from genome assembly GCF_009192725.1 of Segeticoccus rhizosphaerae. Taxonomy (GTDB): domain Bacteria; phylum Actinomycetota; class Actinomycetes; order Actinomycetales; family Dermatophilaceae; genus Segeticoccus; species Segeticoccus rhizosphaerae. The sequence goes on along the minus strand of NZ_VOHR01000149.1, from coordinate 5,733 downwards.
GCTTCTCGCGGCTGCCGCGCGCTCTCGTGGGCTGTTCGGGGGACCGGTTTGTCGCTGCACTTCACGGGTAGGAACGATTCCGAGCGTGGCCGGACAGCATCACCGGGCACCGCCATCGCATGAGGAGGAAGCATGCCGAGGACCAGCCAACCCGAGCTCCGCACGCGTCGAGCGGTCGTGACAGGAGGCGCCGGTTTCGTGGGCAGCCACCTGTGTGAGGAGCTGCTGCGTCGTGGTGCCGAGGTGGTGTGCCTCGACAACTTCCTGACGGGCAGCCCGGCGAATGTCGCCCATCTCATGGACAACCCGGGCTTCCGGTTGGTCCGCTGCGACGTCACCGACTTCATGCACGTTCCCGGAGACGTGGACCTCGTCCTGCACTTCGCCTCTCCGGCGTCGCCGAGCGACTACCTGCGACTCCCGCTGCACACCCTCAAGGTCGGTGCGATCGGCACCTGGCACGCGCTGGGTCTGGCCAAGGAGAAGGGCGCGCGGTTCGTGCTCGCCTCCACCTCGGAGGTCTACGGCGACCCCCAGGTCCATCCGCAGCCGGAGGACTACTGGGGACACGTCAACCCCGTGGGTCCACGGGGCGTGTACGACGAGGGGAAGCGCTACGGCGAGGCGCTCGCGACGGCATACAGGGGGACCGAAGGGGTCGACGCCGCCATCGTGCGCATCTTCAACACCTTCGGTCCGCGGATGCGCCCCGATGACGGACGTGCCATTCCCACGTTCATCTCCCAGGCCCTGGCCGGTGAGCCGGTCACCGTGACCGGTGACGGCCTCCAGACCCGTTCGGTCTGCTACATCGACGACCTTGTCGAGGGCGTGCTCGCGATGGCGGCCTGTGACCATCCCGGTCCGGTCAACATCGGCAACCCGAGCGAGCGCTCGATCCTCGAGATCGCGAAGGACGTCATCGCGGCAACCGGCTCCACATCCACCATCGTGCACATCGACCGGCCCGTCGACGACCCCAAGGTCCGTCGCCCGGACACCACGCTGGCCCGGGAGCTGCTCGGGTGGGAGGCGCGCGTGCCGTGGAAGGAAGGTTTGGCGCGCACGATCGCCTGGTGGAGCCAGCGCGTGCAGCAACCGGCCTGACCCACCGCCCGCGCGGTGCGGCGATTGTGCAGCCCACTGCTGGGTAGAAGTGAGGAAGGCCATCGACAAGGAGGACCCTCTCGTGCTTTCGGCAATGCGTGCACTGCAGCAAGCCATCCCCATGCGGTCGTCGGTTGGGCGCTCCGAGCCCGTGGGCGAGGTGCTCCACGGCATCGACAGGGTGCTCCGCGACGTCGAGACGGGCCGCTTCGAACGAAGCCTCTCCGGCCTCACGGCGGCCGGCGCGGTCATCACGAGCACCGAGATCTTCTTCGAGCACGACAAGGCCAGCTTCGGAGACCCCTGGATGTGGGCGCCGATCGCGCTGGGCCCGGTCGGCTTCGCGGCGGGCGTCGCAGGCGTCTTCAGCAAACGGATGGCCAAGACGATGCTTCCGCTCACCTCGTCGGTGATCGTCCTGAACGGGATCCAGGGGACCTGGCTGCACGCACGGGGCATCAAGCAGAAGCCCGGTGGCTGGTCGAACTTCCGGTACAACATGGAGATGGGGCCGCCGTTGCTGGCGCCGCTGCTGATGACGATGGTCGGGGGCATGGGCCTGCTCGCTTCCATCCTGAGGCGCGAGAAGTGAACCAGAAGCTGCCTCTCCAGGACCCCAACGCGCGAGGACGGTTCCCCGGGTTCGACACCGCCTCCCAAGCCGAGTACTGGGACATGGCCACCAAGGCCGTGGTCGCCGAACGGCTCGGTATGCCGCCGAACATCCGCTTCTTCACCCGGGAGGAGGAGGCGACAGCCAACGCCCTGTGTGACCAGCTCCTCGATCAGCAGGAAGACCCGCGCGTCCCCGTGGTGCACCTCATCGACGCGCGCCTCGCCGAGAAGCAGTACGACGGCTGGCACTACGAGGACATGCCGGAGGACGCCGAGGCGTGGAAGCAGTCCTTGGCGGCGCTCGACCAGGACTCGCGCGAGGCGTGGTCCCGGCCCTTCCACGAGTGCGATCTCGGCGAGCAGCGCGGAGTGATCCAGGCCATCGTCGACAGGGGCAGCGGCGAGTGGCACGGCATGATCGCCAAGCGGGTGTGGAGCCTCTGGACCCGCTACGCCTGCTCCGCCTTCTATTCGCATCCTTGGGCATGGGACGAGATCGGGTTTCCCGGGCCGGCCTTTCCGCGCGGCTACAAGAACATCGGCGTCGACAAGCTCGAGCCCTTCGAGGTGCGCGACGCGAAGCCGGTGGATCCGACGCGGATCGGCGACGCGGACCGGGGGAAGAGCTGATGCGCCTGCTGCCGGGGTCGCTGGACCACGTCCGCGAGCGCAACGAGTCGGCGTGGCTGATGCCGCCCCATCCGGGCACCAACCACCAGCTGCGCCACGACATGCGCCGGTTCGAGGACGATGACGAGGTCGATCTCGTGATCGTCGGCTGTGGAGCGGGAGGATCGACGCTCATGCAGCGGCTGGCACGTCTGGGCTGGCGCATCGTGGCCCTGGACGCGGGGCCGTTCTGGGAGCCGGAGCGGGACTGGGTCAGTGACGAGGCGGGCTCACACCACCTCTACTGGAACGACCCCCGCGTCATCGCCGGCTCCGATCCGGTTCCGTTGGGATCCAACAACTCCGGGCGGGGCGTGGGTGGCTCGATGGTGCACTATGCGGGCTACACGCCGCGGTTCCATCCCAGCGACTTCCGGACCTACAGCCAAGACGGCGTGGGCGCGGACTGGCCCTTTGCCTACGAAGATCTGCGTCCCTACTACCAGGACATCGAGGAGGAGCTGCCTGTCGCGGGAGAAGACTGGCCCTGGGGCGACCCGCACAGCTATCCGCACAGCCCCCACCCCGTGGGCGGGAACGGCGAGATCTTCCTCGAGGGTGCCCGCAAGGTAGGCATCACGGCGAAGGTCGGCCCGGTCGCGATCAGCAACGGCCGCTTCGGCAACCGCCCGCACTGCATCTACCGCGGCTTCTGCCTGCAGGGCTGCAAGGTCGACGCGAAGGCGTCGCCGCTGATCACGCACATCCCGGACGCGCTGGCGCACGGTGCCGAGGTGCGCGCGGACTCGATGGTCACGAGGGTCGGGGTCGACGACCGCACCGGCCGCGCGACCGGCGTGCACTACGTACGCCGTGGCCGGGAACGGTTCCAGCGGGCGCGCATGGTGGCGGTCGCGGGATACTCGATCGAGACCCCTCGGCTGCTGCTGAACTCCGCCACCGAGCGGTGGCCGAACGGGCTGTGCAACGACCACGATCTCGTCGGCCGCTATGTCATGGTGCAGGGCGCGCCGCAGACGGCCGGCCGGTTCGACCGGGAGATCCGGATGTACAAGGCGCCGCCACCGGAGGTCAGCAGCGAGCAGTTCTACGAGACCGACCCGAAAGCTCCCTACCAGCGCGGCTTTTCGATCCAGACGGTCTCGCCCTTGCCGATCACCTGGTCGGAGCACGTCATCGCCCAGGGCCACTGGGGCGCTTCGCTGCGGGAGTACATGAGTGACTACGTGCACTGGGCCTGCTTCGGTGCCCTGTGCGAGTTCCTGCCCCGTCCCGAGAACCGGGTCACCCTCGATGAGGAGAAGGACCGGCACGGGATGCCGATCGCGCACTTCAGCTACTCCCAGGGCGAGAATGACCAGCAGCTGTTGCAGGCCGCGCAGCAGAAGATGGAGGAGATCCTGCACGCGGCGGGTGCGGACGAGACCATGACGATCCAGCGATTTGCCCACCTGGTGGGTGGTGCCCGGATGGCGGCCACCGAGGACAAGGGCGTGGTGAGCGGCGACTGCCAGAGCTTCGCGATCCCCAACCTCTACCTCACCGACGGCAGCGTGCTGCCCACCCAGGGCAGCGCCAATCCCGCACTGACGATCATGGCGATCGCCGCGCGGGCGGCCAGTCGGCTGGCCCGCGGGGCCCGAGGAGGACCTCCCCGGTGAGGTCGGCCACGCCGCCGAGGCACGGGCGGACGGCGAGGAGATTTTGTCCCCTGACAGCAAAGGTCCGCTCCGACTGTTTCGGGCGAACCTGCTGCTGTCGGGGTGACAGGATTTGAACCTGCGGCCTCTTCGTCCCGAACGAAGCGCGCTACCAAGCTGCGCCACACCCCGTGGCTGGCGCCACACAAGGCAGCGCCAGCACACAATAGCCGAGCACCTCGCCACGGACCGAATCGGGTCAGGCCGAGCGACTCGTCAGCGTCAGCAGGGTCGCCTCCGGCCGGCAGGCGAAGCGGGCTGGAGCGTAGGGCGACGTGCCGAGCCCGGCCGACACGTGCAGCCACGCGGCGTCGTCCGGACCGTGGGGTGAGGCGGCGGAGCCCGCACCCGGCCACCACCGGGACACGCCCTTGGCGCGCCCGAGCGGCAGGTCGCAGTTGGTCACCAGCGCACCGGCGAACGGCAGACAGAGCTGCCCGCCGTGCGTGTGTCCGGCCAGGACCAGGCCCGCGCCGTCGCGAACCATGGGGTCGAGCACCCGCTGGTATGGCGCGTGCACCACTCCCAGCGTCAGCGCCACCTGCCCGTCGGCCGGCCCGGAGACGCTCGGGTAGTCGTCGAGCTGGATGTGCGGGTCGTTCACCCCGACCAGCTCGAGGCGGACGCCGGCCACCGTCGTGGTGGTGCGCGCGTTGTCCAGGTCGAGCCATCCCGCGCTGGTGAAGGAGCGGACCAGGTCGTCGGTCGGCAGACCCCTGGCACGCGTCTCCGGGGCCTTGCGGTGGCTCAGGTCGAAGTACCGCAGCGGGTTCTTGGCGGTCGGCCCGAAGTAGTCGTTGGACCCGAGCACGAAGGCGCCCGGCAACTCCATCAGCGGTGCCAGCGCCTCGACCGCGGAGGGCACAGCCCGCAGGTCGGCCAGGTTGTCGCCGGTGTCCACGACGAAGTCCGGCTCGAGTGTGGCCAGGCCGCGGACCCAGTCGATCTTGCGCCGTTGGCGCGGCACCAGGTGCAGGTCAGTGAGGTGCAGGATCCGCAGCGGCCGGGTGCCCGGAGGGAGCACGGGCACGCTGACGCGGCGCACGACATACGCCTGGCGTTCGACGAGGGAGGCGTAGGCGAGTCCGGTGGCGGCGCTGCCGAGCAGGCCGAGCGCGGAGCTGCGCAGGAGAGAGGTCATCGGGGACATCCTCCCAAACAGGGTGTGGCTCGCCACGCGGGCGGTGACAGACTGCACGCATGACGCCGAGCCAGTCGCTGAAGACCACCCTGCGGGCCGACCTCACCGAGGCCATGCGCGAGCGCGACAAGGTGCGCTCCGGGACCTTGCGGATGGTGCTGACCGCCGTGACCAACGAGGAGGTCGCGGGTAAGGAGTCACGCGAGCTCTCCGACGACGACGTGCGCAGGGTCGTGGCCAAGGAGGCGAAGAAGCGCCGCGAGGCCGCGGAGGCGTATGACGGTGCGTCCCGTCCCGAGCTCGCCGAGCAGGAGCGGGCGGAGCTCACCGTGCTCGAGGGTTACCTGCCGGCCCAGCTCACGGACGACGAGCTGGACCACCTGGTGGCCGACGCCGTGCAGGAGACCGGCGCGACCGGGATGGCGCAGATGGGCCAGGCCATGAAGGCGGTCCAGCCCCGGGTGGCCGGGCGGGCCGAGGGCGGCCGGGTGGCCGCCGCCGTCAAGCGCCGCCTCAGCGGCGGCTGAGCCCGGCGGTCTG
>NZ_VOHR01000148.1 GCF_009192725.1 Segeticoccus rhizosphaerae | reverse complement strand
GGGTGAGCGGGTGCGGCGCCGCCGACCCGGCTGGCCGGCAGGACGGGCAGACCACCCCTCCGCCTGCGACGTGGAACGCCCGGTGCGGCCCGGGGGCACCGCACTTGGCACAGTCCACGAAGCTCGGCGCCCACCCGGCGACCGCCAGCGAGCGAAGCAGGTAGGCGTCGAGCACCAGTCCCGCGTCGTGCTCCGCCCCCGCGAGCGAGCTCAACCCACCGGCGAGCAGGTTGAACTGCTGCAGGGCCGGCTCCCCCTCCTCCGTCAGCCGGTCGGCCGTCTCGAGCATGGCGCTCGCCGCGGTCCAGGCGGAGTAGTCGCGGGCGATCGTGTCGCCATACGGCGCCAGTGTCTCGGTCTGGGTCACGGTGTCCAGCGAACGACCCTCGTAGCACTGGAGGTCGACCACCATCCCCGGTTCGAGGCGCGAGCCGAACTTGGACCTCGTGCGCCGCACGCCGTTGGCCACCGCGCGCACCTTGCCCCGCGACCGGGTGAGTGCGGTGACGATGCGGTCGGCCTCACCCAGCTTGTGGGTGCGCAGGACGATCGCCGCGTCGCGGTACAGGGGCATGGCGCCATTGTCCTACGTCGCCCCTGCGATTGCGGTATGCCGTGCCGGTGTCCACGCTCGTGGTCGACGGTGGTGAGGTTCGAGGCCAGAAACGCCGCCTGCTCTCCCCGACAACCATTCCCGACGAGGGGCCCCCTCGAGGACTCCTGAATCAGACACCTGTTCGAATTCGTGCGGTAGGCTGACTCCATGGCCACGGCGCTCCAGGGATCACTGCTCGACCAGGTCGACGAGGTCGGGTTGCGACCACTCGGTCCGGCGGTCCGCCGCACGACACTCTCGCGCGGCGCCTGGATCGACCTGCGCCCCGGCTTCGTCACCGGCTCGGACGCGCTCTTCGCCCGCCTCGCCCGGGACGTCCCGTGGCACGGCGAGCGCCGTCAGATGTATGAACGCGTGGTCGACGTGCCACGCCTGCTCAGCTTCTACGACGAAGATGACACACTCCCCGATCCGGTGCTGCTGCAGGCCCGCTCGGCCCTCAGTCGCCACTATGCCGGGGAGCTGGGCGAGCCGTTTTGCACGGCAGGACTGTGCTTCTACCGCGACGGGCGCGACAGCGTGGCCTGGCACGGCGACACGATCGGGCGCAGCCGCACCGAGGACACGATGGTCGCCATCGTCTCGGTCGGCACTCCCCGGGCGCTGTTGCTGCGTCCTCGCGGTGGGGGTCGGACCCTCCGCCACGTGCTCGGGCACGGTGACCTCATCGTCATGGGCGGCTCCTGCCAGCGGACCTGGGAACACGCCATACCGAAGTCCGCCAAACCGGTCGGTCCACGCATCAGCATCCAGTTCCGGCCCCGCGGCGTCCGCTGACCCTGCAGCTGCGCAGGACGCCCAGCGTGAAAGCCGAGGAATCGGGTAGCAACTCGAAGGTGAGTCCCCTGCCGCGCACCGCACACCGCCCGACGCGCCGCGTGGCGTGCGCGGTCCTCGGTCTGGTCACCGCCGGCGCCCTCAGCAGCTGCACGGATGGCGGCTCTTCCGCCTCGTCGGGGACGCCGACCGCCACGGTGACGGTCACCGCACCGCCGCGATCCTCCCCGTCCACCAGCACTCCCCCGCGAAAAGGTCAAGCCGGGCCCGGCCTCGGCGTCGTGCCCCAGGTGGTGCAGACGGTGGAGCCGTCGGTGGTCACCATCATCAGCAAGGTCGGCCTGGGCAGTGGGGTCATCTACAAGGCCGACGGCACCATCGTCACCGATGCGCACGTGGTGGAGGGCCAGGACAAGCAGCCGTTCCGCACGGTCGAGGTGCAGTTCGCGGACGGCAAACGGGCCAGGGCCAGCGTGGTGGGCGTCGACGACGTCACCGACGTCGCGGTGATCAAGGCGAAGCGCACCGGCTTGCCCGCGGCCCGGTTCAACGACACGCTGCCGGTGGTCGGAGCCCTCGACGTCGTCATCGGCAGCCCGCTGGGGCTGGAGCAGACCGTCACAGCAGGCATCATCTCCAGCCTGCACCGAAACATGCCCCCGTCGAAGGAGGCGCCGCAGGGGCTGATCGACCTGATCCAGACCGACGCGCCCATCTCGCCGGGCAACTCCGGGGGTGCCGTCGCCGATGGCGACGGCACGGTGATCGGTCTGTCCGAGGCCTACCTGCCGCCGAGCTCCGGGGCGGTCGCGATCGGCTTCGTGACGCCCGCCGCGACGGTGACCAGCGTGGCGGACCAACTGCTCGCGACCGGCAACGTCAAGCACGCCTTCCTCGGGATCCAGCCGGCCGACATCACGCCACAGACCGCCGACCAGTTCAACCTGCCCACGACGAAGGGCACCCTGGTGGTCGCCGTGACCAGGGGCAGCCCGGCTCAGAAGGCGGGTCTGCAGCCCGGAGACGTGATCACCAGGCTCGGTGCGACGACGATCGACACCGTGACCGACCTGCTGGCCGCCTTGCGCAAGCAGCAACCGGGCTCCACGGTGCCCCTCACCTACGCGCGAGGCTCCAGGACCAGCACCGTCAAGGTGACCCTGGCGAACCGCCCGGCTCCCTGACTCCTGTTGCGACCCCGGGAGTGGCTCGCGGGAGGGCGATAAAGCGCTGTGACCCGCTTGCCTCCGGTGGCTACGGTGCGGTCATGCCCACCGAAGATCCCCAGACAGTGCCCGGCAACCAGCTGGACTACCTCGACCACCTTTCCCGAAACTCCGCACGGTTCCGGGAGGCGCTCCACGACGCCGATCCCACCGCCCGCGTGCCCACCTGCCCCGACTGGGACGCCGACGACCTGTGGTGGCACCTCGGAGAGGTGCAGTGGTTCTGGTCGCAGGTCGTCGGTGGGCCTCTCACGGACGGCGACGAGGTCGAGGCCCTGCAGCATCCGACGCGTCCGACCGACCGGGCCGGACTCGAGCAGTTCCACCTCGAGTCGAGCCGGGCGCTGCAGCGGGCGCTGGCCGAGACCCCGCCGAGCACCAGGGCCTGGACCTGGAGCGAGGAGCAGACGGCCGGGTTCAGTCGCCGCCGCCAGGCGCACGAGTCACTGATCCACCGGCTCGACGCCGAGCTGACCGCCGGCACCCGCACCGATCTCGACCCGGCCCTCGCTGCCGACGGCGTGGACGAGGTGCTGCGGATCATGTATGGCGGTCACCCCGGTTGGGGCCGGTTCGTTCCCGAGGAGGGCGCCACCATCCGGCTGCGCACGACCGACACGGGCGACAGCTGGCTGGTCACCCTCGGCCGGTTCGTCGGGCACGACCCGGGCTCCGACGAGGACCGCGACGACCCCGACATCGGCATTGCTGCGAGTGACACCGGTGAGCCGGCGTTGGCCGCGCTCAGCGGCACGGCCGCCGACCTCGACTGCTGGTTGTGGCACCGGCCGCCCGTCGGCGAGATCACCCGAGAGGGTGACTCAGGGGTCATCGGCCGCTTCGAGCAGATCGTGAGCGCCGACATCGACTGACGCGCCGCGTCGGGCCAGGCGCCGCAGTCCGCCAGCCGCGCCGCCCGTGCCCGCACCGAGCAGGACGTCACGTCATCCCCCTCGTGGGGAGTGATCGTGAGGTTTGGTGCGCTCCGGTGTCGCCTTTCCCACGATCACTGCCCACGGGCGGAGGAAGGGTCAGCCGATCGGCACCCGGACCGGCTGCCCGGTCGGCACGTCGTGCATCGGCGCCTCGCCGCCCAGCTCGGGCTGGTCACGCACCGCCCGGTTGACCGCCGAGAGCACGGCCGTCATGGATGCCTTGACGATGCTGCCGTGCAGGCCGACGCCCCACAGCACGCGGTCGCCGATGGCGCACTCGACGTAGGCGGCGGCCTGCGCGTCCTCGCCGGCCGACATGGCGTGCTCGTGGTAGTCCAGCACCCGCACGTCGATGCCGATGCCCGCCAGCGCGTCGATGAACGCGTTGATCGGCCCGTTGCCGGTGCCCTCGACCGTGGTCTCGCGGTCGCCGTCGAGCATGGTCAGTGACAGGTGGTCTCGGCCGTCGGCGTCGCTGTCGATGGTGCTCGTGAGGGGTGCGAACCGACCCCACGTGCGGCCCTGGCCACCCTTGGCCGGCAGGTACTCGTCGACGAACCTCGCCCACAGCGCGTCGGGAGCCACCTCACCGCCGTCCGAGTCGGCGCCGGCCTGCACGACACCGCTGAACTCGATCTGCAGTCTGCGCGGCAGGTCGAGCTGGTGCTCGCTCTTGAGGATGTAGGCGACACCACCCTTGCCCGACTGGCTGTTGACCCGCACCACGGCCTCGTAGGTGCGGCCGACGTCGTGCGGGTCGATGGGCAGGTAGGGCACGCCCCACGGGATCTCGTCGACGGTCTTGCCGGCGGAGGCCGCGTCGCGCTCCATCCACTCGAAGCCCTTCTTGATGGCGTCCTGGTGGGAGCCAGAGAAGGCGGTGTAGACCAGGTCGCCGCCGTAGGGGTGGCGCTCCCCGACCGGCAGCTGGTTGCAGTGCTCCACCGTGCGACGGATCTCGTCGATGTCGGAGAAGTCGATCTGCGGGTCGATGCCCTGACCGAACAGGTTCATGCCCAGGGTCACCAGGCACACGTTGCCGGTCCGCTCGCCGTTGCCGAACAGGCACCCCTCGATCCGGTCCGCGCCGGCCTGGTAGCCGAGCTCGGCCGCGGCCACCGCGGTCCCGCGGTCATTGTGTGGGTGCAGCGACAGCACGACCGACTCGCGGCGGTCGAGGTGCCGACTCATCCACTCGATCGAGTCGGCGTAGACGTTGGGAGTGGCCATCTCGACGGTGGCCGGCAGGTTGACGATCACCGGGCGGTCCGGCCGGGCGTCGAAGACCTCGATGACCTCGTTGCAGATCCGCGCGGCGAACTCCAGCTCGGTGCCGGTGTAGGACTCCGGCGAGTACTCGTAGTAGACGGTCGTGTCCGGGATGGTCTCCTCGAGCTTCTTGCACAGCCGCGCGCCCTGCAGGGCGATGTCGACGATGCCGTCCTGGTCCATCCCGAAGACGACCCGCCTCTGCAACACCGAGGTCGAGTTGTAGAGGTGCACGATGGCCTGCTTGGCACCGCGGATCGAGTCGTAGGTGCGCTCGATCAGGTGGTCCCGCGCCTGCGTCAAGACCTGGATGGTGACGTCGTCGGGGATGTGCCCGCCCTCGATCAGCTCCCGCACGAAGTCGTAGTCGGTCTGGCTCGCCGACGGGAAGCCGACCTCGATCTCCTTGTAGCCCATGCGCACGAGCAGGTCGAACATCCGCCTCTTGCGCTCGGCGTTCATCGGGTCGATCAGGGCCTGGTTGCCGTCGCGCAGGTCGACCGCGCACCAGCGCGGGGCCCGGGTGATGCGCTTGTCGGGCCAGGACCGGTCTGGCACGTCGACCACGATCTGCTCGTGAAAAGGACGGTACTTGTGGATCGGCATACCGGACGGCTGCTGGGGGTGGATCATCTTCTCGCCTCTGCGTCTTCGCGTTTCCGCTGTTGCTGGTGTGCCGGCCTGGGCAACACGACTCCGCGGCGAGGGGCGGCCGTCTTAGTGGGCCCCGCCGCGGCAGCGAAGGAGGAGCAACGCTCCTGGCGCGATACGCACGAGACACAGCGTATGCCGTGACTGCCCTCGTCGTCCATCGCTCGGCCCCGCGTCCCGCATGGTGGAACGAGCGGGAGGCGGGGCCGAGTGGGGACACAGTCGTCGTGGAAGTGCCGGCTACGCCGGCGAGTCGACGGCTTCCTCGTGCAGGTGACGGCCCCGGGTCTCGGGCAGCCGGGAGATCACGACGGCCGAGATGATCAGCAGCACCAGGGTGTAGCCGGTGAACGCGGAACGCCCGAAGGTGTCACCCATCCAGGTCTGCAGGTAGGGCGCGGTGCCACCGAACGCGGCGACGCAGATCGAGTACGGCACCCCCACCCCGATCGCTCGGATGTGGGTGGGGAACAGCTCGGCGTAGACGGCCGGGATGATGGAGGCACCCGCGGCGATGAAGATCAACGCGATGGACATGGTGAGCGCGAGCTGCCAGGCACTGCCTCTCAGCATCCACTGCAGCGGGAAGAGCAACACGGCGAGTCCGATGGCGTTGGTCAGCAGCACCGGTTTGCGCCCGATCCGGTCAGACAGCTTGCCCCACAGCGGCAGCACGGCGATGAACACGACGTTGGCGACGACACCGGCCCACAGCGCCGAGTTCTCGTCGATGCCCAGCGAGCTGATGGCGTAGGCCGGGGCGGAGATCGCCCAGGCGTAGTAGGCGACGGTCAGCCCGACGGTCAGCCCGATCACCTGGCCGGCCTGCTTGCGGTGCCTGACGATCTCCGGCCAGATCTTCGGCTTGTCGGCCGCGGGCTCCGACTCCACGTCGTCCTCGAACACCTCGGTCTCGGTCATCTTGCTGCGCATGTAGACGGCATACAGCCCGAAGACACCACCGACCAGGAACGGGATCCGCCAGCCGAAGGAGTCCATCTGGCTCTCGACCAGCACACTGGTGAGCACGACTCCGAGCAGCACGCCGAAGACGTTGCCGATCGAGCCGGACACGTAGATCAGGCTGGCCCACAGGCCGCGCCGCTCGGCGGGCGCCTTCTCGGAGATGTAGGTCTGGGCCGAGGGGAGCTCGCCGCCGTGGGCCAGGCCCTGGAGCAGGCGGGCGAGCACCAGGATCAGCGAGGCGAATGCGCCGACCGACTCGTAGGTCGGCGACACCCCGATGACGATGCTGCCGATGGCTGCGGTGCCCACGGTCGCCGACATGGCGAACCGCCGGCCCGTGTGGTCCGCGATCCAGCCGAAGACGAACCCACCGAACGGTCGCGCGACGAAACCGACCGCGAAGACCGCCAGGGTGGACAGCACCGCCGAGACCGGGTGTGCCTTGTCGAAGAACTGGGTCGCGAAGAAGGGAGTGAAGATCGCGTAGACGCCCCAGTCGTACCACTCGAGGGCGTTGCCGACCCCGGTGCCGAGGATCGTCTTGAGCGTGCTCTGCTCGGCCGGGGCCGCGGGAGCGACGTCGGTCTGCGAGGTGTTGGTCATGGTCATGCCACCGTCCTGGAGGGTGCGGTCGTGGGAGTGGTGCGGGCCAACCGGCGGGTGGCCAGCTCGGCATACGCTGCGGCACCGTCAGCGAGCACGGCGTCGTCGAAGTGGGCGAGCGGGGAGTGGTTGAAGGGGGCGGTCGCGAGGTCCGCGCCGTCGGAAGCGGCGCCGAGGAAGACGAAGCTGCCCGGGACGGCGGCGAGGACCCGGGAGAAGTCCTCGGATCCGCCGAGCGGGACGGCCATCTGCTCGTGCCGGGTGCCGTCGAAGACCTCCCGCAGGGTGTCCGCGGCGAATGCGGTCTCGTCGACGTCGTTGACGGTGACGGGGTACTGCCCAACGTAGCGAGCCGTGGCCTCGAGCCCGTGGGCCTGCCCGATGCGCTCGACCAGGGCAGGAGCCTCGGCCTGCATCCGCGCGCGAGCCTCCGGCGAGAAGGTGCGCACGGTCGCCTCGAACCACGCCTCGTCGGGGATGACATTGGCCTTGGTCCCGGCGTGCAGCTGGCCGACGGTCACCACCACCGGGTCGAACGCGTCGAACCGCCGCGTGACCAGGGTCTGCAGCGCGGTCACCATCTCGGCGAGAGCCGGCACCGGGTCCTTGGCGCGGTGCGGCGCGGAGCCGTGGCCGCCGGCGCCGTGCACCGTCACGTGCAGCTCGTCGGACGCGGCCATCATCGTCCCCGGTCTGGTGAGGAACCGACCCTGTGGCACCGCGGAGGAGAAGACGTGCAGTCCGTATGCCGCGTCCGCCCGCCGGCCGGCCGCGTCCAGCACGCCCTCGTCGATCATCACGCCGGCACCGTCGTAGCCCTCCTCGCCCGGCTGGAACATGAAGACCACGTCACCGGCGAGGTGGTCGCGGTGGGCTGAGAGCAACCGGGCCGCGCCGACCAGCATCGAGGTGTGCAGGTCGTGGCCGCAGGCGTGCATCGCGCCGTCGAGGCGGGAGCGGAAGGGCACGTCGACCTGCTCGTGCACCGGCAGGGCGTCCATGTCGCCGCGCAGCAGCACCACCGGCGACCGGGCGTCCGTCGCGTGAGGCGCCCGGCCGCGCAGGACCGCCGTGACCGACGTCGTGCGGGTCCCCGTGCTGGTCTCCAGCGGGAGGCCCTCCAGGGCCGCCAGCACCCGCGCCTGGGTGCGTGGCAGCGTGAGACCGACCTCCGGCTCCCGGTGCAGCGCGCGGCGCAGGTCGGCGAGGTCACCGCCCATCGAGTGGGCGTCCTCCAGCAGGTCCATGAGAACTCCGTCTCGTCGGTGGGGGTGAACCGTGCGCTGTGGCCCGGATGGTGGAAAAGTGTGCAGTCGCAGGAGTTTGTTACCGGCGAGAACGCTCGTTCTGCTCATCACGGCCCCCGATATGAGGTGAATCGTGAACACCGCCCGGCTGGACGAGCACGACCTCGTGCTCGTCAACGCGCTGCAGATCGCGCCCCGCATGAGTTGGGCGGAGGCCGCGCGGATCCTCGGCTCGACGCCACACACGTGGGCCTCGCGCTGGGCGCGGCTGCGTGCCGGCGGGTTGGCCTGGGTGACGGCGCACCCGGGGTGGCTCGGGGCCATGACCGTGGCCATGGTCGAGGCCGACTGCGCTCCAGGGACCCGCGCCGACGTGGTTCGGTCGTTGTGCCTCGACCCGCGGGTCGCGTCGATCGAGGAGGCGGCGATCGGCTGCGACCTCGTGCTCACGGTGATCACCCGCGACCTGCCCTCGCTGACCACCTTGCTCCTGGAGGACCTTCCGGGCGAGCACCACGTGACACGGCACCGCTCCTACATCGCCACGGCGATCCACCGTCAGGGATCGGGGTGGCGGCTGCGGGCGCTCGACGCCGAGCAGCGCACGTCCCTCGAGTCGCTGCGGGTGCCGTCGGCCTCCGGGGGCCGCCGCGACCCACCGCCCGGGGCCTGGCCG
>NZ_VOHR01000147.1 GCF_009192725.1 Segeticoccus rhizosphaerae | reverse complement strand
CAGAGGTAGGGAGCCACTCCCAGACCCGTTCCTGACCGCGTCCACTGCCGTCAGCCGCCGACCACGCCGGGAATGGCATGTTGATCAGCGCTTCCCTAGAGGCTGCCTGCCAGACTGAGGGCATGCCCGAGCTCATCCGCACCTGCCTGCTCTTCGCCGTCGACGACGGTGAGCAGCCGCGGGTGCTGCTGGGCCGCAAGAAGACTGGCCTCGGGGCAGGACGTGTCGTCGGTCTGGGTGGTCACCTCGAAGCCGGGGAGTCGCCCTCCCAAGCCGTGATCAGGGAGGCGCGAGAGGAGGCACACATCGAGGTGGTGGAGAGCGATCTCGAGCTCGCGGGATTCGTCGTCTTCACGTTTCCGCACCGTCCGGCCTGGAGCCAGACCGTCGATGTCTTCGTGACCCGCCGTTGGGGCGGGCAGCCCTCCAGCAGCATCGAGATCGAGCCCGAGTGGCACCCGGTCGACACCCTGCCGCTCGAGGCCATGTGGGACGACGCCCGCTACTGGCTGCCACAGATCCTCGACGGCGAGGTGATCTCGGTCGAGGTCACCTTCGGTCCCGACAACCGCACCGTCGCCGAACACAGCATTCGGGCGGAGCCGACGCAGGAGCCTGGAGGGCGCGGTTAGGGCGCGGTCATCGGCCCGCCGAGATCCCCGGACCCACCCGGTCCGGCAGCGGAATGTGCTGTTCCGGTCCTTCGTTGCACTGAGCATGAGCGACAAGCCCGTTCGGCAACCCGGTCCAGACCATCCGATCGACGTGCAGCCCGCGTCCGGGCCCGTCACCGTGCGTTGGCGGGACAAGGTGATCGCCGAGACCGACTCGGCCCTGATGCTCCGCGAAGCCGGTTATCCCTCGGTGCCCTACCTGCCTCTCGCCGATGTTGTCGAGGACGTCCTGGAGCCGACGGACCACGCGACCTATTGCCCTTACAAGGGTGACGCCGCCTACTTCAGCCTGCACGACGAAACAGCGGGCGCCCACGCCGACAACGCGGTGTGGACCTATCCGGCGCCCCACGCGGCGGTGGCCGAGATCGCGAACCATGTCGCCTTCTATCCCGACCAGGTGGACATCGACCTGCCCGAGTAGCAGGTTCGCCAGCACGGCGGGTATGCCGTTTCGCCGTCAGGGCAGCAGCACCCGCACATTGGGCATCGTCCCGATGAACGCTGGACCCAGCCCGCTCCGGCGGGGCGAGACGTCGTCTGGTGATGCACTGCGGGGTCGGCCGAAGGGCACCGCCTCCACGACGAACTCCTGTACCTGCGCGGGGTTGATCGGCGTCAGGTGGATCATGCAGATCAGCTCACCGTGCTCGCCCGGCACCGACCACGTCACGTCAGCGGGGGTCGCGGCAGAGACGATGTCGGCCAGGGGGCGTGGCGCGCCCAACGGTCCGATCTCGTCGACCAACCGCTCGAGCTCCGCGCGCCGCTGCACCAGCGGCCGGTCGAAGTCCACGTTCGGCGCGAAGACCCGGGCCGCCACCTCGTCGTCCCAGGCCCGGATCAGCGACTCGACCTCGGCGCGCAGGTCGGCCGTCTCCTGCCACAGCACGATGGTCTGCGCGGCAACCTCGTCGCGGGCAAGGGCGCGTCCGAGGGCATCGCGACACAACGTGGCCGGGTCGCCGCGGTGGCTGTTGGTCAGCACCACGGTCGCGTTTCCGGAGTCGGGGTGCCAGCACATGAAAAGGGTGAAACCGGGCAGCCCTCCCCCGTGTGAGACGACCGTCCCGCGCCACAGGTCCTGGGAGACGCGCAGGCCGAGGGCGTATCCGCCGAGGCCCGCGTGCAACCCGCCGTTCGAGCGCATGGACAACACCGGCGGGTCGACGATGTGCAGCCGCTGCAGCTCCCGGCGCGAGGCGCGACTCAGCACCTCATCGTGGTCGCCGTGGCCGTCTGCCCGCGGAGCGCGGAAGGCCGCGCCGAGCCAGGTCATCCAGGTGGCCAGGTCACGCACCGTGCTCATCATGCCGCCGGCCGCCGCGAAGGCCGCCGATGCCGTCGGCGCGAAGGGCATCCACTGGCCCTCGACGTCCAAGGAGTAGCCGGTCGCGCGGTCGATGCCGGCCGGCGCAGCGTTGTCGAAGAAGGTCCGGGTCAGGCCGAGCGGGACCAGCACCTCGTCGTGGACGAACTCCTCGATCGGGCGACCGACGGCGCGCCCCACGGCGAGCCCGGCGAGGGCGTAGCCGAGGTTGGAGTACTCGTAGGTCGACCCGGGCGGGTGGCTGTAGCGGACCCCGTCCTTCAGCTGCCTCAGCAGCTCGGTCTCGTCCATGTGGATGAAGGGGTCGATCCACGAGTTGTCCTCGGTCAGCCCACCGGACATGCTGAGGAGCATCCGCATCGTCGGTGGGTCACAGGGGTTCTCCGTGGCGCCGGCTCCTGCGAAGTCGGGGAACCATGCCGTGATCGGGTCATCCAGGGAAAGGAGCCCGCGGTCGCGTGCCACCAGCGCCGCACAGGCGACGAAGCTCTTGGTCATCGACGCGATCGGAAACACGGTGTCGGCGTCGGGCTCCAGTCCGTCGTCGTTCGCCACCCCGAATCCCCTGGAGTGCGAGAGCCCCTCGGCGGTGGCGTGGCCGTAGACCAGCCCCTTAGCCTGGTCGGCTTCCGTGTACTGGCGAAAGAACGCGTCCAGCTCGGCGGCCAGTGGGGTGCGGAGGGTCTCACTCGACATGGGTCAGTTCCTGTGGTCGGGGCCGGTGACGGTCGACCGGGTGGCGTCCTCGCGGGTGGCGACCTCTCGCCATCCGGTCTGGTGCCCAAGGTAACGCGGACGCGCCACCGATGCGGCGGCCGGCCCAGCGGATCAGGGAGCGACGGTCAGTCCGTGGCGTAGGGGTCGGTGATCGAGCGCAGCGCGAGCAGGGTCTGGCGCAGCTCCTCCGCTCGTCGGTGTCCGAGCAGGGAGACCCATTCGGCCTCGACCCGCGCCTCCTCCTGTCTCGCCACCGCGGCGGCCTCGAGGCCGAGCGCCGTGATGCGGATCAGCCTGGCGCGCGCGTCGGACGGGTCCGGAATGCGTTCGAGATATCCCCCACGTTCGAGCTGGTCGACCAGGTAGCCGGCGGTCTGCTTGGTGACCTGGGCCGCCGCGGCGAGGCGGGTCAACCGTGATCCCTGCGGATCGACCCGCTGGAAGACGCGCGCCTGGGCGGTGGTGACGGAGTAACCCGCAGCACGCACGGCGTCGAGGACGCGCTCCTCCAGGTGGCGGTAGGGCAGGAACAGCAGCACACCCAGGCTGGGGCCGGTCACGGCATACCACTTGCCTTTCCTGGTCGAGCAGAGCAGACTAGTCAGAACTTCTTACCATATGAGGTGAACGGCCATGGACGAGGCACTCTGGTCGAGCATGGAGCGCGAACGACACTCCCTGGCCGAGCTGCTGGGCGGCCTGACGCCGCAGCAGTGGGAGCACCCGTCACTGTGTGCCCGCTGGCGGGTCAGGGAGGTCGCTGCGCACGTGGCGATGACGCCGACCGGGACGGACACCGGCATGCTGGTCCGCGCCCTGGTCCGGTCACGGGGAAACCTCTGGTCGGCAGGGGCCGCACTGGCGATCGCCCATGCCCGGCGACCGACCGAGCTGATCGTCGAGGAGCTCCACCGTGACGCGGCCTCCCGCCGCATGCCTCGGCTGACCAACGCGGACAACCTGCTGCTCGACGTCCTCGTGCACGGCCAGGACATCTGCGTGCCGCTCGGCCTCGAGCGTCCCGCGCCGACCGAAGCCGCGCAGGCCTCGTTCGAGCACGTATGGCGGATGGGCTGGCCCTTCCACGCACGTCGCCGGATGCGCGGGGTGCGGTTGGTGGCAACGGACGCCCGGGTCTGCGTCGGCGAAGGGCCCGTGGTCGCAGGGCGACTGGCCGATCTGCTGTTGCTGGTCACCGGCCGCACGGCAGCGGCTCTCGCCCGGCTCGATGGTGAAGGGACCGCTGTCATCGCGGCGCGCGGCGATGCTGTCTCGACGGTTCCCCCGAGCCCGGCCGCGGGCTCACGTGGTGCGGCGTGACGCTCACGCCGTGTTCCGACCTGTCAGCCGCACGGTGGCTGTGCACCAGCACCCGGCCCTGGGACCGACTCGTCGGTTTCGGGCCGGACGGCTTGCCCGCATATGCGCGGCTGCGGTTCATTCCCGACCCGAGCTACGAGGGGCAGAGCGAGAACGACCGCGAGGACGATGACGACGCTCCCCCCGAGACGACGCAGTTGCGCCGTGTCCTGGAGACGCTGGCACGGCATACGCGCACTCCGCAGGAGTGCTACTTCTGCCTCTGGGACGGCTGGGGCGTGAGCCTCGACGGTGCCGGCGTCATGAGCCTCGGCGATGGCGCCGTCACCGAGGACGACGGCGCGGAGCAGCCGGACCCCGCGGCTGTCCCTGGTTTTGCGCCTGCCCCGTCGCCGTCCGGGTCACGTTGGCCGAAGGTCGTCCTCCCCCACCGCGCCTACTACCTCTTCCACGGGCCGGTGTCCGGGCTCGGCGAGTGGGCCGGCCGCGAGGAGTCGGCGGATCCCCACGCAGCTCTCCGAGGGCCTTCACGCGCCTTCGCGCCGGATCCGGCGTTCGTCTGGCCGGCCGATCACGCCTGGTGCGTCGCCAAGGACGTCGACCCCCACTGGGCAGGTATCGGCGCCGACCCCGTCGCCATCGGTGAGCTGCTGACCGACTCCCGGCTTGACGTGGTCCCGGCCGACCCCGACGCGGACCAGCCCCGCTACCGGTAGCGCGCGTAGATTGCCGTCATGGCCCGAAGCATCGCGAAGAACACCGTGGTCCAGCTCGACGCCCTGCTCGACTTCGTCCGCCCGCGGCACCGGATGGTGCTCGCCACGACGCGTGCTGACGGACGCCCGCAGATCTCGCCGGTCAGCGGCGGAGTGGACGCGGCCGGCCGGATCGTCATCTCGAGCTATCCCGGCCGCGCCAAGACCACCAACGCCGAACGCCACACGCAGGTGTCGGTCGTCGTGATGTCGGACGAGTGGAACGACGCCTGGGTGCAGGTCGACGGCGACGCGGAGGTGCTGCACATGCCCGACGCCGAGGACGCGCTCGTCGACTACTTCCGAAGCATCTCGGGCGAGCATCCCGACTGGGACGAGTACCGCGAGGCGATGCGCATCCAGGACAAGTCGCTCATCCGGATCACGCCGACCCGTTGGGGGCCCATCGCGACCGGCGGCTTCCCGGCCGACGTCGCCGCCCGGCTCGGGTAGCCTCACCCGGCCGGTCCGAAGGCGCGTCAGGACTGCAGGATCGGCTCGATGGTGGCCGGGCTCGACTGCAACCGCATCAGGGAGACGCCGCAGACCAGGGTCCACAGGACGAAGACGAAGAGCGTGAAGAAGAGCGGCGCGAGGATGCCACAGACGCCCGCGACGACCGAGAAGCCGCGCAGCCACAAGGGCAGGTCGGTCCGCCACAGCATGATCGCGACCACCCCGATGAACAGCGCCGGCGCGCACCCACCGAGCAGCCCGGCGATCTCCCCGATGGTGTGGGCAACGGGCAGCGGAATCCCGGCCGTGATGTCCGGACCACCCTCCGCGGTCGCCACGACGACCCCCGCTCCGATGAACCAGCCCACGACGCCGGTGGCGACGGCGGCGATCGACAGTCCCCAGACGAACTCGCCGAGCCGACCGAGCTCGTCGCGGATCCCGTGGGCGAACACGAGCAGCGCGAGCATGGACGCGATGCCCACGTAGGCGAGGACGAAGGTGCGCAGGGCATGGCCCTGTGCGAGGTAAGCCGTGACCTTGACCGGTTCGTAGTCGCCGCCAGGAATCTCGGCGGTCATGAACGTGACGAGAGTACCGAGGCCGAAGACGAACAGGCCGATCCCGGCGGTGCGACGGTGGACCATGGTGGGTTCCTTTCGGGCAGAAGGGGTCTGACAGCAGGGTGCTGTTCCTCGACGGTAGGAACAGCAGTCGCCAGCTGTCGTCCCTCGACCTGACGATCTGTGGATGCCTGGTGAGCGCGTCCCGAGTCGGCCGGAGGACGACCGGCGATCCTCCTGAAGGAGGACGTCGACGACCGGCAGCGGCGCTACCGTTCTTGGCTATGGGCCGTCGCAGCCGTGCCAGCTGGGCCTTCGACGTGGCCGTCGCGCTGGTGGCCTTCGCGCTCGGCCAGATCGAGGTGTGGGACGGTGCGGGCTCCACGCACCGGCAGGGTCCGCACTGGGCTCAGGCGCTGACCTACGCCATCACGGCCCTGCTGCTGGTCGGACGCCGGTGGCGGCCGTTGGAGACGCTGGCCGTGATCGTGGTCGTCTACCTGGCCGCCTTCACGACGTTCGGGTCGCCCGAGGGCAACGCGGTCGGCACCATGCCGGCGATCGCCGCCTACAGCGTCGGGCGGTGGGAGCGTCGGTATCCCAGCGTCTGGGGGCTGGCTGCCCTCGCCGTCTTCACCGCCGGGTGGATCGGCTTCGACCCGCTCGTGACCTCCTGGACGATGCGTGGGGAGTCGCTCTTCTGGGGGCTCCAGCCGATGGTGGCCTGGCTCGTCGGTGCGCTCATCCGCTCCCGCATGCAGGTGCGCGAGCAACGGCGGCTGCGTGAACAGGACGTCAGCGCCCGGGCCGTCTCGGAGGAACGCAACCGGATCGCCCGCGAGCTCCACGACGTCATCGGCCACAACGTGAGCGTCATGACGGTCCAGGCCGCCGCCGTCCGGCGCCGGCTCACCCCCGACCAGGTGGTCGAGCGCGAGGCGCTGGGAACGGTCGAGACCGTGGGACGGGAGGCGCTCGCCGAGATGCGCCGCATGGTCGCGATCCTGCGCGCCGAGGGTCAGGTGGTCGAGCTGACGCCAGCCCCGGGCCTGGCCGAGGTGGATCAGCTGATCACGCGTTTCCAGAGAGCAGGACTGCCGGTTCGACTCACGGTCACCGGATCGGCCCGGCCGGTCGCTCCCGGGCTGGACCTCACGGCATACCGCGTCGTCCAGGAGGGTCTCACCAACGTGCTGCGGCACGCCGACGGTCCGCAGCGTGCCGAGGTGCTCATCAGCTATGGACCCGACGTGCTGGAGCTCGCGGTCCGGGACGACGGAAGGCCCTCGCGGAGGCAGGTGACGCCGGGCCACGGGCTCATCGGGATGCGTGAACGCGTTGGTGTCTATGGCGGTCGGCTCGTCGCAGGGGTCCAGTCCGACGGCGGGTTCGAGCTCCACGCGACGCTGCCGCTGGAGATGTCATGAGCGACCCCGAAATGAGCATCGCGGTCCTCATCGCCGACGACCAGGCGCTGGTGCGTTGCGGCTTTCGTCTCCTGCTCGAGATCGAGCCGGACCTGGAGATCGTCGGCGAGGCCACTGACGGGCTCGACGTGGTGCAGCAGGTGCGGCGGCTGCGACCCGACATCGTCCTGATGGACGTGCGCATGCCGCGCGTCGACGGCATCGAGGCCACCCGACGCATCATGTCGCTACCCCAGTGTGCGAGCAGGGTCGTCATGCTGACCACGTTCGACCTCGACGACTACGTCTACGAGGCGCTGCGTGCCGGGGCGAGCGGCTTCCTCCTCAAGGACGTCGAGCCGGCCATCCTCATCGCGGGGATCCGCGCGGTGCACGCCGGTGAGTCGCTGCTTGCGCCGCAGGTGACCAAGCGGATGATCGAGACCTTCCTGACCCGTCGCCCCGCACCCGACCGGGCAGTCGCCGCGCAGCTGGCCACCTTGACGACCCGCGAACGCGAGACCCTCGACCTCGTCGCGCAAGGCCTCTCCAACGCCGAGATAGCCAGGACCTTCGTGGTGGCCGAGACCACCGTGAAGACCCACGTCGCGCGCGTTCTGCTCAAGCTCGACCTGCGCGATCGGGTGCACGCAGTCATCTACGCCTACGAGCACGGCCTGGTCGCGCCTCGTGAGTTGCGGTGAACGCGGATCACCGGCTCCCTCTGCGGTGCCCACGTCGATCACCGCGGGATGGCAGGCTTCCCGGCGCCTCGACCGGCGGCGGCGCGGATATCGTGCATGCCATGGGTTCGCGACAAGGACACGACAACTGGGACGAGCAGTATGCCGTCGACGTGCCTCCGCCCTGGGAGATCGGTGGGCCTCAGCCCGCCCTAGC
Source organism: Segeticoccus rhizosphaerae (assembly GCF_009192725.1). Classification (GTDB taxonomy): domain Bacteria; phylum Actinomycetota; class Actinomycetes; order Actinomycetales; family Dermatophilaceae; genus Segeticoccus; species Segeticoccus rhizosphaerae. The sequence goes on along the minus strand of NZ_VOHR01000147.1, from coordinate 921 downwards.
CGCGCTGGTCGGTCGGATCTCGCTCGAGGGCCCGGTCCTCGACGCCGGTTGCGGCACGGGGGAACTCGCGATCCTGATCGCCGAGAGGGGCTACCAGGTCGTCGGGTTGGACTGCTCCCGACGCGCGATCGACACGGCTCGGACCAAGGCGGCGGACAGTGCCTTGGACATCGAGTTCCTCGTGGGTGATGCCGAGCGCCTCGAGGACCTCCCCGTCAGGCCCCGGACGGTCTTCGACTCAGGGCTGCTGCACAACCTCGACGAGGGTGGCCGGCGGGCCTACCTCCGAGGCCTCACCGCCATCTGCGCTCCGGGGGCAGTGGTCCACATCCTTGCCGTGGCGGACGAGGCGGGTCCGGGCTGGGACCTCACGCCCAAGGCGCTGAACCAGCTTTTCCCGGCACCGCACTGGGTCGACACCACCGTCGATACGGCGGACGTGCTCGCCAACGTCGACGGCGAGGAGCTCCACCTGCCGGCGTTCCTGCTGTCCACCAGGCGCGCAACCTGACGCCGTGCGTCCTGCCATCACAGCCCGACGGGGTGTGCCTGCTCGGGTGGGGTGCCGATGGCGCCGATGTCATGACCGGTGCAGGCCCGATGGGTGGTGGCCAGGAGACTCGCGAGGCCTGGCTCAGGCAGTGCTGCGCAGGTAACGGCCGAAATGCGGCACGGTGAACGCGATCCGGCCCCGCTCCCCGCTGTAGATCAGACCCTTCTTGAGCAGGGCGTCCCGGGCGGGCGACAGCGACTGCGGCTTGCGGTCGAGGACCGCGGCGACCGCCGCCGTCGGCACCGAGTCGACGTCGTCGGGCTGGACGTCCTCGGCCTTGTCCGCCTCGGCCGTGGCGGCGTCCGCCATCGCGCGCAGATGGCGGTGAGGCCTCGGAGGTAGGCCCGCCGGCCACCCTCGTCGAGGTT
>NZ_VOHR01000146.1 GCF_009192725.1 Segeticoccus rhizosphaerae | reverse complement strand
GGAAAGGCGCGCCGGGTGGTCCCATGACTGGCAATCCAAGTGGTCCCATGAACTTGGCAGAAACGGCTCAGAGCGGTCCCATGCTCATGGCAGGCGACAGCCGGCGTCTGGCTGAGAACGGCGAGGACTGGATCAGTCACATGTGGGCTCAAGCGGTTGGCCTCGGGAAACCCCGGCTCGGGGCGTCGAGCTGGCACTCCGTCGCCCTTCACAGAAGGCGTCGCAACATGCATAATGAATCCAGGGCACGTACGCATGGTGCCAATCGCAAAGATTTAGGAGCTTCGGCCGTGACTGACACTTCAACAACTGCCCGACCAACTCAACTTGGCTTCCGCGTGGTCAATCCCGCCACGGGTGAGCTGGCCCAGGAGTTCCCCAATGCGACGGACGATGACATCCAGGACGCCCTAGCATCCGCGCAGAGTGCCTTCCAAAGCTGGAGGCTGGTCCCCATCGAGGACCGGGCCACAGTTGTAACCCGCATTGCGCAGCTGTTTACGGAGAGAGCGGAGCACCTGGCTTCGATCATCACTGAGGAAATGGGAAAGCCGATCGCTCAAGCGCAGGGCGAGGCAAAGTTCTGTACGGCGATTTTTCAATACTATGCAGACGAAGGCCCTTCTCTCGCTGCTGACCAGCCGATCAAGACAATAAGCGGTGGCCGCGCGGTCATCCAGAAGTTGCCGGTTGGCCCGTTGCTCGGCATCATGCCGTGGAACTATCCGTACTATCAAGTGGCCCGCTTCGCCGCCCCCAACTTGATGCTCGGGAACACCATCATTCTCAAGCATGCCGAGAACTGCCCCCGGTCGGCATTGGCAATCGCCCAGATCATGGAGGATGCAGGCGTCCCAGACGGCGTATACGCAAATGTCTTCGCTACGCACCAACAAGTGGCGGAAATGATAGCCGATGAGCGCATCGAGGGAGTATCTCTGACAGGGTCTGAGCGTGCAGGGGCCATTGTCGGTGAAATCGCCGGGCGCAACCTCAAAAAGGCGGTGCTCGAGCTCGGGGGTTCGGACCCGTACGTGATTCTAGATTCCGCTAACGTGCAGGAGTCGGCGGCTCAGGCTTGGAAGACGCGCATGGGTAACACTGGGCAAGCATGCAACTCCAACAAGCGAATGATCGTCATGGATAGCATCTATGATGAGTTTGTTTCTGAGCTGACTGAGCGGGCGTCCGGCCTCGAGCCAGGTGATCCGGCTGTGCAATCCGAGGGAACGTTTGCCCCACTTTCCTCCCGGGCGGCGGCTGAGCGTCTGGCCGAACAAATCAAGGACGCTGTGGATAAAGGGGCAACGCTACACGCCGGCGGGAAGCTCGTCGAAGGGCCAGGAGCATATCTTCAGCCGGCAGTGTTGACCGGCGTTACTCCGAACATGCGTGCCTACCACGAGGAACTCTTCGGTCCGGTGGCCGTGGTCTACAAGGTCTCTAGCGACGACGAAGCCTTGAATCTTGCCAATGACACTCGATACGGCCTCGGCGGCGCCGTCTTCAGCGCCGATGAAGAGCGCGCATGCAAACTCGCCATGCAGCTCGATTGTGGTATGAGCAACGTCAATGCTGCATCCGCAGGCGGCGCAGGCATGCCATTTGGCGGTGCAAAGCGATCAGGGTTCGGACGCGAACTGGGGCCGCTAGGCATGGATGAATTCGTGAACAAGCGACTCTTCTACATCGCCGACTGATTCTGGTATTGGGTCGTAGCCAATGCGACAAAGGCTGCGGCATGGCGAATTGGCGTAGTTCGTTGTCTCGGCTGCCCACGCTTAGCCTCCTTGTGGGAGGCAAAGCGTGGGCTTCGCCGAGGGCAGCGATGGGGAAGCCGCGGACTGCTCAAAATTGTTGGCCTGTCTTGGGCGACCTGCAGCGGTCGGTATTGAAGACGGTTGTTTCGACAATTGATTGTGTAATTGCCACCGGAGGAATCTGCCTGATTCCCAATGCAACCAGACTGGCGCACGCAGCCCTTACGGTCACGTTGAGCGACGACGAAGGAGCATGGTGGACCTGCGAATTGGTTACAAGGCGTCGGCGGAGCAGTTCGGTCCGCGGGATCTGGTGGAGTTCGCGGTGCGGGCCGAGGAGCTGGGTCTGGACAGCGTGACGGTCAGTGACCACTTCCTGCCGTGGCGGGCCGAGGGTGGGCACGCGCCGTTCTCGTTGGCGTGGATGGCGGCGGTGGGGGAGCGGACCAGCCGGATCCAGCTGGGCACGAGTGTTTTGACGCCGACGTTCCGTTACAACCCGGCGGTGGTGGCGCAGGCGTTCGCGACGATGTCGCTGCTGACGCGGGGTCGGGTGTTTCTGGGTGTGGGCACCGGGGAGGCGCTGAACGAGGTCGCGGTCTCGGGTCGGGAGTGGCCGGGGTTCAAGGAGCGGTTCGCCCGGCTGCGGGAGTCGGTGCGGCTGATGCGGGCGTTGTGGACCGAGGAGCACGTGAGCTTCGAGGGGGAGTTCTACCAGACGGTGGATGCGTCGATCTTCGACCGTCCCGAGCAACCGGTGCCGGTCTATGTGGCGGCGGGTGGGCCGGTGGTGGCCAAGTACGCGGGCCGTTCGGGGGACGGGATGATCTGCACCAGCGGCAAGGGGATGGAGCTCTACACCGACAAGCTGCTGCCGGCGGTGGAGGAGGGTCTCGTGGCCGGCGGCCGTTCGGGGGAGGGTTTCGACCGGATGCTCGAGGTGAAGCTGTCGTATGACCGGGATCAGTCGGGGGCGTTGGAGAACTGCCGGTTCTGGGCGCCGTTGTCGTTGACGGCAGAGCAGAAGCACACGGTGGACAGTCCGATCGAGATGGAGCGGCTTGCCGACGAGCTGCCGATCGAGCAGGTGGCCAAGCGATGGATCGTGGCGTCCGACCCGCAGGACGCCGTGGCGCAGATCAAGCCGTATGTCGACGCGGGGTTGAACCACCTGGTCTTCCACGGTCCCGGGGGCGACCAGGAGCGGTTCCTGACCCAGTTCACCCAGGACATCGTTCCCCTGCTGCGCGAGCTGAGCTGATCGTCCACCGCTGGTGCCACAGGAGGAAGTTGCAGGGGGGTCGCCCTTACCCGAATTTGATCACCGTACAAATCAACGAATTCACTTCGGTCCTAGGCGTTGTGCGGATTCGGTCGCCGAGTGGGTTCGGTCCAGTGACCGACGCGTTGGCCTGGACCGTCGTCGTGGTTTTCCTCTGCCTTGACGCCGGCCGCGCTGCCCGGTTGACTGCACTGAGGTCGTGGGTTTCGGTGGAGGACTGTCCGGTGCCGGTGATCCTTTGCTGGTCCGGCTCCTGAGTTTGGTCAATCGCTTAGCGCGTGGATTGAATGGCGATGCCCGACGCACCGGTGCAGGTCAAACACGTGCAGACGCACCTCTGCGTGCGGGTGGACACGGTGAACCGCTTCAACCCAAGCCGGAAGTCGAGCTCCAGCGGGAAGCGGTATGGGACCGTGCGCCTCGCCGAATTCGCCTAGATTGCGAATCCTATTGATACACAGTCCTATCCAACCGAGCTACAAGGACTCCACGGCACTTCCCCGGTCCACGAGGTCGTGCCTCAGGGACGCAACGTGCTCCCACGGTGGTCCGATTAGTGCGTGAACTCATCCTTGGCTGGAGGCATCGGCCCCAGGTCACAGGCTCGCCCATAGCAGCGCGGCGGACCAGTGAGCAAAGTCAGGTCGGTCCTAGGCGTTGTGCGGATTCGGTCGCCGAGTGGGTTCGGTCCAGTGACCGACGCGTTGGCCTGGACCGTCGTCGTGGCTTTCCTCCGCCTTGACGCCGGCCGCGCTGCCCGGTTGACTGCACTGAGGTCGTGGGTTTCGGCGGAGGACTGTCCGGTGCCGGTGATCCTTTGCTGGTCCGGCTGCATAATAAGGTCGCCACGCGTCTAGGCGGGCACCCGACCACTCATAGTCGCGGCCGCGCTGGGTCGGCGCGACTGATGGCGCGAGACCTGCTGGAGGCAGCACGATGACCCTTATCCGCACCACCGCGTCGATTGTCGAGCCGGGCGCGTTGATGCAGGGCGGCGGCTGGCTGGGGGAGGGACCGGTGTGATCCTGACGGTCACGCTCAACGCGGCCTTGGACGTTACCTACTCGGTGCCGGCGCTGGTCGAAGGCGCTTCCCACCGCATGCGGAACCTCGCCGGGCCCTCGGAACTGTCAGCGACGGGCGGAGGGCGTCGGCAATCGTGACGCAACGGTGACTACCGAGGGTGGCGTCGGTGGATGGGTGAGGTCGATAGCATGATCGGGATCCGGTTGCCGGCCGCCTCGGCCGTACTCTTCGACATTGGGAGTCGAAGGGGCACTGTACTTTCCCTGGGCGGAGGAAGGACCCCCGTGGCCAAGAGGTTTGACGCCGGCGGGCGGGCGTGACCGACTACCTCATGTGTGTCGTGATCGGCTGTGTCGTCGTGACCGGCGGCATCTGCCGGTTTCGGCGGGATCTGGGCGGACCGCCACTCGCCTTCGGTGCCGGCGTCATTTGGTGGGTCAGCCTCGGCGCACCCATGCTCTGGGTGGGCATGGACTGGCTGACTGACGCGCATGATCGATGGTTCACGACCATGACGGGCGCGGTGCCTCTGGCCTTGGTGGAAGTGGTGTGCCTGGTCCTGGTGCTGGTCGACACGGTCGTCGGGTCGCGGCGCCGGCGAGGTCGGCATCGCGATGGTCACGGCACCCAGCACCGCGCTCCGAAGCGCCCACCAGGGCAGCGGGACCCACCAGTAGCGGTGGTCCCCAACGATCATCACCGCGCCCGGTTCTGCTGGAGTCGTCACGCCGGGCACGGCGGCACCTGCGCATCCAGGTAGGCGGCGATCCGCTTGCGGTAGGCGCCGTGACCGCCGAGGTGGCGCTGCAGACAGACGAGGTCGGTGTACATCAGCGCTCGCGCCCAGAACGGGACCGTGCCGACCAGCTCCGTGCCCACCCACTCCCACAGGGCATGGTCGGCCAGTGCCTCGAAGCGCTTGCGTTCCGAGATCACGTCGAACAGGTCGTCCAGCACCAGCTGCAACCGCCATGAGAAGCGAGCCGGCCGGCCCAGCTGCCAGGACGCGTCACGACGCTTCAACATGGCCTGGACCTCGATCACCTTGGCGGAGTGATACCCGTGCCCCGGGCTCAGCAGGTTGAACGCCTCCAGGAGGTAGTAGCTGGCCAGCGAGGAGTACGGGACCTTGACCTGCAGGCGAAGCGCCTCACCCCAGCGCACCGTCTCCGCAGCCTGACCCGAGACCACCTGCATGCCGGCCTGGGTGAACCGCAGCCCGGCCATCCCATCGTCACCGGCGATCACCACGCCGTCGCCGTCGAACGCCCACGGGACGCGGAAGTGGTCGGGCACGGAATGGTCCTCCGGACATCCACGGGAGCGGAACGATGATGACCCGCAGGGAGGCACCAGAGCGTGTGGTGAGTCGCGCGAGACTACCAACCAGCGCGAGCGTTCCCGCCGGTCGAGGACGCTGGCCCAGCCAGGCCCGACGTCACTGCCCTGCGCCGTAGTGGCGCTGTGGGCGACGGCGGATGCAAGCTCCACCTGGCAGATGAGCGGGCAACTGCGGGCGCCCCGCCCGTGGTGAAGCGTCACGAGGCCCTGCCCGTCCTCTCCCGTCGCTGCCTCGGTTCTAGGGATTCTGGCTTCTCCGGGTCACAGAAGTGGGGCGTGGTCCATGCCGATCCGACTCGTCGGTGTCGCGCTGCTGGCAGTCTCGAGAGACGTGCACGTTGTCCATGAGGATTCCGGCGCGAGCCGCGAATGATCACGCTTGGGGGCGATGGACATCGCGGAAGCCGGCAGCTCAGTGCCCGCTCTGCTCATCGCGGCATACGCGGTTCTCGCTGCGTTGGCTGCGGCGTGTGCCTCGTGCCGGAGCTGGGTGCCTTCCTCCGGCCGCAGGGCAGCCCATCGGCCGAGGAGTGTGGCGCGGAGGCGCTCCAGGTGGCCGGGGAGGACTCGGGCGGGGGCGAACAGGACTCCGGAGCGGGCAAGGATGTCGGCGACTTCGGCACTGTCATGCAGGAGGTCGGCCACGTCGGATATGGCGTAGCGCAGGTCGGTCAGAGCCACTTTCAGGTTCAGGCCGTTCGCTGCGGCCTGGGCGGTCCCGGGCACTGGTCCGCCTGTTGCCAGGGCGTCGTTAAGGGTGTCGAAGAGCGTGGATGCGGCCGTGACGTAGGCCTCGCTGGGGCGGGTGGCGGTGGTCACGGTGGCCCAGAGCGGCTCGGCCCGCTGCAGGTCGGCTGCGGCCTCGCAAAGAGCGGCTCGCGCCGTCGCGATCGCCTCGCTCGCTCGTCCGTCGTCAGCGTGTCCGGCGGCGGTGAGGTCGAGGATGTGGTCGCACGTGGCATACACGTGGACGGCTTGGTTGCTGATGTTGCGCAGCACTTCGGTGCTGGGGACGGTCTGTGCCAGTTCGTCGCGAGCGGCGGTTGCCCAGGTGCGCAGGGCCGATTCGAGCCGTTCGTTGGCACTCGTGGGTGAGACGGGTGGGTGGAAGCTGGGCAGGTTGAGCAGCTTGCTCGCCCGACCGAACCTCCCAAGCCCAGCCAAGGCGTGTTCCGCGTAGCCGATAACGGCGGCGGGCCGCTCGGTCTGGTCGGGTGGAAGGGAGGCCAGGGCATGTCGGCCGGCGAGGATGGTGATGGCCATCAGGTGCGCGATGACCGGTGCGGTCTGGGTGTCGTCCATCATCTGGTCGAGGTCGGATCCGGTCCAGGTGAGTAGGTCCCGCGTTCTGGCTGCGGAGACCATGTCGGCGAGGGCGCCGAGCGTGACGGACAGCCGGTCGAGCGGTTCGGTGCTGGTCACCACCGCCGGCCGTGCCTCGATGACGTCGTGCCTCGCCGCGCGCCGCGTGGGGTCTGGCGGTGGTGGAAAGTCGTCCAGCAGCTGAGCGAGCGCGGCGTGAACTTTCGCGCGGTGGGGGTCGGTGGTGCGCAGCGGCCCGACGAGTTCACGCAGCAGACGGTGGACGGTGTGTTCGAAGGTGACCCAGGTGTCCAGTGTCATCGGTCCTGAGGTGTGTGGCAGTGCGTGGGCTTGGCGGTCGGCGCGGTCGAGCAGGTCGCCGGCCGTGGTGGTGCTCATGGCTGTTCGGTGTCGTTCGAGCCGCTACGGCTGTGTGGCTTCGTGTCGGTTGCCGCGACGACGGCGGGTCGGAGGTCAACCAGGTGCTGCATCCACCTCGTGGGGTCGTCCGCGGCGTGCCCTGGCCGGATGGCTCCCAGCAGGTCGAGGGCGGCCTCCAGGTGCTCCAGGGGTCCGGACGGGTCGGCGGGGTCGGGTATCGCGCGGATGCCGGGGTGCAGCCCGCCGCTGAGCAGGCGCAGTTGCGCGGCCAGGAACCGGGCCGTGTCGAAGGGGTCGTCGCCGACCGTGGCGTCCAGCTGGGCGGCGGCGGCATCGAGGTGCACGCAGGCGCGTGCGGTGGTCTCGATCGCCACGTAGCAGGCGCGCAGGGCGCGGTTGTGCTTGGAGATGGGACTCATGTGGGAATGTCCTTCGCTGTCGGGTTCTGGGCGAGGTCCGTGTCAGGTGAGGGAGGGAGTCGCCGGCCGGCCGCGCGGTGCGATGGAGGCGGTGGCCGCGGAGGCCGAGTCCGGCTGTGCCGCCGGCCCTGCCTATCCGTCGCGGTGGGGCGCGTGGTGCAGCGAGGCGGTGTCCATCGCTCGGTGCAACGCGTGGGTGAACTCGTCGTGGGGGTTCCATCCTTGGGCGGTCATCTCGCGTTCGACGCTGGTCAGCAGCGTGCCTGCGTCGTGGTTGGGAAGCCGTGCTACGAGGGGAAGGACGGCGGCCAGGACGGCCGGCACCGGTTCGGAAGCGCCGCTGGCCAGGACGGCCTGGACAAGCTCACGGCCGGGCAGGTGCGGGTGGACCTCGCCCGGCGCTATGTGGAAGAGGTGGGTGCGGTCGAACGCGGCCAGCCCCTCGACCCCGCGCGAGCGCAGCCAGTCGTCGGGATCGTGTCCGGTCGGCAGGGTGGTGACCAGCGCGAGTCGGCCCGCGCTGATGGACAGCAGCCGCAGCCACCGTGCCGTGCCTTCACGCCCGGCCGGGTCGCCGTCGAGGGCGATGACCGGTGCCTGGTGGTGCATGGCCAGGACGGCATCGGCCTGGCACGGTGAGACGGTGACCCCGCTGGTGGTGACGGGCGCGAACCGGCTGGACTGGCCGGCTCGCGCGGCGGCGGCCGCGACGGCCAGCGCGTCCAGGGCTCCTTCGACGACCACGACGGTCGTCACGTCGCCCAACCGGTGGTGGCTCGGCTGGTAGAGCACGGCGGACTTGTCGAAGGTCGGGGTGCGGGTGGGGTTGCGGTACTTAGGCGCCGCCGGGTGGCCGGTGGTGTCGCGGCCGAGGAAGCCGCTGATCCGACCGTCGGGGTCGCGGACGGGCAGGATGATCCGGCCGCGGTAGGCGTCCATGAGCTGCCGCACGTGCGGGGGCTGGTGGGCGAGGTCGAGGTCGAGCAGTTCGGTGTCGGTGACACCGAGCCCGCGCAGGTGAGCGGTGAGCGAGTGCCGGCTTGGACTGGCGTATCCAGCCAGCGGCTCTCCCCGGTTCTCCTCCCGTAGGGCGGCGAGGTCGATGCTGCGGTGGTGACGCAGCCACGCCTGCGCGTGCGCAGCGGCGGGTGGGGTGGTGAAGTGCTCCCAGGCCAACTGGTTGATCTGGTAGCACCGCTCCGGCGACGTCGTCGGTTGCCGAACGGGATTGGTGGGCAATGGCACTGGCGTGGGCGCCGCTGACGGAAGGCGCCCGGGGAACGGGGTGCCGTCCTGCAGCGACCGGACTGACTCGGCGAACGGCATACCGGTGAGGCGGGCGAGGTAGTCGATGACGTCTCCGGAGGCGCCGCAGCCGAAGCAGTGGAATCGGCCCGGCACGGCGGCCACCGACAGGGAGGGGGTGGTGTCGTCGTGGAAGGGGCAGCAGCCGACGTAGCCGCGGCCGCGGGGGTGCAGGGCCACGCCGGAGGCGGCGACGACCTGTTCGATCGGGTTGGCGGCCCGTAGCGCGTCGAGGTCCCACCGGCGCC
>NZ_VOHR01000145.1 GCF_009192725.1 Segeticoccus rhizosphaerae | reverse complement strand
GGCCGTGGTGCAGCGGCTCGCGGCGTCCGGCGCCACCGTCGTGGCGGCCGGGCGCGACCAGGGTCGGCTCGACGCCGTGCTGCAGGCCGCTGGGGAGACCGCGGGAGAGGTGCAGACCGCAGTCGTCGACCTGCTGGACGAGGCTGCCACCACGGCGTTCGCCGCCGCGGTCTCGGACCGGAACGGACGCGTCGACGGCCTGGTGCACCTGGTCGGCGGCTGGCGCGGTGGCAAGGGCATCGTCGAGACCGACCTGGCCGACTACGAGTGGCTGCACGACCACCTGGTGCGCACCCTGCAGCACGTCTCCCGCGCGTTCCATGACGCACTGCGGGCCAGCGTGCGCGGCCGGCTGGTCATCATCTCCACCCACCAGGTCGAGGCGCCCAGCGCCAAGAACGCGTCGTATGCCGCGGCGAAGGCCGCCGCGGAGACGTGGACCCTCGCCGTGGCAGACTCGTTCTCGGGCAGCGGAGCGGCTGCCGTGGTGCTGCCGATCAAGGCGTTGCTGACGCCCGCGATGCGCGAGGCCAAGCCCGACGCGAAGTTCAGCGGTTACACCCCGGTCGCCGACCTGGCCCGCACCATCCACGACCTGTGGCTGACGCCCGCCGACGACCTGAACGGACGACGACTGTGACCGAACCGGCGACCGAGACCGCCCCACCCCTGCACGACGCCCAGGCCCGAGGCTTCGCCAGCGACAACAGCGCCGGCGTGCACCCGGAGATCCTCGACGCCATCACCCGCGCCAACGGAGGACACCAGGTCGCCTACGGCGCCGACGCCTACACCGCGCGGCTGCAGGAGGTCTTTCGCGGGCACTTCGGCGAACGAGCCACGGCATTCCCCGTCTTCAACGGCACCGGTGCCAATGTCATCTCGCTGATGGCGGTGACCGAGCGGTGGGACGCCGCGATCTGCAGCGACCTCGCGCACATCAACATCGACGAGTGCGGCGCCCCCGAGCGCGTCGGCGGCGTCAAGCTGCTCACCGTGTCGGCGCCGGACGCCAAGCTCACGCCGGAGCTGATCGACCGCCAGGCCTGGGGTTTCGGCGACGAGCACCATGCCCAGCCCAAGGTCGTCTCGATCACCCAGAGCACCGAGGTCGGCACCGTCTACTCCGTGGACGAGCTGTCGGCGCTCGTCGAGCACGCCCACGGCCTCGGGCTCGTCGTGCACATGGACGGTGCGCGAATCGCCAACGCGGCTGCGGCCCTCGGTGTGCCGCTGCGCGCGATCACGACGGACGTGGGTGTCGACATCGTGTCGTTCGGCGGCACCAAGAACGGGCTGATGTTCGGCGAGTGCGTGCTCGTGCTCAGCCCGGACGCGGTGCGCGGTGTCGACTTCGTGCGCAAGGCGAGCATGCAGCTTGCGTCGAAGATGCGGTTCGTCTCCGCGCAGTTCGATGCGCTGCTGTCGGGCGACCTGTGGCTGCGCAACGCGACGCATGCCAACGCGATGGCTCGGCGGCTGCACGAGGCCGTGCGTGAGGTCGAGGGGGTGCAGGTGACCCAGCGGGTCGAGGCCAACATGGTCTTCGCCGTCCTGCCACCCGAGTCGACCACCCGGCTGCAGAAGCTCTATCCCTTCTACGTCGTGGACGAGGCGCGGGGGACGGTCCGGTGGGTCACGTCATACGACACGACCGAGCAGGACGTCGACGGCTTCGCCGCGGCCGTGCGCGCCGAGCTGTCCAGCGGCAACTGAACCAGGACCCACCGTGGGCGCCCGACGGGGCGGCCACCGCGTCGTCGGTTGGCCTGTTTGGAGCCCGCGTCGGCGCGGCCGACCTGACCGCCCGTCCTGGTGGGCTCAGGGAGCGGAGTCGGGCCCGGACGGTTCCTCGAGCGGGGCGATCGTCGGGCGCTTCGCGCTGATCCCGTCACCGGAGGACCGACCGCGCAGTCGGCGACCGACCCACGGGCGGAGGTATTCGCGCGCCCAGCGGGCGTTGCCGCGCGCCAGCGCCAATCGGCCCACCGGCATCACCGGGGGCAGCGGCCGGGCCCAGTCGTCTTCGTCCACCTCGTGCCCGAGGGCGGCCAGCGCCCGGAGCGCGACCCGGCGGTGGCCCTCGGGCGTCATGTGGATCCGGTCGTCCGCCCACATCCGCCAGTCCTTGAGCGGGATCATGCTCCACTGGTCGAGCACGTGGGCGCCGTGCCGACGAGCGATGGACCAGAGGTGGGCGGTGTAGATAGCCACCCGACCACGCGTGTGCCGCAGCAGCGGAGCCTCGCTCGGGTCGGCAGGGGTCGCCATCAGGACGTCGGCGCCGCTCGCGCGCAGCCGTGCGACAGCTCGCTCCAGCTCACCGGCAAGGGCGTCGATGTCTGCCCGCGGCCGCAGGATGTCGTTGCCGCCGCCGACGATGCTCACCAGGTCGGGCTCCAGCGCGAGGGCGGCTTCCACCTGCGGTCCGGCGATGTCGGCCAGCAGCCGGCCGCGGATGGCCAGGTTGGCGTAGCCGAAGTCACCACCCTCCCCGACCGCCCGGGCGGACAGGTGCGATGCGAGGCGGTCGGCCCACCCCACATAGGTGTCCGGCCGGTCGGGGTGCGGATCACTCATGCCCTCGGTGAACGAGTCCCCGATCGCGACGTAGCGGTGCCAGGTGCGGGGCGCGGGCTCGGTCAAGGAAGGCTCCAGTCGATGGGGTCGGCTCCCTGCTCCTGCAGGAGGTGGTTGGCGCGACTGAACGGCCGTGACCCGAAGAAGCCGCCATGGGCGGACAGCGGTGACGGATGGGCGCTCTCGACGCACGGCACCGCGCCGAGGTGCGGACGCAGGTTGCGGGCGTCGCGGCCCCACAGGACCGCCACCAGCGGCCCGCCGCGCGCCACGAGAGCCGAGATGGCCTGTGCGGTCACGGTTTCCCAGCCCTTGCCACGGTGGCTGGCCGGTTTGCCGGGCGACACGGTGAGCACCCGGTTGAGCAGCATCACGCCCCGGTCGGCCCACGGTGACAGGTCGCCAGTGGTCGGCGTCGGCGCGCCGAGGTCCGCGGCCAGCTCGGTGTGGATGTTGGCCAGGCTGCGCGGGAACGGCCGGACGTCCGGGGCGACCGAGAAGGACAGACCCACGGCGTGGCCGGGAGTCGGATAGGGGTCCTGGCCCACGATGAGCACCCGCACCCGGTCGAGCGGGTGGCTGAACGCACGCAGGACGTGCTCGCCCGCCGGCAGGTAACCCCGGCCGGCCGCCACCTCCTCGCGCAGGAAGGCGCCCAGGTGGGCCACGGCACCGGACACCGGCTCGAGGGCCTCGGCCCAGGTGGGGTGGATCAGCTCAGTCAGTGGTCGCGGGTCCGGCACCCGGCCAGCGTATGCCGTGCCGGTATGTCCTCATCGTCGCCGCTGTCGCCGCTGCGGTCCAGCCTCGGCGATCGTCGTCGTCGCTTCGCGAGGCTCGTAGACTCCCCGGGTGCACGGATTCACCGACGAGACCGAGGCCCTGGGCCAAGCGATCCTCAGCTACGCCGCCGACCGGCTGCGTCTCGACCCGGTCCCGCTCGACGGTCCTCGGACTCCTGAGCAACTCGACAAGGTGGCGGGCGCCACGATCACGCCGGGCGGGATGGGCGGTGCCGCAGCGCTGCGGCTGTTCGAGGAGGTGCTCGCGCCGGCCTGCCTGTCGATCGACCATCCCCGCTACCTGTCGTTCATCCCGTGCGCCCCGACCGAGGAGGCGGCGATGTTCGACCTCGTGGTCGGTGCCTCCTCGATCTACGGCGGCTCCTGGCTCGAGGGAGCGGGTGCGGTGCACGCCGAGAACCAGGCGCTGCGCTGGATCGCCGACCTGGCAGGGCTGCCGGAGTCGGCGGGGGGCTCCTTCGTGCAGGGCGGGACGATCGGCAACCTGTCGGCCCTGGTGACCGCGCGCGCGACGGCGCGCGTCCGGCATACCGAGCAGGGACGCACCGGCGAGGGCCCGCGGCCGTGGAAGGTGGCCGCGACGGCCGGGTCGCACTCGTCCATCGCCTCTGCCTGCCACGTCATGGACGCCGAGCTGGTCCCCGTGCCGGTCGACGAGCACTGGCGGATGACCGGGGAGTCGCTCCGGGCGGTCCTCGAGCAGGAGGGCCCGGAGACGATCTTCGCCGTCGTCGCGACCTGCGGCACGACCAACTTCGGGGTGATCGACGACCTCGCGTCGGTCGCGGAGGTGTGTGGGGAGTTCGGGGTGTGGCTGCACGTCGACGGGGCCTACGGCGGCGCGGGCCTGGCTGCGCCGTCGATCCGCGACCGGTATGCCGGGGTCGAGCGGGCCGACTCGTTCATCGTCGACCCGCACAAGTGGCTGTTCGCCCCCTTCGACTGCTGTGCCCTGCTCTATCGCGAGCCGGCTCTCGCCCGCGCCGCGCACACGCAGAAGGCCAGCTACCTCGACGTGATCACCGACCGGCCGGAGTGGAACCCGTCGGACTACTCGGTCGGCCTGACCCGGCGGGCCCGCGGCCTGCCGCTCTGGTTCTCGCTGGCGGCGAACGGCACCCGTGCCTACACCGACGCGGTCGAGCGCACGCTGGAGGTGGCCCGGTTCGCCGAGGCGGAGATCGAGCGGCGGGACTACGTCGAGCAGGTCCATCCCGCCGGCCTGACCGTCGTGGTGTTCCGGCGGCTGGGGTGGGGTCCGGCCGACTACCAGGAGTGGAGTGACGGCCTGCTCGACCGTCAGGAGGGTTTCGTGGTGCCGACCTCGCACGACGGCGAGACCCTGGCGCGGTTCGCCATCGTCAACCCGCTGACCCGTGAGGACGACATCACGGCCATCCTGGACTCGATGGCATGAGGCGCTCGAGGTGATGAACAGTTTGACGTGTGCGGGCGGCATACCGGCGGAACCGGACACGGAATCACATGGCTGTCATTCGCGCGCTAGGATGGGCGGGCACGTCACCCAGGGAGGTCGCATGAACACCGCAGCGCAGGCCGAGAGCACGTCCACCGACGAGCTGAGCGAGCGCGATCGCGAGATCATCGCCTTCGAGCGCCAGTGGTGGAAGTATGCCGGCGCCAAGGAGCAGGCGATCCGCGAGCTGTTCGACATGAGCTCCACCCGCTACTACCAGGTGCTCAACTCCCTGATCGACAGCCAGGCGGCCCTCGAGGCCGACCCGATGCTGATCAAGCGGCTGCGTCGGCTGCGCGCGAGCCGCCAGCGGGCCCGGTCGGCCCGCCGCCTCGGTATGCAGGTCTGACGACGAGCGCGTGAGGATCGAGCGTAGCGAGGCCCGGAGCGCGCGAGGAGCCAGACCAATCAAGCAGGTCTGACGACGAGCGCGTGAGGATCGAGCGCAGCGAGGCCCGGAGCGCGCGAGCCCCACTTCCCGGGGGGATCTTCGTGAGGTTTCGGCCCCAGGAGGGCGCCAAACCTCGCGAAGATTCCTCGCGGGGGCTTGGCATTTGCACTCGAGGGGGTCGAGTGCTAATCATTGCTTTAGCACTCTCACCCCGAGAGTGACAGAATGACTCGACCGTTCGTCGAGGACCGGAGAGCGCAGGGGACCTGAGCCTGCGGGATCCGGTTCGTCCGTCGCGGGCGACGCGCGGTCACTCAAACCGTATTCGTGTGGGAGGAACCACCGCACATGGCCAAGACCATTGCTTTCGACGAGGAGGCTCGCCGCGGTCTCGAGCGGGGCATGAACACCCTCGCCGACGCTGTCAAGGTGACCCTCGGCCCCAAGGGCCGCAACGTCGTGTTGGAGAAGAAGTGGGGTGCCCCCACCATCACGAACGATGGTGTGAGCATCGCCAAGGAGATCGAGCTCGAGGAGCCGTACGAGAAGATCGGCGCCGAGCTCGTCAAGGAAGTTGCCAAGAAGACGGACGACGTCGCCGGTGACGGCACGACGACCGCCACGGTGCTCGCCCAGGCCATGGTCAAGGAGGGTCTGCGCAACGTTGCGGCAGGCGCCAACCCCATGGCCCTCAAGCGCGGCATCGAGCAGGCCGTCGAGGCCGTGGCCGAGCAGCTGCTGACCTCGGCGCGTGAGGTCGAGACCAAGGAGCAGATCGCCCAGACCGCCGGCATCTCCGCCGGTGACCCGGCGATCGGCGAGCTCATCGCCGAGGCGATGGACAAGGTCGGCAAGGAAGGCGTCATCACGGTCGAGGAGAGCCAGACCTTCGGTCTGGAGCTCGAGCTGACCGAGGGCATGCGCTTCGACAAGGGCTACATCAGCCACTACTTCGTCACCGACACCGAGCGCATGGAGACCGTGCTCGAGGACCCATACGTCCTCGTCGTGAACTCCAAGATCGGCGGCATCAAGGACCTGCTGCCGGTGCTCGAGAAGGTCATGCAGTCGGGCAAGCCGCTGGTGATCATCGCCGAGGACGTCGAGGGCGAGGCCCTGTCGACCCTGGTGGTCAACAAGATCCGTGGCACCTTCAAGTCCGTGGCCGTCAAGGCCCCCGGCTTCGGTGACCGCCGCAAGGCCATGCTGGCCGACATCGCCATCCTCACCGGTGGCCAGGTCATCTCCGAGGAGGTCGGCCTCAAGCTCGAGTCGACCGAGCTGGACATGCTGGGCAAGGCGCGCAAGGTCGTCGTGACCAAGGACGAGACGACCATCGTCGAGGGCGCTGGCGACGCCGACCAGATCGCCGGTCGGGTCAGCCAGATCCGCACCGAGATCGAGAACTCCGACTCGGACTACGACCGCG
The DNA here is from genome assembly GCF_009192725.1 of Segeticoccus rhizosphaerae. Lineage (GTDB taxonomy): Bacteria > Actinomycetota > Actinomycetes > Actinomycetales > Dermatophilaceae > Segeticoccus > Segeticoccus rhizosphaerae. The sequence goes on along the minus strand of NZ_VOHR01000145.1, from coordinate 2,389 downwards.
AGAAGCTGCAGGAGCGGCTGGCCAAGCTCGCCGGCGGCGTCGCCGTCATCAAGGCGGGCGCGGCCACCGAGGTGGAGCTCAAGGAGCGCAAGCACCGCATCGAGGACGCGGTGCGCAACGCCAAGGCTGCGGTTGAGGAGGGCATCGTCGCCGGTGGTGGCGTGGCTCTGATCCAGTCGGGCAAGACCGCCTTCGAGAAGCTCGACCTGGTCGGCGACGAGGCCACGGGTGCCAACATCGTCAAGGTCGCCATCGAGGCGCCGCTCAAGCAGATCGCGATCAACGCCGGTCTCGAGGGTGGCGTCGTGGCGGAGAAGGTGCGCGGGCTCGAGGTCGGCCACGGCCTCAACGCCGCGACCGGCGAATACGTCGACATGCTGGCTGCCGGCATCAACGACCCGGTCAAGGTGACCCGGTCCGCGCTGCAGAACGCTGCGTCCATCGCCGCGCTGTTCCTCACCACCGAGGCAGTCGTCGCCGACAAGCCGGAGAAGGCCGCACCGGCCATGCCGGGTGGCGACGGTGGCATGGGCGGTATGGACTTCTGACGATCAAGCGAGCGCAGCGAGCGTTGAGGAAGAAGTCCAAAAGGACAGCCTTCTGATCCGCCTGGTGCCATCGCAGTCGGAGTGAAGTGACAGAGAGGGCGGTCTCCCCGAGAGGGGAGGCCGCCCTTCGTCGTGCCTGATGCAGCCGGCGCGCGGGTTGGTCAGCGCTGGCTGAACATGCGGGTGTTGGCGTTCTCCACCTCGCCGTACTGCGTGGCGGCCTGGCCGAGGGCAAGGCTGATCCGCTGCAGGGAGTCACGCACCTGGTCCTGGGTGCGGCGCCAGTCCTCGCTCACCCCCGCGAAGTTCGCCGCTGCCGAGCCCTGCCAGGTGCCCTGCAGGGCGTTCAGCTTGCCCATCATGGCCTTGACCCCGGCCTCGATCTCGCCGGCGACACGGTTGATGTCACCGGAGGCCGAGCTGATCTGCTCGGTGTCGACCTTGAAGACGCTGCTCATGGTTGCTCCTCGTCTGTGCGTTGGCGCTGGATTGTCTGTGCCCTCGAAACTACGGCGGATGGCGCAGCGACCGCGGAAGTTGTCCACAGGGGGCAGGGGTGTCATGTCATAGGGTCTGGGAGTCCGAGGAGGAGCGCCGACTGTGACCATCTGGATCGACCCGCCGCGCTGGCCGGCGCACCAGCGCCTGTGGTCGCACCTGATCAGCGACCAGTCGTATGACGAGCTGCACACCTTCGCGGGAGCGGTCGGCATACCACGGGGTGCCTTCGAGGGTGACCACTACGACGTCCCGCAGGAGCGCTACGACGCGCTGGTGTCCGCCGGCGCGGCCCCGACGTCGGGCAAGGACGTGGCGCGCCGGTTGCGCGACAGCGGGCTGCGGTTTCCCAAGCGGCGTGGGGAGAAGCCGCTCGCCAGTGTCCGTGACATCGTTCCGGGCCTGAGCGTCGGCCACCGGATGGACCTGATCGCCTCGCCCTTGCCGACGCCGGAGGGCCAGACCGCGGCGGCCGCCGTGTTCGTCGTGGACGCCGCTGGGTCGCTGCTGCTCGTCCACTCGGTGGTGCGCGACGCCTGGGGTGCTCCGGCCGGCGGCCGCGAACCGGGCGAACAGGTCCGGGAGGGCGCGGTGCGCGAGGTCTGGGAGGAGTCGGGGCTGCGCCTGCTGCCCGACGACCTGGTGCCGTGCGGCTACGAGCGGCTCATCTTCGACGACGGCGTGCCGGTCGGGCGCTGGCCGCACGTCCGCAACTACGTCGCCTGCTTCGTTCGGCGGCTCGACGTCGTGCGGCCCCGGGTTGAGCCAGTGCTCGACGACGTCGACGCCGCCGACTGGTTCGGTTACGACGAGGTGGAGCGTCGCTGCCGGAACGAGTACTGGTGGCCGTTGCTCGAGCGCGTGGTCGCCGCGGTAGCCAGGGCGTGACGAGATGGCCACTGTGGTGATGCACGGCGTGGTGTCGGTGGACGGGTTCGTCGCCGACGAACACGATGAGGTCGGGCCGCTGTTCGACTGGTACTTCGGCGGGGACACTGACCTGGTTGACGGCGGCGCCTTCAAGGTCACGCGCACCTCGGCCGACTACGTCCGACCACTGTGGGAGGACATCCGGTCGACGGTGATCGGGCGGCACCTGTTCGACCTGACCAACGGTTGGGACGGCTCCCCGCCGGCCGGCGAGCACGTGGTCGTGGTGACCCACCGGCCCGAGCCCGACGGCTGGAAGCCACGCCACGCGACCGGCGGCCCGCACCCGGGCGCGGCGGCGTCATACGACTTCATCGGCGATGTGACGCAGGCGGTGGCGCGCGCGAAGGAGCTCGCCGGGGACGGCGCGGTGGCGGGGGCCGCGGGCGACGTCGGCGGGCAGGCGCTGGCGC
>NZ_VOHR01000144.1 GCF_009192725.1 Segeticoccus rhizosphaerae | reverse complement strand
CCGCCGGCGCCAGGGGGCGGTCGTCGCCGACCTGCTGCCGCACGTGCGTGACATCCGCCGGGCCGGCAGCGCCGCCCTCGACCTCTGTCACGTGGCGGCCGGGCGGCTCGACGGTTACTACGAATCGGGCCTCAACCCGTGGGACCTCGCAGGCGGGCAGCTGGTGCTGACCGAGGCGGGCGGCCGGGTCAGCGGCCTGCACGGTGCACCGCCGAGCCGGGACATGGTGATCGCCGCGGGCCCGGCCCTGCACCCCCTGCTCCGCGAGGCGGTCGACACCCGACACTGATCACTGGTCGCCCCGCGCGGCCCGACCCGCGGCGGCCAGTCAGTGGACGGCGGCGACCGTGGGGTCGACGGCCTTGGCGGACGGGTGCCGCGGCAGGAAGAACGCCGGGATGAAGGTCAGGATGACCAACACCCACGCCACCGTGAACGTGCCCGAGAAGCCGTCGGCGATCTGGGCCACGGCCTGCGGGATCTGGGCCTGCGTCAGCTGCGGCGGCTGGCCGGACTGCATGGACTCCATGAGCTTGCCGCCGAGCGGCGACCCCAGGATCTGGTTGGTGAGCACCACCGACATGACCGCCGCACCGACCGAGCTGGCGATCTGCTGGACGATGTTCATCAACGTGGAGCCCCGCGCGATCATCTGGTCCGACAGCGTCTGCAGCGCCGCCGTCATGTTGGGCATCATCGTCGCGCCCATGCCCATTCCCATGACGAACAGCGCGCTGAGCAGCAGCCAGTACGACGTGTCGGCACCCACCTGGGTGAGCACCGCCATACCGACGACGATCAGGACCAGACCGGACAGGACGATCCGTCCGGGACCGATCTTGTCGGTGAGCTTGCCGGCCAGCGGCATGGTGAACATCGCGCCGATACCCTGCGGCGCCATGAGGATTCCGGCCGAGAAGGTGGATTCGCCCCGGACCTGCAGGAAGTAGCTCGGGATGAGCAGCATGGCGCCGAAGAAGGCCACGGCGAACATGAACATCGTGATCACGGCCACGGTGAGCTGGCGGTTCTTGAAGAGGCGCAGCTCGATCAGGGGGTGCTCGGGCCGGAACGCATGCACCACGAACAGGGCGATCAGCACCGCACCGATCGCCGCGGGAACCAGGACCTTGGTGGCGAGGACGGTGCCTTCACCCGGCACGGACGAGACGCCGAAGAGCAGCAGCGCCAAGCCAGGCGACATGAGCAGCATGCCGACGAAGTCGAAGGACTCCGACGGGGTGGGGGCGTCCTTGGGCAGCACCCTGGCCGCCGTCAGGAAGGCAGCGATGCCGATCGGCACGTTGATCAGGAAGATCCAGTGCCAGCTGACGCTCTCGATCAGCCAGCCGCCGAGGATCGGGCCGGCGATCGGGCCGAGCAGCATGGGTACGCCGAGCACCGCCATGACGCGGCCGACCCGCTCCGGTCCCGCGGCGCGGGTCATGATCGTCATGCCCAGCGGCATCAGCATGCCGCCGCCGAGACCCTGGATGACCCGGAAGGTGATCAGCGACTCGATGCTCCAGGCGGTGCTGCACAGAACGGACCCGAGGACGAACAGCACGAGGGCCAGCAGGTAGAGCCGCTTGGTGCCGAACCGGTCGGCCGCCCACCCGGTCAGGGGGATCACCGTGGCGAGGGCCAGCGTGTAGCCGGTCATCGTCCACGCCACCGTGGCGTAGGTGGCGTCGAACGTCGACTGGAAGGTCGGCAGAGCGACGCTCACCACGGTGATGTCCAGGATGGACATGATGGCGCCCAGCACCACCACACCCGCGACCTTCAGGACGGCGGCGTCCAGTTTGTCGTCGGCGGCGGGCCTCGCAGAAGACGGTGGAGCAGCGGACATCAGTGATCCTCCGGACGGCTTCCCCTGCAGGGGCTGGCGGGTGACGGCGACGCCATCGGGTGTCGCCCCCGAGGCACATCACGATTTTGTCACGCAGCGGCCGCGGGGAGCGACAGAATTTCCGGCGCTACCCGGCGATCTTGATCACGTCCTCAGGCAACTGCTAGCAGGCGGCCGGATCGCCGCCCAGGAGCGGCTCGGCCTCGGGCACGCGCACGCCGTGCTCGCGTGCGGTGCGCACCAGCGTCTCCAGCTCGCCCGTCCGCAGCTCGACCAGGTAGTCGTCGCCCTTGCGACGCGCCTCCTGCAGTGCCCGCACGGTCTGCTTGATCCGCCGCTTGATCACGGCCACGAACTCACTCATGCCTTGCCACCTCCTGGTCCGGGGCGCAGACCATATGCGACGACCCCGGGGCGCTGTCCAACGCGGCAGGTGAGCGGGGGTGCAGGGGCGGTGGTTTTCGCCCGAGGCGGACCCCGGTGCGCGGACGCCGGGCGGGATAGGGCACAATCCGCCGCGCGACTCGGGCACAAAACGTGACCCCGCCGCGTTATCCCGGCAAAGCCGCGACACACCGTCCGCGGTGCCGCATTCTTGAACATCCTTGATCTGGTCACAGAACATCCCGAGGGAGGGGTTCCCACCCCATGGCAACTGATTACGACGCACCACGCAAGACCGACGACGACGGGGCCGAGGACTCCATCGAGGAGCTGAAGTCCCGCCGCGTGAGCAAGTCCACGTCGAGTGTCGACGTCGACGAGACCGAGCAGGCCGAGGGCTTCGAGCTGCCGGGTGCAGACCTGTCCGGCGAGGAGTTGTCGGTCCGGGTCCTGCCCCGCCAGGCCGACGAGTTCACCTGTTCCCAATGCTTCCTGGTCCACCACCGCAGCCAGCTCGCCAAGGAGGTCGGCGGCCAGCCGGTGTGCCGCGACTGCGCCGCCTGAGGTGGGCAGGCGCACCAGATAGGGTCACTCCTCGTGACTGACCCCGCTCCCGTCCCGGTGCTGCTGCGACGGTTGGATCCCGACCTCCCGGCGCCCGGCTACGCACATCCGGGGGACGCAGGCGTGGATCTGCACGCGCGCGAGGACGTCACCTTGGCGCCGGGGGAGCGGGCTCTGGTGCCGACCGGGGTGGCCATCGCCCTGCCGCAGGGATACGCCGCATTCGTGCACCCCCGCTCGGGGCTCGCCAGCCGGCACGGAATCACCACGCTGAACGCGCCGGGCACGGTCGACGCGGGCTACCGTGGAGAGATCCAGGTGAACCTGATCAACACCGACAAGGACCAGGCCTTCACCCTCCACCGGGGTGACCGGGTCGCGCAGCTGGTGGTGCAGCAGGTGAGCCCGGTCAGGTTCATCGAGGTGGACTCGCTCCCGGGAAGCCATCGGGGTGACACTGGACACGGAGCCAGTGGGGGCTTCGGCCCCCAGACGACGACAAAGGACTGAGCACGCAAGTGGGCATCTTCCGCCGCAAGGAGAACAAGACCGGGCGCCATCGCGGCACCGACCGGCCGGCCGTCGTGCCGGCGGCTTCGGACGAGGCGCCCCTCATCGAGGACGGTCCCGTCACCGACGAGGCGTCCGCCACGGACCCCGCGTCCGTGCCGGGCGAGCCGGGCGAGGGCACGGTGGACGACGTGGCGACCGACGCGGGAGTCGGCACCGAGGGCGAGCAGGAGGAGCCGGAGGACGAGCCGGAAGCGCCGGTGCCCACCGCACCGGTCACCCGCCGACACGGCCCGGTGGATCGCTCCGAGGGACCGTTCGACGAGTCCGAGGTGGAGGGTCCAGGCGGGCGCCTCGACCTCGGCGCCCTGTGGCTGCCCGGCCGGCCGGGCATGGAGCTGCGGGTCGAGGTCGACCAGGAGAACCAGACGATCGTGGCGCTGACCGCCGCGCTCGGTCAGTCCGCGGTGCAGCTGCAGGCCTTCGCCGCGCCGAAGTCCAGCGGCATCTGGGACGAGGTGCGCAGCGAGATCGCGGACAGCATCATCGCCCAGGGTGGCACGGCCGAGGAGGTCGACGGGCCCCTTGGCGCCGAGCTGCAGACCCGGATGCCCGGTCGCGGCGCGGACGGTCGCACCGTCTTCTCGCCGGTCCGGTTCATCGGCGTGGACGGGCCACGATGGTTCCTGCGCGGGGTGCTGTCCGGCCGTGCCGGGTCGGACGTCGACGCGGCGGCCGAGCTGATCGAGATCGTCAAGGAGACGGTCGTGGTCCGAGGACCCGACGCCATGGCTCCGCGGGAGCTGCTCGGCCTGCATCTGCCGGCCGAGGTCACGCAGGACGGTCAGGACGAGGCGGGGGCCACCGAGCCCGAGGACGGCGGCCAGCAGGACGCCGACGACCTCAACCCGTTCGAGCGCGGCCCAGAGATCACCGAGATCCGCTGAGGCTCCCGTGTCACACTCCACCGCATCCACCCCTTCCACCGCCGGCAGGCTGAGGCAGCTCGCCAGCCGGTTGTCGCGCACCCAGGACGAGGCCGAGGTGGAGGAGCTGCGGGTCGAGTCGGACCGTCCCGGGGTCACCGCGATCGCACAGCTGCAGAACCGTCGGCACGCCAACGTCTGCGGCGTCGTCCGCAGCGTCACGCTCCGTCCCCGCGAGAACGTCCCCGCCCTCGCCGTCGAGCTCTACGACGGTACCGAGCTGATGACGTTGGTGTGGCTCGGCCGTCGGCGGATCCGCGGCATCGAGCCCGGCGTCTTCCTCACGGCCAGGGGATGCGTCTGCATGCGCCGGGGCACGCCGACCATGTTCAACCCCTACTACGAGCTGATGCCCGGCCGTGGACACTGAGGCCGTGGTGGACGCGCCCACGGTGGAGGGCCTGATCAAGGAGCGGCTGTCGGCTGCCCTCGGGGGCTGGCGCGGTTCGCTCGAGACCGCGTTGCCGACCGCGGCGTTCGTCGTCGCCTGGGTCTGGGCGCACGACGTGCGCACCGCCGTCTACGCCGCGGTCGCCGTGGCGGTGGTGCTCCTCGTGGTCCGGCTGGCCATGCGACAGACGCCCCGCTACGTCTTCTCGGCTGTCATCGCCACCGCGATCGCCGCCTTCTTCGCCCTGCGCAGCGGTCAGGCGCAGGACGCCTTCCTCCCCGGCATCCTCGGCAGCATCGGCTTCGGGCTGCTCAGCATCGTCTCCGTGCTGGGACGCTGGCCACTGGTTGGATTCATCGTGGCCGCAGGCGATCCCGCGATGGCCGAGGACCCACTTGGGTGGCGACGCAACGCCGCACTCGTCCGGGTCTGCAGCCGCCTGACGCTGGTGCTCGTCGGACTGTATGCCGTCCGCGTGGCCATCATGCTGCCGCTCTACTTCGCCGGGCAGGTCGCTCTGCTCGGCGTGTCCAAGATCGTGCTGGGTTGGCCGGCCTACCTCGCGGCCGTGGCAGTGATGGGCCTGATCCTCGTGCGCGGCAACACCGCTCTCAACGACGACTGAGCGGAGCGACCCTGCCGCCGAGGAGCCGCGACCATCGAGACTGAGCGGAACTGACTAGAGCGTCACTCCCTGCCCCGGGTGGGCCGCTGGCCAGGGCTCAGCATCTGCTCGAGGGCATCCTCGGTCTCCGGCGTGGACACGAACAACAGCTCGTCGCCACCCTCGATGGAGTCGTCCCGGGTCGGCGCAATCGCCTTGTCCTCGCGCAGGATCGCCACGAGCACACACTCCGGGGGCAACTCCAGGTCTCCGACGCGGTGCCCGGCATACGGGCTCTCGATCGGCAGGGTCAGTTCCACCATCGTGGCGTTGCCCTGCTGGAACTGGAAGATCCGCACCAGGTCACCGACGCTGACGGCCTCCTCGACCAGGGCGGTCATCAGGCGTGGCGTGGACACCGCCACGTCGACCCCCCACGCCTCGTCGAAGAGCCACTCGTTCCTGGGGTTGTTGACCCGGGCCACCGTGCGGGGGACCCCGAACTCGGTCTTGGCCAGCAGCGACACCACGAGGTTGGCCTTGTCGTCACCGGTCGCGGCGACGACCGTGTCGCAGTCGGCCAGCCCCGCCTCGCGCAGGGCGCTGATCTCACAGGCGTCTGCGAGCAGCCAGGAGGCCTCCGGCATCCGCCGTGACTGGACGTCGTCGGCGTCCTTGTCGACGAGCAGGACCTGGTGGCCGTTGTGCAGCAGCTCGCGGGCGATGGAGCGGCCGACGCTGCCCGCTCCGGCGATGACGACGCGCATGGGGTCGCAGGTCCTTTCGGTGGGCTACGCGGGAGGAGGGGACTGGTCGAGCAGCTGCTCGATGACCGGGATCTGGTCGGACGTGGCGACGACGTGGACGAGGTCACCCTCCTGGTAGACGGTGTCCGGGCCCGGGATCATGCCCTCGCCGAGACGCGTGAGGTAGGCGATGCGAGCGCCGGCGACGGCCTCGATCCTGGAGAACCGCTGGCCGACCCAGTCGGCGTGGACCGGCACATCGGCCAGCACGATCTTGCCGCTCGGGTCGGTGTGCTCCGGCACCGAACCCAACGGCAGCAACCGGCGCAGGGTCTGGTCGGCCGTCCAGCGGACCGTGGCCACGGTGGGGATCCCGAGTCGCTGGTAGACCTCGGCCCGACCGGGGTCGTAGATCCGCGCCACCACGTGCTCGACCCCGTAGGTCTCGCGGGCAACTCGCGCGGCAAGGACGTTGGAGTTGTCACCGCTGCTGACCGCTGCGAACGCGTAGGCGTTCTCGATCTCCGCCTCGCGCAGGGTGTCGCGGTCGAAGCCGAGGCCGGTCACCCGGCGGCCCTCGAACGTGGCGCCCAGACGACGGAACGCCGCGGGGTTCTGGTCGATGACGGCCACGTCGTGGCCCTGCTCCTCCAGCGTGCCCGCGAGCATGGAACCCACGCGGCCGCAGCCCATGATCACGAAGTGCACGGTGCGACCGTACACCGCGGGCTGCGCGGACATACACTTGCGGATCGTGTCGACATCGGGCCGGATCATCAAGCGCGTTCTCGTGGGTCACGCCATGCGCAGCGACCGCCTCGGTGAGACCCTCCTGCCCAAGCGGATCGCCTTGCCGGTCTTCGCGAGCGACGCGCTCTCCTCGGTCGCCTACGCCCCCGACGAGATCTTCATCACCCTGTCGGTCGCCGGTCTGTCGGCCTACGCGTTCTCCTGGAAGGTCGCGGTCGCCGTCGCGCTCGTGATGCTGACGATCGTGGCGTCCTACCGGCAGAACGTGCACGCCTACCCCTCGGGGGGCGGGGACTACGAGGTCGCGACCACCAACATCGGGTCCTTCGCCGGCCTCACCGTCGCGAGCGCCCTGCTCGTCGACTACGTGCTCACCGTGGCGGTGTCGATCTCGTCCGGGGTCCAGAACGCCGCGTCGGCACTGGGGTTCGTCAACGGGCACGAGGCGACGTATGCCGTCGCGCTGGTGGTCCTCCTCGCGGCGGTCAATCTGCGCGGCGTGCGCGAGTCCGGCGCCACCTTCGCCATCCCCACCTACTGCTTCATGGCGGCGATCATCGGGATGACCGCGTGGGGGCTCGCGCGGCTCGCATTCGGGTCACTGCCGGCCGTGTCGAGCGCGCAGTTCGAGGTGCCCTCCGACACCAGCTTCACCCACGGCCTGGGCACGGCGGCGGGCGCCTTCCTGATCCTGCGCACCTTCTCCTCGGGTTGCGCCGCGCTGACCGGCGTCGAGGCGATCAGCAACGGCGTGCCGGCCTTCCGCAAGCCCAAGAGCCGCAACGCCGCGACGACGCTGCTGCTGATGGGGACCATCGCCGTCACCATGCTCATCGGCATCATCGTGCTGGCCAACGTGACACACCTGCGCTACGTCGACCCGGACTCCGACATGAACCGGCTGACCCTGGACGGGGTCCACGGGGTGCAGACCGCGCCCGGTGTGGCGATGTTCCCGAACGGCGTGGAGTACGACCAGCACACGGTCGTCGGCCAGCTCTCCGACGCGGTGTTCTCCAACTTCCCGCCCGCCTTCTACTTCACCATCGCCGCCACCGGCATCATCCTCGTGCTGGCGGCCAACACCGCCTTCAACGGCTTCCCGGTGCTCGCGTCGATCCTCGCCAAGGACGGCTTCCTGCCCCGGCAGCTGCACACCCGCGGCGATCGGCTCGCCTACAGCAACGGCATCCTGATCCTCGCGGCCGGCGCGATCGTGCTCATCGTCGCCTTCGATGCCCAGGTGACCCGGCTGATCCAGCTCTACATCGTGGGCGTGTTCGTCTCGTTCACCACCAGCCAGATCGGCATGATCCTGCACTGGAACCGCAACCTGCGCCGGGAGAAGGACCGTCGGACGCGGGCACGGATGATGCGCAGCCGCGCGATCAACGCGCTCGGGGCGAGCATGTCGGGGACCGTGCTGGTCGTGGTGCTGGTCACCAAGTTCACCAAGGGCGCCTGGATCGCCATCGCGGCCATGGTGGTGCTCTTCGTCATGATGCGCGCCATCCGTGGCCACTACCGGCAGGTGAGCGAGGAGCTGGCGGTGGACGACGACGCCGAGGAGACCGTGCTCCCCTCGCGCGTGCACGCGGTGGTGCTCGTCTCCAAGATCCACAAGCCGACCATGCGGGCGCTGTCCTACGCCAGGGCAACCCGGCCGTCGATCCTCGAGGCCGTCACCGTCGACGTCGAGGCCGAGGAGACCAAGGCGTTGCAGGACGAGTGGGACCGGCGCGACATCCCGGTGCCGCTCAAGGCGCTCGCGTCGCCCTACCGTGAGATCACCCGGCCGGTGGTCGACTACGTGAAGTCGATCCGGCGCGACAGCCCCCGGGAGGTCGTGGTGGTCTACATCCCGGAATACGTCGTCGGGCACTGGTACGAGCAGATCCTGCACAACCAGAGCGCGCTGCGGCTCAAGGGCCGGCTGCTGTTCACCCCCGGAGTCATGGTGGCCAGCGTCCCGTGGCAGCTGCACTCGTCCGAGGGCGCCGAGGGCCGGCTCGAGGGACCGACCCCCGGGTCGGTGCGCCGGGGGAGCTGACGTGGGGGACCAAGCGCCTTCTCGCGTCGGCGAGCTGGTCGAGCTCGACATCGGCCCCGTCGCCCACGGCGGCCACTGCGTCGCCCGTGACGAGGGGCAGGTGGTCTTCGTCCGGCACACCCTGCCCGGCGAGCGGGTCCGCGCGCGCATCACCGAGGGGCGGGCCGACTCGCGGTTCCTGCGGGCGGACGCCGAGGAGGTGCTCGTCGCATCCCCCCACCGCGTCACGCCCCCCTGCCCGTATGCCGGGCCGGGCCGGT
>NZ_VOHR01000143.1 GCF_009192725.1 Segeticoccus rhizosphaerae | reverse complement strand
CACCCGAGGCGCGCGCGGCGTCGAGCCCGCGAGCCGCGACCTCGAGGGCCTCCGGCCAGCCGGCGACGCGCAGCTGCCCGTCGTCACCCCGCACGAGCGGCTCCGTGATCCGGTCGCTCTGCTGGGCATACGTGAACGCCCAGCGCCCCTTGTCGCAGTTCCACTCCTCGTTGACGGCGTGGTCCTCGAGGGCCATCCGGCGCAGGACCGTGCCGCGGCGGTGATCGGTGCGCTGGGCGCAGCCGCTGGCGCAGTGCTCGCACACGCTCGGGGTGGAGACCAGGTCGAACGGACGGGAGCGGAACCGGTAGGCCGAACCCGTGAGCGCACCGACCGGGCAGATCTGCACGGTGTTGCCGGAGAAGTAGGACTCGAACGGCTTCTCCTCGTAGATGCCGACCTGCTGCAGCGCGCCCCGCTCGATCAGAGCGATGAACGGGTCACCGGCGATCTGGTCGGAGAAGCGGGTGCAGCGAGCGCACAGGATGCAGCGCTCGCGGTCGAGGAGCACCTGGCTGGAGATGTTGATCGGCTTGGGGTAGGTGCGCTTGATGTCCTCGAAGCGCGACACCGCCCGGCCGTTGGACATCGCCTGGTTCTGCAGGGGGCACTCGCCACCCTTGTCGCACACCGGGCAGTCGAGCGGGTGGTTGATGAGCAGGAACTCCATCTGCCCGTGCTGTGCCTTGTCGGCCACCGCGGAGGTGTGCTGCGACTTGACCTGCATGCCCTCGCTGACGGCGATGGTGCAGGACGCCTGCGGCTTCGGCATCGCCCGCATCGACCCGTCCGGGCCGGGGGTGGCGACTTCCACCAGACACTGGCGGCAGGCGCCGACCGGGTCGAGCAGCGGGTGGTCGCAGAACCGCGGGATCTGGATCCCGACCTGCTCGGCCGCCCGGATGATCAACGTGCCCTTGGGCACGCTCACACCCACACCGTCGATGGTCAGGTTGACCAGCTCCGGCTTGGGCGGAATCTGGGCGTTGCCTCCCTCGTCCACGGCGTTGCCACCGGCAGAGGGTGAGGTGGACACGGTCATGGGGCCACGGTCTCCTTCGCGAACAGCGTCGAGCGCGACGGCGGGAACAGCTCGGCGGCCGGGGTGTGCATACCGGCCTCGAACTCCTCGCGGAAGTACTGCACCGCGGAGGTGATGGGGCTGGTCGCGCCGTCCCCGAGGGCGCAGAACGCCCGACCGAGGATGTTGTCACAGATGTCGACCAGCTTGTCGATGTCGTCCTGGCTGCCGCGGCCGTGTTCCAGTCGCTCCATGATCTGCGACAACCAGAAGGTGCCCTCGCGACAGGGCGTGCACTTGCCACAGGACTCGTGGGCGTAGAAGTCGGTCCAGCGCGCCACGGCACGCACCACGGACGTGGTCTCGTCGAAGATCTGCAGGGCGCGGGTGCCGAGCATCGACCCCGCGGCCGCCACCGACTCGAAGTCGAGGGGCACGTCGAGGTGCTCTGCCGTGAAGATCGGCGTGGAGGAGCCCCCGGGGGTCCAGAACTTCAGCTCGTGGCCCTCGCGGACGCCCCCAGCGAGCTCGAGCAGCTCGCGCAGGGTGATGCCGAGCGGCGCTTCGTACTGTCCGGGCCGGGTCACGTGCCCGGACAGGCTGAAGATGCCGAAACCGGTGGACTTCTCGGTGCCCATGCCGCTGAACCAGTCGGCCCCGTGCAGCAGGATCGAGGGCACCGAGGCGATGCTCTCGACGTTGTTGACGACGGTGGGGCGGGCATACAGGCCGGCGACCGCGGGGAACGGCGGCTTGAGCCGGGGCTGGCCGCGTCGACCCTCCAGGGAGTCGAGCAGCGCCGTCTCCTCGCCGCAGATGTAGGCTCCGGCGCCCGCGTGCACGGTCACCTCGAGGCTGAAGTCGGTGCCGAGGATGTTCTTGCCGAGGTACCCCGCGGCATACGCCTCCTCGACCGCGCGCAGGAGGCGACGGTAGACGTGCACCGTCTCCCCGCGCAGGTAGATGAACGCGTGCTCGCAGCCGATCGCGAACGAGGTGATCACCACACCCTCGAGCAGGATGTGTGGCGCCGCCAGCATCAGCGGGATGTCCTTGCAGGTGCCGGGCTCGGACTCGTCGGCGTTGACCACCAGGTAGCGCGGGCCACCGTCCGGCGGGGGCAGGAAGCCCCACTTCATGCCCGTCGGGAAGCCGGCGCCGCCACGTCCGCGCAGACCGGAGTCCTTGGTCATCGCGACCAGCTCGTTCGGCTGCATCGTCACGGCCTTGCGCAGCGCCTTGTATCCGTCGTTGCGCAGGTAGGTGTCGAGGGTCCAGGACTGCGGGTCGTCCCAGAACTTCGTGAGGATGGGCGTCAGCTGGGTGCTCACCGCTCCGCCTCTCCGGCGCCGTCCGCGCCTTCTGGACCATGGTCGTCGTCGGCGCCCGGGTCGGGCGCGGTCCAACCGCGCTGGTGGGCCACCTTGAGGCCCTCCAGCGACGCCGGGCCGGCGCCGACGCCCTCGTCGGCCAAACCGTCGGGGAAGCCGGCCAGCACCCGCTCGGTGTGCTTGAACGCGCACGCGCGCGAGGCGCCACGGGTCGGTGTGACCTCGTTGCCGGCGCGCAGGTCGTCGACCAGCGCGGTCGCGCTCTGCGGGGTCTGGTTGTCGAAGAACTCCCAGTTGACCATCACGACGGGGGCATAGTCGCAGGCCGCGTTGCACTCGACCCGCTCGAGGGTGACCTTGCCGTCCTCGGTGGTCTCGTCGTGGCCGATGCCGAGGTGGTCACTCACCCGCTCGAAGATCTCGTCTCCGCCCATGATCGCGCACAGCGTGTTGGTGCACACGCCGACGGTGTAGTCACCGTTGGGGTGGCGCTTGTACTGCGTGTAGAAGGTGGCGACGCCGCTCACCTCCGCGGCGGTCAGCTCCAGCTTCTCGGCGCACCAGTTGACCCCGCGGCCGGTCACGAAGCCGTCCACGCTCTGCACGAGGTGCAGCAGCGGCAACAGCGCCGAGCGCCGCTGGGGGTAGCGCGCGATGATCAACGCGGCGTCCGCGTCCAGCTGGGCCAGCACGTGCGCGTCATACGGCTGGTCGGAGGCGTGCAACGGTGTCTGCCGGTGCACCGGGTCCGGCGCGGCTCCGGCCTCGCTCATCGCGGTCCGGTCGTCCGAGTGCCCGGTGTTCGCCGTGTGCTCGATCTCTGTCATCGGTCCACTCCTCCCATGACGTCACCCCACGAAATCCTCGCTCGTACCTCACTCGGTACTGCGCGGGGACCCCGACATTCCTTGTGCACGGCGTTTGTCATCGGTCCACACCACCCATGACTGGGTCGATCGAGGCCACCGCGACGATGACGTCGGCGATCATGCCGCCCTCGCACATCGCGGCCACGGCCTGCAGGTTGTTGAAGGAGGGATCGCGGAAGTGCGCCCGATAGGGCCGCGTCCCTCCGTCGGACACCACGTGCGCGCCGAGCTCGCCCTTGGGCGACTCGATCGGCACGTAGGCCTGACCGGGCGGCACCCGGAAACCCTCCGTCACCAGCTTGAAGTGGTGGATCAGCGACTCCATCGAATCGCCCATGATCTCGCGGATGTGGTCGAGGCTGTTGCCCATGCCGTCGCCGCCCAGGGACAGCTGCGCGGGCCACGCGATCTTCTTGTCCTCGATCATCACGGGGCCGGGCGTGCTCTGCAGGCGGTCGATGGTCTGCTCGACGATCTTGAGCGACTCGTACATCTCCGCGAAGCGCACCAGCAGACGGCCGTAGGCATCAGACGTGTTGGCCGTCTGCACCTCGAAGTCGTAGGTCTCGTAACCGCAGTAGGGCTCGGACTTGCGCACGTCGAGCGGGAACCCGGTGGAGCGCAGGATCGGTCCGGTGAGGCCGAGCGCGATGCACCCGGTCAGGTCGACGTAGCCGACATCGACGGTGCGGCCCTTGAGGATCGGGTTCTCGACGAGCAGCAGCTCGAGCTCGTGGATGCCGCGGCGGATCTGCGGGATGGCGTCCCGCACCTTGTCGATCGCACCGGGTGGCAGGTCCTGCACCACACCGCCCGGGCGGACGTAGGCGTGGTTCATCCGCAGGCCCGTGATCATCTCGAAGATCGACAGGATGCGCTCGCGCTCGCGGAACCCGATGGTCATGACCGTCGTGGCGCCCATCTCCATGCCGCCCGTGGCAAGCGCGACCAGGTGGGATCCCACACGGTTGAGCTCCATCATCATCACGCGGATGATCGAGGCGCGCTCGGGGATCCGGTCGGTGATGCCCAGCAGCTTCTCCGTCGAGAGGCAAAAGGCCGTCTCGTTGAAGATCGGCATCAGGTAGTCCATGCGCGTGCAGAAGGTCACGCCCTGGGTCCAGGTGCGGAACTCCATGTTCTTCTCGATGCCGGTGTGCAGGTAGCCGATGCCCGCCCGGGCCTCGGTGACCGTCTCGCCGTCCAGCTCGAGGATCAGCCGGAGCACGCCGTGGGTCGAGGGGTGCTGCGGACCCATGTTGACGACGATGCGGTCCTCGCCGATGGAGGCTGCCTCCTCGGCGAGGCTCTCCCAGTCACCGCCGCTCGCGGTGAAGACACGACCCTCCGCGGCGTCGTCCCGGTCGGACTCGGACGTCGCGAAGATGTCCTCGGTCTCGTGTGTGGTCTGCTCGGTCATCAGCTGTACGACCTCCGCTGGTCCGGCGGCGGCACGGTGGCGCCCTTGTACTCCACCGGGATGCCACCGAGGGGGTAGTCCTTGCGCTGGGGGTGGCCCGGCCAGTCGTCCGGCATCAGGATCCGCGTGAGCGAGGGGTGCCCGTCGAACTCGATGCCGAACATGTCCCAGGTCTCGCGCTCGTGCCAGTCGGCCGAGGGGTAGGTCGCGACGATGGAGGGGATGTGCCGGTCGTCGTCGGGACAGGACACCTCCAGCCGGATCCGCCTGCTGCCGTGGGTGATCGACAGCAGGTGGTAGACCGCGTGCAGCTCACGACCGGCCTCTTGGGGATAGTGGACCCCGGAGACGCCCGTGCACACCTCGAACCGCAGCGCCGGGTCGTCACGCAGGGCGCGCGCGACCGCGGGCAGCGCTTCGCGTGCGACGTGGAGGGTCAGTTCGCCCCGGTCCACCACGACGCGCTGGACCGCGTCGCCGTAGGTCGTGTCGTCACCGTCGCCGAGGCCGCGCTCCAGGGCGTCGGCAACCTCGTCGAAGTAGGAACCGTAGGGCCGAACCGCCGCGGCCGGGAACAGGATCGGTGACTCCAACCCGCCATACCCGCTGGTGTCGTTGCCCAGTGAGGAACCGAACATGCCCTGGCGCTCGCCGATGACGACCGGCTCGGGAGCCGTGCCGGGCTCGGCGGGCAGGTTGGGCGGCTCGGCGGCGGTGGGGGCACCACCGGTTTCCTGCGCGGCCGTCGTCGACACCTTCTGCTCCGGCTTGTCGGCCGCCGGCGTCACCTCGGCCTTTTCGCCGTTGTCACTGCGGGCTGCCTCCGGCTCGCCTGACGCCGAACCGCTCGCTCCGCTCGTGCCCTCGCTCGGCGGCGTCATGCCAACAGCCCCTTCATCGCGTGCGTCGGCGTCGCCTCGAGAGCGGCCTGCTCGGCCGCGCGCGCCGCCTCGACCCGGTTGACCCCCAGCTTGGAGTTCTGGATCTGCTGGTGCAGCACCAGGATCGCGTTGATCAGCATCTCCGGGCGGGGCGGGCAGCCCGGGAGGTAGACGTCGACGGGGACGACGTGGTCGACCCCCTGCACGATCGCGTAGTTGTTGAACATGCCGCCGCTGCTCGCGCAGACGCCCATCGAGATGACCCACTTGGGCTCGGGCATCTGGTCGTAGACCTGGCGCAGCACGGGCGCCATCTTGTTACTGACGCGCCCCGCCACGATCATCAGGTCGGCCTGCCGCGGCGTGGCGGAGAACCGCTCCATGCCGAAGCGCGCGATGTCGTAGTCGGGGGTGCCGACCGCCATCATCTCGATGGCGCAGCAGGCGAGCCCGAACGTCGCCGGCCACACCGAGCTCTTGCGCATGTAGCCCGCGACCTGCTCGACGGTGGTCAGCAGGAAGCCCGCTGGCAGCTTCTCTTCAATACCCATGATCTATCGGTGTCCCATCTAGTCCCACTCCAGGCCGCCGCGGCGCCAGACGTAGGCGTAGGCGACGAACACTGTGAGGATGAACAGCACCATCTCCACCAGCGCAAAAAGGCCCATCTTGTCGAAGGCCACGGCGAACGGGTAGAGGAAGACGCTCTCGATGTCGAAGACGATGAACAGCATCGCGGTGATGTAGTACTTGATCGGCACCTTGCCGCCGCCCTCGGCCTGCGGCGTCGGGTTGATGCCGCACTCGTAGGCGTCGAGCTTGGCCCGGTTGTAGTGGCGGGGGCCGGCGATCGGGGCGATCATCACCGAGAACACCGCGAAAGCCGCGCCGATGCCGGCGAAGAACAGGAGTGGGACGTACGAGTGGCTCATGACCTCGCGCTCCCCTTTCGGATGCTCGGTGTGGTCAGGGCTCGTCGGCGCACAATCCTAGGCCCGGTGCGATTCGTCATGCCGCTGGGGCCATCTTGGAGAGCGCGTTGATCAACCGGTCGCTCGCCGCACCGCCGTGCGGCTCGGTGAGGTTGGCCATGATCTTGAGCATGAGCTTCATCAGCGTGGTGCGCGGCAGGCCGTAGCGGGTGGCGAGTCGCATGACCTCGGGATGACCGATCATCTTCGCGAATCCCCTCCCCAGCGTGTAGTAGCCGCCGAGCGCATCCTTCATCACCGCGGGGTAGGACCGCAGCACCCGCTCCCGCGCGTCGTCGGTCTGCCGGGCGAAGGCCTGGGCGACGACGTCGGCGGCCAACCGCCCGGACTCCATCGCGTAGGCGATGCCCTCACCGTTGAACGGGTTGACCATCCCCCCGGCGTCACCCACCAGCAGTAGGCCCCGGTCGTAGTGCGGCTGCCGGTTGAAGCCCATCGGGAGGGCGGCGCCGCGGATCGGCCCCGTCATCGTGGAGTCGTTGTAGGTCCACTCGGCCGGCATCGTCGCCACCCAGCGCTTGAGCACGTCCTTGTAGTCGACCCGGCCGAACGCCTTGGACGTGTTGAGGATGCCCAGGCCGACGTTGCTGGTGCCGTCGCCGACGCCGAAGATCCAGCCGTAGCCGGGCAGGAGGATCTGGGTGTCCGGATCGTCGGCCTTGGGCGCCCACAGCTCGAGCCAGGACTCCAGGTAGTCGTCGTCGTGACGGGGGCTCTCGAAGTACGTGCGCACCGCGACCCCCATCGGGCGGTCGTCGCGCTTGGGTCGGTCCATCGACAACGACAGGCGGCTCGAGTTGCCGTCGGCCGCGACAACCAGGGGCGCGCCGTAGACGACCTCGTCGCCAGTGCCGCGACCCTTCTCGTCGACCGGCCTGGCCCGGACGCCGACGATGTGCCCGGTGCGGTCGTCGAGGACCGGACCGACCACGTTGGTGCGCTCGTGCAGCCGGGCGCCGTGCTTGACCGCGTGCCTGGCCAGGATCTCGTCGAAGTCCTGCCGGGTCCGGACCAGCCCGTATGGCGGGAAGCTGGCCAGGTCGGGCCAGTCCAGCTGGAGCCGCATGCCGGAGCCGAGGATGCGCAGTCCGTGGTTCTTGATCCAGCCGTCCTCCTCCGGCGTCGGGATGCCGAGGGTGATCAGCTCCTTGACCGCGCGCGGGGTGAGTCCGTCGCCGCAGACCTTCTCCCGCGGGAACTGCGTCTTCTCCAGCAGCAGCACGTCCAGACCCGCCATCGCGAGGTAGGCGGCAGTTGCCGAACCACCCGGACCGGCGCCCACCACGATGACGTCAGCGGTCTCGGCAGCGGTGGGGGCCGTCGAGGCGGTCGCGGAAGAGATCTTCGATGAGGGTGCGGCGGAAGGCGGGAAGGTGCTCGACCCCACCCGGGACACGCTGCTGCTGCTCTCGCTCACGACTGCCTCTGCACGCTTGTGAAGATCTTCACGAACTCGACTTGGCAGTCTATGACGGAAGGCTGGATCTGTCGTACCAAGGCGCACCTAACCTCCTCTGGCATCTCCCTCGTGAGGAATCTTCGTGAGGTCCGGTGCCCTCCTGGGGGCCGGAACCTCACGATGATTCCTCACGGCGGTCGGGGCGGGGGGAGGTCTCAGCGGCGCGCCCGGTGGAGGGCGACGATGCCACCGGAGAGGTTGCGCCAGGCGACGTCCTGCCACCCGGCCGACGCCAGCATGGTGGCCATGCCCCGCTGGTCGGGCCAGGCCTGGATCGACTCGGCCAGGTAGACGTAGGAGTCCGGGTTGGAGCTGACCCGCCGCGCCACCGGCGGCAGCGAGCGCATGAGGTACTCGGTGTAGATGGTGCGGAAGGCCCGGTTGGTGGGCTGGCTGAACTCGCAGATGACGACGCGGCCGCCGGGTGCCGTGACCCGGTGGAACTCCTCGAGGGCCGCCTGTGGGTCGGCGACGTTGCGCAGCCCGAAGGACATGGTGACCGCGTCGAACGCGCCGTCCCTGAAGGGCAGGTGCAGCGCGTCGGCGGCGGTGAACCCCAGGTCCGGGCGGCGGCGGAGACCGGCTCGCAGCATGCCGAGCGAGAAGTCCGCCGGGACGACGTCCACCCCCCGGTCGGCGAACGGCTCGCTGCTCGTGCCGGTGCCGGCCGCGATGTCGAGGACCCGTTCCCCGGGCCGGACGTCCACCGCCGCGAGGACCGCCTTGCGCCAGCGCCGGTCCTGCCCGAGGGAGAGGATGTCGTTGGTCAGGTCGTAGCGCCCGGCCACGTCGTCGAACATCGAGGCGACCTCGTCCGGGCGTTTGTCGAGGCTGGCGCGCGTCATGGCCCCATCCTCACCCATACCCGCCCTCGACGGGCAGACGGCCGTCCCCGTGCTCGTTTCGCCCTGTCTGCTGTCGCCCAGACCGGTGTGCCAGCTCGAAACCGTCCGTCGAAGCGGCTTGGGCGACGCACAGGCCGGCAGCGGACAGACGTAGGCTGTGCCGCCGTGAGCACCCTGCACGAGGCCCCCGAGTCGGCCGCATCCGCGCCGCTGGTGGCGCGCACCGTCGATCTCGCCGACCCGGGCCCGTTGCTGGCCCTGCTGCCGGATCGGCCCCCGGACGAGCTG
>NZ_VOHR01000142.1 GCF_009192725.1 Segeticoccus rhizosphaerae | reverse complement strand
GGGCGGCGGCCCGCTCCCGCAGCCCGGCGAGGCCACGCCTGCCTCCGGGGGTGTGGCCTGCGCGTGTCGGCGTGCCGTTACGGACGGTGACGCTCACGGCGTCGCACTCCCGGCGCACGGTCACGGTGGCGTCCGCTCCGGGTGCGTGGCGCAGCACGTTCGTCAGCCCCTCCTGCACGATCCGGCAGGCGACCTCCCTGGTCTGGGGGTCGTGCAGTCCCGGGGTGTCGAGGACAGCGACGTCGGCCGTGAGGGTCAAGCCCGCCTCGCGGGTGCGCTCAAGCAGGCCAGCCAGGTCGGTGGCGCCCCGGCCAGTCATCGCGGTCGCGCCCTCGCGTGCCGCTTGGACGATCGTCTCCATCACCAGCCGGGCACGATGCGGATCGGTCTCTGCCATCCGCCGGGCGGCCCCCGCCTGGAGGGCGACCACCGTGAGAGCGTGGCCGACCTGGTCGTGCACCTCCCGGGCGAGCCGGAGTCGCTCCTCCACGAGGGCGCGCTGCTGCGCGACCGCCTCCTGTCCGGTGAGTAGCCGGTTGCTGGCTCGACTCTGCTCCACCAACGTGCTGCCTTCGTTGACGGCCAGCCCGCCGAGCCAACACACGAAGATGATCACCGCCTCTCCGAACGGGTCGTCGGTGCCCACCCCGACCAGCTGCCCGAGCCAGCACAGCGCCAACCCAAGGACCGCGTCACGCCGGGTGGACAGCACCGCCACCGCGAACGCGGCCGCCAGGGTGAACGTGGTGCCGCTGAGCGAGCCGTCCAGCGGCGCGACCAGACGCGAGAACGCCACGATGGCGCACCAGGCCACGGTCAGGGCTGCCAGGGGGCGCCACCACACCAGGGAGAGCGCGAGGCCGACCGCGGCGCCGGCGACCACCGCGAGCCCCGCCGGGGCCGACAGCTTGAGCGCCCCCGTCGACTCCAGCGCCAGACCCGCGCCGATGCCTCCCGCGGCGAGCACCGTCCACCCCTGTGCGGCTGCCCTCAGGGCAGGCAGGTGGTCTGCGGGAGTCGGCGCGGGGGGATCCGGCACCTCGACCGGCACGGTCAACGCGACCACCTCCTCCCTGGTGCGAACGAGCAGCCGGCGGGCGGCCTGCTCGATCTCGCTCGGGTCGGCGCCTGTCTCTGCGCGATCCGCGATCGCGACCAGACCGTCGAGCAACCCGGGCTGGAGCCGTTCGGTGGTGCTTAGTCGCTCGGCCAGCACGGCGGCTTCGCGCTGTCCGCGCAGCCCGCGCAGGACCAGGTCGCGCTGCTCGTCCAGGGCGGTGAGCCGCTCCCGGCGCATTCGGACGACTCGGCCCACTACCGCGGGCAGCACGCCGACGAAGGCCGTCAGGAAGAGCACACCGTTGACGAGCGCCCAGCCGGACATGGTCGGCAGGTCGACCGCCAGGCTGAGCAGCAGTGGAAGCAACCCGCCGAGGACGACCGCGCGGTCACGCCCGTGGGCGCCGAGCGAGTACGACGCGAACATCAGCGCGAACAGCCACACCCCGCCACCGTCCCCGGCGTCGGACCAGAACACGGACTGGATCGTCGTACCGAGGACGGCGAACGCCGCGATGACGCAGAGCGGGACGACCGGCCGAATCCGGCGCACGGCGAGAACACTCAGCAGGGGCACACCGCAGGCCGTGAATGCCAGCAGTCCGGGCCGGTGCCGGTGCAGCACGACTGCCTCGGCCAGCCCGGCCAGCACGAAGCCCGCGGCGACCACCGCGTCCGACCTGGTCAGCCCTGCACGCCCCGGCACCCAGCACAGCCTAGAAGGGCTCGCGGCATCTGGAGTCCTTCTTGAGAAGGACGCCACGCGGAGGACCGGATTTCGGCTTCTGGGCGGACGACCGGTGCACCCCGCCGTACCTAACGTTCTTGCCACCTCCTGGAGAAAGGACACACCGATGACCACCACGACCACCACAACCCTCCGAGCCGAAGCCCGCACCGAGGCCTTCTGGCTGCGGCTGACGCTGGTCAGCATCGCCCTGGCGATCCTCGGCCTGCTGATCATGGGTCTGTCCATGCTGTTCGGCACGCCCCACGACGACAACTTCCGCGCCAGCGACTACATGCTCACCAGCGCCGCGCTGCCGCAAGGCGTAGGCCTCTTCCTCGCAACCCTCGGCTTCCACCGCCTCCAGCGCGGCCAGGACGGCAAGCTCGGCACCGCCGGCATCTGGGTGTACGGCGTCTGCATGGTCGAGCTTGTCATCGAATGCATGGCCTCGGTCGTGGCGGGCTCAGAGCTGATCTGGGGTCCGCTCTACCCGCTGTGCGCGTTCGGCCTAATGATCGGACTCGCCCTGCTGGCCGCAGGCTCGTGGAAGGTCGGTCTGCTCCCGAAGTGGATGCTCGGCGTCTGGCCCCCGCTCGGCCTCATCGGCTCCTTCTTCGGCATCGGCCCGATCCCGCTGGTCTTCATGGCGTTCCTCGCACTCCTCGCCATGGTGCTGCCGCAGCGCCTTCGCAACTGGACCACCTGAACGGTCCTCGCCCCGATTCGGGCGCGTGATCGGCGGCCCTCGGCGGGCCGCCGGTTATCACAGTCAGCCGGACTCGCTTGAATGGACCAACCTGGTCTGCTGGCAACCGATGGCGACCGGAAGGCCCACTGTCGGCAGGACGATTCCGGGCCTAGCGTTCCTCACGAACGCGACCGACGGGAGAAACGCTATGTTGCTCATTCGCACCACCGGTCATCATCCGTGGTGCCAGAACTCGTATACGCCGACGTTGAACAGGCGATCGACTGGCTTTGCAGAACCTTCGGCTTCACTGAATCGTGGCGGGCGGGTGGACACCGAGCTCGGTTGGGGCTCGGCAGCGGTGTACTCATCCTCGCGGACACCGACCCCCAGCACGGGCGCGCCTCACCGAAACCCGACCAGCCTCGGAGTCACTCGATCGCGGTCAAAGTCGACAACGTTGACGCGCATCACTCTCGCGCACGCCAACACGGAGCGCGCATTCTCAGCCCACCGGCTGACTACCCCTACGGGGAGCGCCAGTATTCGGTGGAGGATCTTGCGGGCCACCGGTGGACCTTCACCGAGGTTATCGCCGATGTGCTGCCCGAGGACTGGGGCGGAACGTCATCGTCAACGTTGACAGATTCATGCGGACAACCCGACGGGTCGCCGCGAGTCCCACCAGAACAATCAACAGTTCCATCGCTCGCCCGCGCACACGTTCCGTGTTGCTCCGAGGTCGAGAGCGGCCACGCAGGCGCGTCATATCGCCGCTTAAGCATCGGTGACGGCACCTAAGCTGTGCGCCTGCCTGCCCACCGTTCAGGGCAGTCGCACCGTCAGCTGGCCGTTGTCGACCTTGGAAAAGACCTGGTCGCCGCGGGAATCGACGAAGGCGCGGAACGACGAGAAGCCCAACGACTTCTCCTTGAAAGCGGGGTCCATGCGCTGCATCTGGCTCTTAACCCCGGCGGCATAAACCCAATCGCCGTCACTCTTCTGCAGGACGACGCGAATCGCGCGCACCAACAGATCAGTAGCCGCGTCGTCGGGAGTGTCCTTGGCCGAAGTTTTCGTTGACTTCTTCGCCGCCGACTTCTTTGCTCCCGGCTCCTTCGCTACCGACTTCTTCGCGGCGCTCGGCTTCTTCGCTGCTGACGGGGGAGGTGTCACACCGGGCAGGTGGGCGTAGTCGATGAATTCATTGCAGGCCGAAACCAGTGCTCGGCTCGTCGAACCGGTGACGCCGATACCTACAACGTACCGGCCGAGTTGCTTGCAGCTCTGGGCCAGCGGCACGAAGTCGGAGTCGCCGGCGACGAGGACGACGTGGGTGATCTCGGGGTGGCGCATCAGATCCTCGACAGCGTCGACGGCGAGTCTGATGTCCGCACCGTTCTTGACCCCGGAGGCAGTAAATAGCTGAACCAGGTGCAGCGAGCGCTGGATCAGCTCGGTCTTGTAGGACGCATTCGCCGGCACCGACCAGTCGGCGTACGCGCGGCTCAACGAGACGCTTCCAAACGAGGCAGCAAAGTCGATGATCGCGCCGAAGTCGACACGTGCAGCAGCCAGCTTCAGGTCGATCGCGTCCTTCGAGCCTGCGGGTTGGCCATGTTGCCGCGGGTCGTCCTTACGCCATGCCTGCTTGCCGTACACGTCGTCGTAGCGGGAGATGACTACGTTGTCGAAGTCGATGTACACCGCGACGCGTTCGCTCATGACCGCAGACTACGGGCATCGACTCCGACAAGTCATCGGTCACGGGCCTGCCGCTGTCACGAGGGAGGCGCTCACCTGGCCACGCGCCGACCTGCGCCTGACCGACACGTCTTGCCTCCAGAGGCGGGTTCTGATGAACGAAGGTGCGTTGAAACACGGCCAGCGTCACCACGTGCGGCAAGCGCAACGTCATACGCTCGCGAGTGCACGCGTCATACCGCCGCATGTATCCCGCGTGTTTCGGCGCGATCCGCCGCCCCGTTGGCCGGCGTGCGTTGTCTTGCGCGGCCACGCCGGTAGGGTGGCTCGACTAGCAGACCAAGCTGGAGAAGTTCGGTGCCCACGTCAGCGCGATACCAGCCGAGGATGCCACCGAACCCCAGCGCAGGTGATCGTCTGGCCGCCGTTCCAGGACAAGTATCGGTCGGATCTCGGTGACGTCGGCAGGCAAATTTTCGCGAAGCGTATGGGCGTAGTCCAAAACTTGGCCAATGCCGAGTCGTAGCTGTTGGTCCTGGCGCCTGCCTGTCAGGCTCTTTACCTCGGCCACACATAGGACGCCAGCCTCGGCATGCGATATCCACGCGATGTCTACCCGCGGTAATGTCAGCGCCATAGCCTCGGTCGGTCTCAAGTACGAGACGAGGGTGCGAAGGGTCGTCTGATGGGCTGCGGTTCCACGATCCAACCCGATCAAGTCGATTTCTAGGCCGGTCGGTTCATGCGCTGGCGCCGCCCCTATCGTTAGCGGGACGAGGCGCGGTCGATTGACCTCGTCAACACCGCGCCGGCGGACTTCAATAAGGTCATCAGGCACGGAGCGAGAGCGCAGGCACGGAGCGGGGGACCCCTTGAGCAGCGCCGTGATGCCACTGTCATCAACAATACAGATGTGATTGCCTGATCGTCGCTGATCTTCGACGTAGACTAGGTTCTTGCTGCGAACACTCACCGGGTCGGTGACGACCTCGGGCAGCAATTCGCCGAGGACGAGGACCGTAATCCGCGCATTGCGAGTGCCAGATATCGGCTGTCCACCTCGGTCGCGAACCAAGGCGAACAGTTGGTCACGAACAGTGGCTTTCCCCTCGACGCGGCTCTTGCCGGTAAACAAGATCAGTTGGCCGTTGAGTGTCGCAACGGCCCCGTCACATTCAGGTCTGCCGACTCGAGGGGACATAGGTGCAGACTGGCAGAGATCGGGCACGTTTGCCTCACGCTCCCTGCCGCCAGTGTCACGACAGGGAGCGCCCATGCAAACCTGCGTCATACCGCCGCCTGTGATCCAAACTCACAGGCTGATGCGAGTGCGTCGCTTCGCGGAGGCCAAGGCGGCGCGCGCCGACCAGCATCCTGTCGGAATCGCATACGTGCCTCCTTGGTGACGGGACCTAGTTGCGGTTCAAACCGAACTCACGGGACAGCAGCTTGTTCTTCCAGTAGGACTCGATCTGCTCGATAGTTTCATCGGGGGTGTTTTCGTCGACCACTTCGAGCACTGACACTTGGTAGTTCCTGCGTCCGCCCCTCGCTGCGGCCTTTAGCGCCACGTCACCGCCATCACCGCCGGCCACGTAGTTCATCCAGCGGCCAAGAAGGCTGTCCGCACCCTTAGCCGAGCCAACGTACTGCTGGCCCGAGTCGACGTCGACCAACAGGTAGACGCCCTTGACGCTACGGAGCACCTGTTGCCAACCATTCGGGAGACTCGGTACCTCGTCGATGAGGCGGACAAATACACGGAAGCCGGGAAAGTGAGGCTCGTACTGCTCCGTGATCTCAATCAGTGGCTTCGCCTGGTTTGCGGCTTGCTGAACCCATACCCGTGCTGCGGCGCCCCAGTCGATGACAGCCATGTCCCGGTAGCTGGCCAAGTGGTCAACCAACTGCAACTTGTACCGGAACTGCCCTGAGACGTCCTGCTTCAGCAGCGTATCGATGCTCCCGGGCGGGCAGGTGTCGACGCCGTCGACCCGGTACATGCCCACGAACACTGTCTTGCCGGCCTCAGTCACGACGAAGCTCGCCAGGAAATCACCCACCGGGAAGATGTCCTTGACCTGAACCCCTTGGTAGTCCTCGAAGGCACCGCGATCGTTCCGCCAGGCCCGGTACAGGCGACCTGCTCCGAGCCTGCCGTCCTGGTGTCGCACAAGGCGCACCTTCGCTGTGTCGATCCCTTCGATGGACAAAAGATCGTTGAAAGTTAGCACCGTCACCTCCAGCCAGCCGCCATTGCCCTGAGGCTAGCCGCAACCTTGGGAACTGCTGGCTTACCTACCACGAAAACACGCTCACCGAGGAGCCCCACGCCACTCGGCCGGACGCCACTGCCGGCACCAGAAGGGCCACGAAGTCACGCAGGACCGGCGCGCATCCCCGACCGACTTTGCGTGCGTCGCTGCGGCCGTGGTCGGGTACCCCATGATCAGACCGCCTGCCTCCGGCAGGCGTCAGAAACGACATCGACGATGCCCTCGTCGCCGTGGCGGCGCACCCAGAACACGGCGAGCCCCAGCCGTTGCTTGGCGAGCGCGGGAAGTCGCTCCACCAGACCCCTGTACTGTCGGTTGACCGGGAGCGCGATCTCGTACGTGGCGTGCGGATATTCCATCCGTTGGACCAGCTCGCCAAGCATGCCGAGGAAGTAGCTGACTTGCTGGGCGCCGTTCTTGCCGGTCTCGGCCTTGGCCTCGATGACGTAGCGGCGCCCATCAGGATGCCGGGCGTCGAGGTCAACCCCCCGGGCGCGGCCCCACGCGACCACCACATCGAAGCCCTGCTCGGTGAGATACCTGCGGACCGCTTCCTTGACCTCATCCTCGGTGATCCGGCTGTTGACGAGGCCACCGGGCGCCACATTTTGTGGGTTCGATACGGGAAGCTCCCGCGCTGCCGTGTCCGGCAGCGCACTGACGACCTTTCCGTCGGGTCCGATGAAACGCCGCAGATGGCCTTGGGCCTCCAGCCGGCGCGCCGCCTGGTTCACCACCTGCCGATGCTCGACACCCAGCCGGCTCGAGAGCACGTCATCGTCCAACGGCCCTGAGTGGATCGCAAGAAGAATCCGCTCAGTCAAGGTCGCCATGAGCGCCATGAGCGCCATGATGCCACGTCCCTCCAGGGCACTCCGGTAGTCGGCACGTAGGGGTTCATGGTGAAGTGCCCCTTGGGGCGCACACGCCTCTAGCAGCCGCGTGAGTGGCATCTTACTTTCCTGCTGGCCATTCATCCGGCGGCGGGGACCTCGCCGCCCGCGACGCCGCCGAGTGTGTGCACGGCGACTACCCGATTGCGCGTGGTCAACCGGCTGCCAGTTTCGATGTGTCGCGGCATGGGCATGCGCGACCGAGGCGTCAGCATCGGTAAAGGTCGCCCGGGCGGCCTCACCATAGTCGCATGGCCAACGTGATCACGGTGTGCCACGACGGCCCCGCGCCGAAGAGGGTGCGGGGCCGTGTTTGCCAGCTCGCCTAACCCGTTGCTTCCGCGTCCGGGCTCTGGTGGTCGTGCGGGAGGGTGGGCTCGGCGGCTGCCGGGCCCCTGTCAGCCTGATCGCCTGAGACCGTCGTCCCCGACGGAGGCGCCGCAGGAGGGCTGTCCGGTTCGTCGACGAGCTCGGGTCCGTCTTGAGATGAGACGGACGTCGACACGAGGGCGACGGGCTCGGCCGGTGGCTCCGGGGTCTCGCGCATCTTCGGCGGGGCTGACGCCCAGGCCTTCAGGTGCTGCAGCACTTCGCGGTAGAACACGTTGACGGAGTCGTTCACTGAGTCGATGAAGGCGCCACGCCCCCGGCCGCGCTTGGGGCCCATCGGAGCCACCATCGCAATGCGGAACATGCGCAGATCCTTCTTTGGGTCGGCCACCAGCAGGGCCGGGTCAGAACGGACCGCGCCCAACAGCTCCGCGGTTCCCTGGCCACGCGCGTGCGCGACGAACGCCTCCAACCGCAAGCCGTCGGGGGCGTGACGCAGTTGACGAACCAGCCAGTTCACGCGCGTGAGCGGGCGCCCTGACTTCGGAGCGTCAAGGTCGACGTGGCACGTGATCTGTCCCGCTCGCAGGTCAGCCGTGACCACCAACGACCCCACCGTGTTCGGGATCCGGATCGCGCCACGCAACAGGCCGCTGGAGGTCAACGACTCCACCAAGGCCGCGGTGCGCACTGCCGGGTCGAGCTGCTCCTTGCGGGTGAGCACCGGTGTCACCTGGTCACCCAGCTGCTTTCCGAGCTCCAGGCAGCAGAAGCGCAGCAGCGCCTCAAAACGGCCCGCGATCGCCGCGGCGCCCTTGTCGGTGTCCCGCAGCGTCGAGGACGCCACGGCGTCCCTGACCTTCACCCAGTGCTCGCCCATGTCGTCGAACTCGAGCGCCCCAGACCGCGAATGTTCCAGGTACCGAATCAACTCCCCGAGGATCCACGCCTGGTCTGGGTCGCTGACCCCGCGGTGCTCCTTCTGAATAACCGCCTGGGACAGGACGTGCGTCCACGACCAGTGCTGCAGGCCGACCTTCTTCAGCTTGCGCTTATCGACCCTCGTCGGGTGCTGACCCGCGATCGGAGGGATCTGATTCGAGATCGTGATGACCGTGTCGAACCCCTGCTCCCGAGCGATGTCCAGGTAGTTCTCCAGCTGTCCCGCTGCCAGCTCATTCTTGCCGGTCTTGACCTCCACCAAAGCGGTCCAGCTCCGCTGGCCCCGGGTGACACGAATGAGACCATCCGGATACAGCCGCTTGTCCCCGAGATCGAACGGGACCTCAATATACGTCTCGATCGTCCCCGCCGGCCCGCCAGCCTGCTGGATCAACACCCGACCAAACTCGCGTGGGGCCTGACCCTGAATCTTGGACACGCTGATTCCAGCCTTGGGCTGGGGAAGCGAGATGATCAGGACCATGGCCCGTAAGAATTACTCTGAGGAGTTT
>NZ_VOHR01000141.1 GCF_009192725.1 Segeticoccus rhizosphaerae | reverse complement strand
CGAGCGCGGGCGCAGGTCTGGCCGGGCCAGGGCGAGTTGGCCCAGGGCGAGGCGCGCGGCGCCGAACGTCGCGGGCATCCGATAGGCGACGTATGCCGTGACGTCGGCCGGCGTCGCCAGGATCGGCTCGTGCGCGGCGCCACCGGTGCGGTAGCGCGAGATGAGCCGTTCGACGGCGGCGGTCAGGGCGACCCGGTCCACGCCCGCGGTAGCGGTGTCCAGCGCCTCGCGCAGCTCGTCGGTGAGGGTCACCGGCTTCCCTCACCGGTGAGCAGGCCGCGTTCGAGGGCACGCAGCACGGCCTTGGTCCGGTCGCGCACCCCGAGCTTGAGCAGCACCGAGGAGACGTGGTTCTTGACCGTGCCCTCGGCGAGGTGGAGGGCCTCGGCGATCTGCCGGTTGGCGAGGCCCGCTGCCACCAGGCGCAGCACCTCGGTCTCCCGCGCGGTGAGCGGCTCCACGACCTGCTCGGGAGCCGACGCCGGTCCACGGTCGGTCAGCCGTGCCAGCAGACCGGCCGTGACGGCGGGCTGGACGAGCCGGCCGCCTCGGGCCAACGTCTCGATGGCATGGACCAGCTCGTCGAGGGTGACGTCTTTCAGCAGATAGCCGCGAGCGCCCGATCTCAGGGCGTCGAGCACGGCCTCGTCGTCGTCGAACGTCGTGAGCACCAGCACGGGGGGCCGGAACTCGCGGTTCGAGAGCTCCTTCAGGGTGGCGGCTCCGTCGAGCCGCGGCATGCGCAGGTCGAGCAGCACGACGTCAGGCCGCACCCGCTGGATCGCCGCGAGCGCCTCGATCCCGTCGGCCGCCTCGGCCACGACCTCGATCCGGTCCGCAAGGTCCAACAGGCTGCGAATCCCCTGCCGCACCAACGTCTGGTCGTCGACCAGCAGCACTCGGACGGACGCCCTCCCCCCACCGCCGTGGTCGCGACCATCGGCAGTCTCGGGGCCGTCGGCGGGATCGTCATCGACCTCCCGCGCACCAGCCGTTGTCCCGTCCCCGGTCATGCCGCTGTCCTGAGCCGCGCCTCGACGCGGAACCCGTCGGCGCCGTCCCAGGAGAGCTCGCCGCCCAGCCGGCCGACCCGTTCGCGCATCCCGGTCAGTCCGTGGCCGACCGCGACCTCGGTCGCCCCGCGCCCGTCGTCCCGGGCAGAGAGCACGAGCTCGCCCCCGTTGCAGGTCAGTGTGATCCAGAGGTGCTCCGCCTCGGCGTGCCGCATCGCGTTGGTGATGAGCTCCTGGACGCAGCGCAGGACGACCTCCGCCTCGTCCTCACCGAGCTCGTCCAGGTCGCCGTGGACGTCGAGGACCACCCTGGGCGTGGGCACGGCAACGGCCAGGTCGGCCAAGGCCCTCCCCAACCGCGCCCGTGGCTCGCGGAGCCGACCGACCACCTGGCGCACGTCGCTCAGCAGGTCCTTGGCGATGACCCGCGAGCGCGCCACCGGTTCGGAGGCGGGTCCCTCGGCCAGATGGGAGGCGACCTCGAGGTTGACGGCGAGGGCGCTGAGCTGGTGCCCGACCAGGTCGTGCAGGTCACGGGAGATCCGCAGCCGCTCCTCCACCTTGCTGGTCTCCGCCAGTCTTCCCTGGGCCGCTGCCAACTCGGCGTTGGCGACACCCAGCTCCTCCCGCATCCGATGCTCGCGCAGGCTCGTCTCGACCATGACCAGCGCGAAGAGCTGGAACACGGCATACATGACGGCCACCGCGGCGCCGAAGCCTCGGTCACCGTCCTGGAGCACACTGGCCACGACGAGCACGGCCGTCTGGATCCCGATGAGCGACAGCGTCGCCCAAACCTGCAGCAGGAACGCCGCGGTCGCCACGAAGATGACCATCGGGACCGCGGAGATGCCGTAGTCCGGGGCCAGCAGGTAGGTCAGCAGCACCGCGACGAACAGTGGCGCCAACAGACCCCGGGCCGCCCGGACGCCCACACGGTCGGCGCACAGCAGCCCGAACGTCCCCAGGCCGGCGGCGTAGGCCACCCACCACCATGGCGAGACGGTCGCGGCCAGCCCTGACAGCAGGGCGACCAGACCCACGAGGACGTAGCCCAGCAGGCCGGCCCCGCTGGTCAACCGGTCCAAGGACTCGTCGGCCACCTCTGCAGCATAGGTCGCCGACGTCAACGGTCGAGGTGCCGGAAGTCATGGGTGCAGGTCGTGACTGCCGGCACCTGTCTCGGCGGCGTGCCCGCCCTAGCGTCGAGTCGACGCAGGCGCCGCCGGCGCATCGGCGAGAGCGAGGCTGGCATGGACCCTCAAGAGGCGCGCAACGTGATCGAGGCAGTGGACCTGCACAAGTCGTATGGCGAGGTGCCCGCCGTCGTGGGTATCGACCTGCAGGTCACCGCCGGCGAGGTCGTTGCCGTGCTCGGGCCCAACGGGGCCGGGAAGACGACGACCCTCGAGCTGCTGCTGGGCCTGCGATCACCCTCGGCAGGCCGCGTGACCGTCTTCGGCCTGCCGCCCCACCACGTGGCGGTCCGGGGCCGGGTCGGCGCCATGCTGCAGGACACCGCCGCGCCGGAGAGCCTGACCGTGACGGAGATGGTCGACCTGGTCGGTCACTACTACCCGCACGCCCTGCCGACCGCAGACGTCGTGGCCCGTGCCGACCTGTTGGTTCACGCGAGCAAGCGGGTCACGCAGCTGTCCGGGGGGCAGCGCCAGCGACTCTCGTTCGCGGTGGCGATCGTCGGTGATCCCGACCTGCTCTTCCTCGACGAACCCACGGCTGCGCTCGACGTGCACGCGAGACAGGCGTTCTGGGAGCAGGCCCGCGAGTTCGCCCGGCTCGGCAAGACCCTCCTGTTCTCCACCCACAACCTCGCCGAGGCCGACCTGGCGGCCGAACGCGTCATCCTCATCAACCACGGCCGAATCGTCCACGACGACACCCCTGCCCGGATCAAGTCGCTGATCCCCGGCAAGACCATCGAGCTGCTCACCGACGCCACAACCGACCAGCTCGAGACCGTCAAGGGTGTGCAGCAAGTGGCGACGCTCCACGACCGGGAGGCACCCGGCATACGCGAGTCCTCTCGTCCAGGGCTGCACCGCTTGCGTCTGCAGGTCGCCGAACCCGAGCCCGTCCTGCGCGCCGTCTTCGCGGCAGGGCACCGGGTCGAGGACCTGACCGTCACCGAGGCCAGCCTCGAGCAGGCCTTCCTGCACCTCACCGGCGACCAGGGCGACCCGGCGACCACCGCCCCACGCACGAGGAGACACTGACATGGCCGGCTTGACCACACCGCAAGCGTTTCCGCATCGGCTGAGTCCGAGTGAGCGGCCCTCCACCGGCATCCTCGGACTGCTGGCGACGCAGGTGCTGATGGAGGTCCGGCGCTACCGCCGGTTGCCGGAGTACTTCATCGGTGTGGTGGTCCTGCCGGTCATCCTCTACACGATGTTCGGGCTGCCCGAAGCGGGGAAGGTGCTCCCCCGCGGCACCGACGTCGGGGCGATGATGTTCGTGTCGTTCGGCTGCTACGGGGTCGTCAGCCAGGCGCTCTTCTCGTTCGGCGGCGAGCTCGCGGCGGAGCGCGGTAAAGGGTGGCTCCGACGCCTGCGGGCGACCCCGATGCCGATGTGGGTCTACTTCGCCGGCAAGGTCGCGCTGAACCTGGTGTTCACGGCCGTGACCCTCGTCGGCATGGCCGCGGTCGCCGTCGTCGCCGGTGGGGTGTCGTTCGACCCGCTCCGTCTGCTGGCCTGCGGCGGTCTCATCGTGACCGGGGTCCTCGCCTTCTCCACGATGGGCTCGGCGATCGCCTACTGGGTGCGCCCCCGGGCCGTGGCGACGATCGTCAACCTGGTCTTCCTGCCGTTGTCCTTCCTGTCGGGGTTCTTCTACCCGCTCGACCAGCTGCCCGGTGTCTTCACGACCATCGCGCAGGCCCTGCCGACCCACCACTTCGGGCTGCTGGCCTGGGGTCTCATGGGTCCCGCCGAGGACATGGACGCCTTCGGCAACCCGGCCACCGGCAGCACCACGCTGCACGTGGTCGTCGTGCTCGCCTGGTGGTCCGCGTGCGGACTGCTGACCGTCCTCGGTTACCGCCGGGACCTCGACCGGGAACGTTCGTAGCGCCGGCCGGCACCCGGCCCCACGGTGCTCGGTATCGTCGGGACGTTCAACGGGCTCCGCCGGACCGGTCCGGCGGGTGGGCCCGGCGCGGCGGCTGTGAGGACTCGGCAGGTGGCACACCAGACGGCAGGCGACCACCGAGGGTCCGGCGCGCCAAAACGCTCCCCCCGCGAGTCGTTCATCACGGTCTATGGCCGCAAGCCGGTCCAGGAGGTGCTGCTGGACGACGAGCTCGCCCTCGACAAGCTCGTCGTCGCCGAGAACGTCTCCCGGCCCGCCGTGAAGCACCTGCTCGAGCTGGCCAAGCGGCGCGGCGTGCCCGTCGAGTGGGCCACGCCGCAGCACGTCAAGCGGCTCGCGGGCAACGGCAAGCACGACCAGGGCATCGTGGCCGATGTGGTCGCTCCCGGGCTGCGCTCGCTGGAGGAGTTCGCCCGGCTCGCGCCCGCGACCGCCGCGGTGCTCGTGCTCGACGGGGTCACCAACCCGGCCAACGTCGGGATGATCATCCGCACCGCCACCGCCGCCGGGTTCGACGCGATCGTGCTGCCGAGCGCCGGTTCGCCCGGGGTCGGGCCCCTGGTGATCAAGGCCTCCGCCGGTATCGCCTACCGCGCCAGCATCGTGCGCTGTCGGCGCCCCGAACACGCGCTGCAGGCGCTGCGCGCGGCGGGCTACACGACATACGGCCTCGACGCCTCGGCCCGCGAGTCGATCTATGACGCACGGCTCGAGGCACGCTCGGCCTTCGTGCTCGGCAACGAGACGGACGGGTTGTCCGACGCGTGCCGCGAGCTGGTGGACGTCGACCTGGCGATCCCCATGCACGGCGGGGTGGAGTCGCTCAACGTGGCGAGCTCGGCGGCCGTGCTGGCGTTCGAGGTCGCCCGGCGCCGTCTCGCAGGCTCCACCTGACGCCCCTCGGCCGCTCGTGGGAAAGCGTCGCCACGGCGCGCCTCACCAGTCTCAACCGTCACACTGGCACGATGGTGGACGAGTTGTGGCCACGTCAGCACTGCCATGATGAGCA
This sequence comes from Segeticoccus rhizosphaerae, assembly GCF_009192725.1. Lineage (GTDB taxonomy): Bacteria > Actinomycetota > Actinomycetes > Actinomycetales > Dermatophilaceae > Segeticoccus > Segeticoccus rhizosphaerae. Next base: position 4,013 of record NZ_VOHR01000141.1, on the reverse strand, counting down.
CATTGACGCAAGGTCAGTGGGACCCCCATCCGACCAAGGAGCACCGATGTTCAACCTGAAGCGGCTGCTGCAGTTGCTCGTGGTCGCCTTCATCATCTACGCGATCTTCACCTCGCCCGACCGGGCCGGCGACATCCTGCACTCCGCGTGGGACGTCATCGCCCAGGGCTTCAAGTCGCTCGGCTCCTTCTTCGACTCGTTGCTCGGCAGGGGGTAGCCGTCGTGGCGCGTGCGGGACCGGGCGTCCCCCACGGCACGACTGGCCGCTACCTGCTCGACGGCGAGTCGATGATCATCGCCGTCCACCAGCACTGGGCCAAGGTGGCCGAACCCGTCGCGTCCACGCTGGCTGGCCTGCTCCTCGTGCTCTGGGTCAGCGTCGTCGCCCCGGCCAGCCTCGGCGTGCTCACCAACCTGCTGTGGTGGGCGTGGTTCGTGCTCGTCGCGCGGATGCTGTGGAAGGTGCTCGAGTGGCGGCACGACTGGTTCGTCGCCACCGACAAGCGGTTGCTGCTCACCTACGGCCTGGTCACTCGCAAGGTCGCGATGATGCCGCTGACCAAGGTGACCGACATGTCCTACAACCGCTCACCGATGGGGCGCCTGCTCGGCTACGGCCGGTTCGTGATGGAGAGCGCGGGGCAGGACCAGGCGCTGCGCTCGGTGGGTTGGGTGCCCGATCCCGACCACACCTACCGCGCGATCTGCGCCGAGATCTTCGGGGTCAGCGACCACGACCGGGTGCGGCACCTCGACGAGGGCGAACCGCTCGACGAGGCCGCGTATGACGTGCCCCTCCCGTCGGACCCCGGTGACGACCCGGGGTGGGCGGTGTCCTACGAGGACGCGGAGCCCTACAGCGCCGTCCACCAGGACTCCACGGGCATCCCGGCCGATGGCCTCGAGACCTTCCCCGGCGAGACGCACGCGGACGCCGACTCGCAGTCACGGGCGATCCCGACGCGTGGGCCGTCCGACGCCGGCCGCTCGGTCTACCGCAGTCCCGATCTGCGCGGCCGGGGCAAGGACGACACCGGACCGATCCCACCGTTCCGGCGCGATCCCACGCTCTGACGTCCTGGGCTCCGGCCGAGCAGCCGGATCGGGCAACGCCCGGTGCGGCGCCCCCGCGGAGCGCTCGTCGGACGGCTGTCGGCGCACGCACCTAGAGTCTGCGCATGGCACTCACGTTCCAGGTCGTCATCGACAGCCACCACCCGCACGAGCTCGCCGACTGGTGGGCCGAGACGCTCGGCTGGAGCGCCGAGCCGCAGGACGAGGCCTTCATCCGCAGCATGATCGAGCAGGGGCTGGCGAGCGAGGCCGACACGATGCGGCACCGCGGCGCGCTGGTGTGGAGGGAGGGGGCCGCGATCAACCCGCCCGAGGGCGGCCCACGAGTGCTCTTCCAGCTCACCGACGAGGACAAGGCCGGCAAGAACCGGATGCACCTCGACCTGCGCGACGTCCCCGAGGACCGCACGGAGCTGTATGCCGGGCTGGTCGCCCGCGGCGCGCGGGAGCTGTGGCGCGCTCGGCAGGGGCCGCACGAGTGGGTGACCTTCGCCGACCCGGAGGGCAACGAGTTCTGCGCCTGACCGGCGGCGGGTCCCGGCCGCCGGCCGAGCCGGCGCGGGACGGGTGGGCACTCGGCTTACGGCGTCGATTAGGGTCGTGGCGTTGATGATCGGGGACACGAAAGGCTGCCGCGGATGACCGTCCGGGAGATCACCGTCGTCGGGCACAAGGCCCTGCACCAGCGCACCAAGCGGGTCAAAGAGGTCACCGACGAGGTCCGCGCGCTCGTGGCCGACATGTTCGAGACGATGGAGGCGGCCGACGGTGTCGGGCTCGCCGCCAACCAGGTGGGGTCGCGGCTGCGGCTGTTCGTCTACGACTGCCCCGATGAGGAGACCGGTGAGCGCCGTGTCGGGCACGTGATCAACCCGGTGCTGGAGAAGAAGGGCGCGCCGGGGGTGGCCGACCCGGAGCACGACCTCGAGGGGTGCTTGTCCGTGCCGGGCGAGTCGTTCCCGACGGCACGGCCCGACTGGGCCCGCGTCACCGGCACCGACCTCGACGGCAACCCGGTCGAGCTCGAGGGCACGGGGCTGTTCGCGCGCTGCCTGCAGCACGAGACCGACCACCTCGACGGCGTCCTCTACCTCGACCGCCTCAGCGCCCGCTACAAGCGTGAGTCCCGTGAGGCGATCAAGGACCGCGGCTGGGAGGCCGCCCGGATCACCCGGTGGGATCCCTCCGCCGGCAAGGCCGAGGACGTCTGACCCGGGCCCGCATCAGCTGGGCAGGCCCGGGACGGACAGCGGGTCGAAGCCGTAGGGCAGCTCGAGCCGGTGGGCGTCCATGAGCTCGCGGTCGGCCAGCAGCTCCCGGGTCGCGCCGTCGGCGACGATCCGCCCTTCGTCCATGAGCACCGCCCGCGAGCACAGCTGCAGCGCGTAGGGCAGGTCATGGGTCACCATCAGGACCGTCACGTCCAGACCGGTGAGTATGTCGGCCAGCTCGCGGCGGCTGGCCGGGTCCAGGTTGCTGCTGGGCTCGTCGAGCACCAGCACCTGCGGTCGCATCGCGAGCACCGTTGCCACGGCCACCCGCCGCCGCTGTCCGAACGACAGGTGGTGGGGGGGCCGGTCGACGAACTGCGCCATGCCGACCTGGTCGAGCGCCTCGAGAACCCGGGCGCGCAGCTCGTCACCGCGCAACCCGAGGTTGGCCGGGCCGAAGCCCACGTCGTCGGCGACGGTCGGCATGAAGAGCTGGTCGTCGGGGTCCTGGAAGACCAGGCCCACCCGGCGCCGGACCTCCTGCAGGTTGGCCCGCTCGACGGGCAGCCCACCGATCCGCACCGCGCCACTGCCCGTGCCCCCGGTGACCGCCCCCAGGATGCCGTTGAGGTGCAGCACGAAGGTCGTCTTGCCTGCACCGTTGGGCCCGAGCAGCGCCACCCGCTCGCCCGCCGCGATGGTGAGGTCGACGCCAAACAGCGTCTGCCGGCCGTCGGGGTAGGCGAAGGCGAGCCGCTCGGCCGCGATCGCGGGGGCCGGCTCGGTCGTGGTCTCGGACCTCGCCGGTGCGCTCCTGCCCGGGCTCATCGCGCGCCCAGCCGGAACCGGGCGACGAGGAGCACCGCGAGCGCCGCGACCGGCAGCACGGCGCAGCGGACGACCTGCGCCGCCGACGTGGAGTCCGAGGACAGCGTGGGCATCCGGCCGTCGTAGCCGCGGGCCAGCATGGCGAGGTGGACCCGCTCGCCGCGCTCGTAGCTGCGCACGAACAGCGACCCGGCACCCGCCGCGACGGCCTTGAGGTGGCCGACCCGACCGCCCGAGTATCCCCGGGACTCGCGCGCCACCCGCATCCGTTGCAGGTCGCCGCTGACCACCGAGACGTAGCGGACCATGAAGGACAGGATGGCGACGAGCACCGCTGGCAGCCGGAGCCGTTCGAGGCCGGCGAGCAGATCGCGCGGCGCGGTCGTGGCCGCCAGCACGATCGCCGCGACCACACCGAGGGTGGCCTTGGCGAGCAGCGTGCCACCGCCCAGGAGTCCCTCGCGCGACAGCGACAGGCCGAGCACCTCCACCCGTGGCCCGGTCGCGACGAACGGCATCAGCAGGGCGAAGACCACGAAGGGCAGCTCCACGACCATTCGTCGCCCGGCGAGGCCGAGCGGCACGCGGGCGACCAGGAGCGTGGCGACGAGCAGCACGGCATACGTGCCGAAGGCCCACCACGTGCCCGCCGGCGTCGCGACGGCGACCAGCACGAAGCCGAGCAGGGCGAGGACCTTGCCGTGGGCGGGCAGGCGGTGGACCGGGCTGTCGGCGAGGACCACCAGCCCGTCGGTGGCGGACGCTCTGTTCCGACTCTCACGCGCGGCCACGGTTCAGGCGTCGACGCGCGGGCGCGCCTGCGGGCGGTGCGGCGCGGGGCTCGTGGCGCGCCGACGGACGAACGACGCGATCAGGTAGAGGACTGCGAGGACCACGCAC
>NZ_VOHR01000140.1 GCF_009192725.1 Segeticoccus rhizosphaerae | reverse complement strand
CCGGCGGCACCGCGGCGCAGGCCGCCGCGAGTGACGCGCCGGACAGCACGCCGTCGCAGCAGCCGACCGCCACGCCGTCGCAGGAGACGAAACCGCCGGAGCACCCCTCCGCGACCACGAGGCTCACCCAGGTCGACAGGATCACCGGGGCGATCACGCCGAAGTCGGTGGTCGCCAACGGCCACGGCCTGGTCATCGCCAACAACATGATGTACAGCCACACGATGACGATGTATGACGCGTCCACCCGCAAGCTCGAGGCGACGATCCCGGACTCGGTCGACCTCTCCTCGCTGGGCGTGAAGGGGCACCCGGGCACCTCCAGGGGCGCGCCGGTCGAGGCGGCGTTCACCAAGGACGGCCGCTACGCCTACGTGTCGAACTACTCGATGTACGGCGTCGGGTTCGGCCCGCACGGTGTCGACGTGTGCAAGCCGTCCGACGGCTTCGACGCCAGCTACCTCTACCGCGTCGACACGAAGACGATGAAGGTCGACCAGGCGATCAAGGTCGGGGCGGTGCCGAAGTACGTCGCGATCACCCCCGACCAGAAGACCGTCCTGGTCACCAACTGGTGCGACTACACGCTCAGCATCATCGACCGGGCGAAGGCGAAGGTCGTCGACACGGTCAAGATCGGCCCGATGCCGCGCGGGATCGCGGTCGCCCCCGACGGCAGGACCGCGTTCGTCACCGCGATGTGGACCGACCACGTCTACAAGGTGGACCTGACCGACCCGCCGGAGCAGGCGCCCGTCTTCGTGTCTCCGGGAGACCGGATGCGCCACCTGGACGTGTCCCCCGACGGCAAGTACCTCTATGCCGTGAGCGCCACCCACATCATCAGCAAGATCGATGCGCACACCGGCACGATCGTGGACGAGGCGGACGTGGGCCAGGACCCGCGCAGCATGGCGATCTCGCCGGACGGCACCGCGCTGTACGTCGTCAACTACGACGTCGGCTCGATGTCCAAGATCCGCACCGAGGACATGAAGGTGTTGCAGACGGTGACCACCGACGCCCACCCCATCGGCATCACCTACGAGCCGACGACGCAGACGGTCTGGGTGGCCTGCTACGGCGGCAGCATCCTGGTCTTCGACGACAAGGACGTCACGTAGCCTGAGGGGGTGCTGCGCACCGTCCTCAAACCCCGTTGGCTGGGACTCTTGGCGTTCCTGCTGGTGGTCCTGGTCAGCTTCACCTGGCTCGGCTTGTGGCAGCTCAACGTCGCCCGCGACAAGGGCAAGTCGGAGGCCGCCGAGGCCGCGACCAAGCTGCCGGTCGCGCCCGTCTCACAGGTCATCCGACCGCACCAGCAGTTCCCCGAGAACGGCTCGGGTCGCCCCGTCAGTGCCACCGGCCGGTATGACGCGGCGCACCAGCTGCTCGTCGCCGACCGCCGTCTCGACGGCGTCTCCGGCTACTGGGTGATCACGCCCCTGGTGGTCGAGGCCACCGGCGCGCGGCTCGTCGTGGTCCGGGGCTTCGTGACCGATCCCGCGCGGGCCACGCCTCCCACGACGAGCGGCACCGTGAAGGTCACGGGAACCCTGGCGCCCGGGGAGTCGCCCAGCACCAGCGGGACGCTGCCGGCCGGACAGGTCGGCACGATCGACCTCGGCGTGCTGCTCAACCAGTGGAAGGGCTCGCTCTACAACGCGTTCGTCTTCAAGACGGGCGAGCAGCCGAACGCCACGACCGCCGGCATCAAGCCGATCCCGCCCCCCGAGATCCAGACCCACGGACTGAGCTGGCGCAACGCGGCATACGCTCTCCAGTGGTGGGTCTTCGCCGGGTTCGCCGCCTACATGTGGTGGCGCATGGTGCGGGACGACTGGAACGAGGACCGCCGGACGGGCACTTCACCCGCCCGAGAACGCACGACGAAGGAAGCACATGTCTGAGCAGGCGGAACGATCCGCGTCCGGTGTCGTCCGGGACACCCAGGCGACGCGCAAGGCACTCGGGTTCTTCAAGGTGATGGCGATCCTCGCGGGACTCGCGATGTTCGTCCTGATCACCGAGATGATCCTCCAGTACGGCCTGGACAACCAGGCGCTGTCCTGGTGGAGCCCGATCCACGGCTTCATCTTCCTGGTCTTTGCCGTCTCGGTGGTCAACCTCGGCTTCAAGGTGGGTTGGGGTTTCGGCCGGATGGTCGCCATCGTGCTGATCTGCTGCGTGCCGTTCCTCGCGTTCTGGCAGGAGCACCAGGTGGCGCAGGAGGTAGAGCCCCAGCTCGCCGGGTAACCTCTCCCCGTGACGAATGCCCTGCAGGATCGCCCCGTCCTCGTCGTCGACTTCGGCGCGCAGTATGCCCAGCTGATCGCGCGCCGGGTGCGTGAGGCCTCGATCTACTCCGAGGTCGTGCCGCACACCACGCCGGTCGAGGAGCTGCTGGCGCGCAAGCCCGGTGCTCTGATCCTCTCGGGCGGCCCGTCATCGGTCTACGCGTCGGACGCGCCGGGTCTCGACCCCGCCCTGCTCGAGGCCGGCGTGCCGGTGCTCGGCATCTGCTACGGCTTCCAGGCGATGGCGCAGGCGCTCGGTGGCACCGTGGCAAAGACCGGGCGGCGCGAGTATGGCTCGACCGTCGCCGAGGTCAAGGACACCGAGTCCACGTTGTTCAACGGCCAGACGCCCGAGCAGTCGGTCTGGATGTCGCACGGCGACGCCGTGACGAAGGCCCCGGAGGGCATGGCCGTCACCGCGACGACCCTCGGCGCTGAGGTCGCGGCCTTCGAGGATGACGAGGCGCATCGCTACGGCGTGCAGTGGCACCCCGAGGTGATGCACTCGACCTTCGGGCAGCGGGTGATCGAGAACTTCCTCGTGCGGGGCGCCGGTCTCGAGCCGACGTGGACGCCGGAGAACGTCGTCGACGAGCAGGTGGCGCGAATTCGCGAGCAGGTCGGTGAGGCACGCGTCCTGTGCGCACTGTCCGGCGGGGTCGACTCCTCGGTCGCGGCCGCGCTGGTGCAGAAGGCGATCGGCGACCAGCTGACCTGCGTCTTCGTCGACCACGGCCTGCTTCGGCAGGGAGAGGCCAAGCAGGTCGAGCAGGAGTTCGTGGCGGCGACGGGCGTGGACCTGGTGGTGGTGGACGCCCGGGAGCGGTTCCTCTCGGCGCTGGCCGGGGTCAGCGACCCCGAGGAGAAGCGCAAGATCATCGGGCGCGAGTTCATCCGGGTCTTCGAGCAGGCGGCTCGTGACGTGGCCGGCTCCGCCGACGCGGAGGGCCATCCGGTCGAGTACCTCGTGCAGGGCACGCTCTACCCCGACGTCGTCGAGTCCGGCGGCGGCACCGGCGCAGCGAACATCAAGAGCCACCACAACGTCGGCGGCCTGCCCGAGGACCTGCAGTTCTCGCTCATCGAGCCGCTGCGCACCCTGTTCAAGGACGAGGTCCGTCAGGTGGGGCTCGAGCTCGGCGTCCCGGAGGGGATCGTCTGGCGCCAGCCCTTCCCGGGCCCCGGGCTGGGCATCCGCATCATCGGTGAGGTGACTGCCGAGCGGCTCGCGGTGCTGCGGGCCGCCGACGCGATCGTGCGCGAGGAACTCTCGGAGGCGGGGCTGGACCGCGAGATCTGGCAGTGTCCGGTGGTGCTGCTCGCCGACATCCGCTCGGTAGGGGTGCAGGGCGACGGGCGCACCTACGGCCACCCGGTCGTGCTGCGCCCGGTCAGCTCGGAGGACGCGATGACCGCCGACTGGAGCCGGTTGCCCTACGACCTGCTCGCCAAGGTCTCGAACCGGATCACCAACGAGGTCGCCGAGGTCAACCGAGTCACGCTGGACATCACCAGCAAGCCGCCGGGCACCATCGAGTGGGAGTGACCGGGTGCTGAGGACAACCGTGGCCGTGGTGGCCGGCAAGGCGGCCCGGGTGGCCGCACGGCTCAAGGGCGGGGGGTCGGCGCTGCCCGGTCTGGTCGTCGAACGGATCGACCCGCGCTTCCTCGCGCACGCCCTGTCCGACCTTCCTCGCGGCATCGTCGTGGTGACTGGAACCAACGGCAAGACGACCACCACCAAGATGCTGGTCGCGATCCTGCGCCAGCACGGCCTGCGGGTCTTCAGCAACCCGACGGGCAGCAACTTCACCCGCGGCGTCATCTCCTCCATGCTCGGGCAGATCCGGCTGGGGGGACAGGTTGACGCCGACATCGCGGTCCTCGAGCTCGACGAGGCGCACGCGCTGAAGTTCGCCGCGACGGTGGCGCCGACCCACTCGCTGCTGCTCAACGTCGCCCGCGACCAGCTCGACCGTTTCGCCGAGATCGACCAGACGGCCGAGCTGCTGGCCCGGCTCGCGGAGCAGACCACACGTGGGGTGGTGCTCAACCTGGACGACTCGTTCATCTCCCGGATCCGCCAACAGCTGGCGGACGGGGTGGACGTGTGCTACTTCGGTGTGGACCCCTCGGTCGCCGGCCGGCTGCCCGAGCTGCAGGAGGCGGACGTGCGGTTCGAGGACGCCGCGACCGCCCCCGAGCCGACCTCGGATGACGGACTGCTCAAACCGTCGGACGAACGGTCCTTCGAGGTCGTCTTCGGGGACCGCTCCGTCGGGCCGCTGGCGCTGCAGCAGCGCGGGCTCGCGGCGATGATCAACGCGACGGCGGCGACCTCCATGGCCCGGATGCTGCTGGGTGAGGGCTTCGACGAGGCGTCGGTCGTCGAGGCGTTGCGGCAGGTTCGTCCGCCCTTCGGGCGCGGTGAGGTCATCGATGCCGACGGCCGACCGCTCGAGCTGGTGCTCGTGAAGAATCCCGCCGGCTTCACCGTCGCGCTCGGCACCTACGGCTCGACACCGGTCGCCTCGATGATCGCGATCAACGACAACTACGCGGACGGCCGCGACGTCTCCTGGCTGTATGACGTGGGCTTCGACTCGCTGCGCGAGCGCGGCGTGGCGATGGCGAGCGGCGTGCGCGCCTACGACATGGCCCTGCGGCTGCGCTACGACGACGTCGTGGTCGACGAGATCGAGCCCGACCTGGGGGAGGCGCTCTCCCGGTTCCTCACGGTCTACCGCGACGAGCCCAAGCGGATCTTCTGCACCTACACCGCGATGATGCGATTGCGCCGCGACCTGGCAGAGCGGTACGACCTCCCTGAGTTCGGAGCGGAGACGACGGCGTGAGGACACGAGCGAGGTACGAGCGAGGCCCGGAGCGCCGAGGAGCGCGACCGTGGATGCGAGCGGAGACGACGGCGTGAGGACACGAGCGAGGTACGAGCGAGGCCCGGAGCGCCGAGGAGCGCGACCGTGGATGCGAGCGGAGACGATGGCATGAGCGGAGCCAAGGGGCGCATCAACCTGGTCCACCTCTACCCGCGCGAGATGAGCATCTACGGCGACCTGGGCAACACCCGGTGCCTGGCCTCGCGGCTGAGGTGGCACGGCTACGAGCCGGTCGTCCACCCTCACCACCCGGGCTCGGAGCTGCCGGACGACGCGCACCTGCTCGTCGGGGGCGGTGGGCAGGACTCGGGACAGGCACGGGTCGAGGACGACCTGTCACGCAACGCCGACCGGCTGCGCGTGCTGGTCGACCGTGGCGTGCCGATGCTGATGATCTGCGGCATGTACCAGCTGTTCGGCAGGGCCTTCATCACGGTGGACGGCCGGCGCCTGCCCGGTCTGGGCATCCTCGACGTGACCACGCAGGGGAACGCCAAGCGGATGATCGGTCCGGTGGTCCTCGACACGGCATACGGCGACGTCGTGGGCTACGAGAACCACTCCGGTTCGACCGTGCTGGCGGCCGGGCAGGATCCCTTCGGCAACGTCAAGCACGGTTCGGGCAACAACGGCACCGACCGCACCGAGGGCGCGGCCACCGCCAACGTCATCGGTTCCTACCTGCACGGGCCGATCCTGCCGGCGAACCCGGCGCTCGCGGACGCGCTGATCAGGATGGCCGTGGAGCAGACCGGCGCGTCTTTCGAGCCAGGCGAGATCGACGACAACGTGGCCGATCAGGCGCGCACCCGGCAGATCCGCCGGCTACTCCGCTGACCGCGCCGCCTGCTCCCTCTCCGAGGTTGCCGGGGAGCCAGCGACTCCGGGGAGTCTCGAGTCGGTGAGCCTCGTGTCGGCGAGTCTCGGGGCGGGGCGACGGGCGAGCGACCAGGCCAGGCCGCCCAGGGCGCCGAGCGGGATCTCGAGCAGGTGGGTGTAGATCGAGAAGAGCACCACTCCCGCTGCTGCCGCCGTCGGATCTGCGCCCCAGGCGATGACGACGGCGACAGTGCCCGTCTCGGTCACGCCGACGCCACCCGGCGTGACGCCGACGGCGGTGAGCAGCCGGCCCACGGCATACGCCGCGAACAGCTCCGCGAAGGGCATGTGCACCCCGACCGACGACAGGCAGCCCCAAAAGAGCACGCAGTAGACGCCGAAGAAGCCCACGACCCCCGTCGTCATGGGCAGCCAGCCGGACCCGACCACCGCAGTGATGCGGGCGCGCAGGTCGTGGATGAGTTCGTCGATGGTCAGCGTGGGGCCGCGGCGGATCCGGCTGGAGATCGGGCGCAGCAGCCGGCTGAGGAAGTGACCGATCCTGGTGGCCGCCCGCTCGGAGGCGATGATCGCGATGAAGACGCCGAGCAGCAGCAGCGCGCCGATGGCCCCGACGACCCCGCCCTGCGAGACGGCGCGCGGCATGGGGCTGCTGCCGAGCACCAGGACCAGGACGCCGAGAACCGGCAGCGCGACCCGTGCCATGACGTTCCAGACACCGCTGACGATGATCGAGGTGGAGATGTCTCGCCGGCTGAATCCCCACGACCGGCACATGGCGTAGGTCACCGCCACCCCCGCCGCGCCGCCTCCGGGCAGCAGGTTGCCGACCGCTGAGCCGGCCACGTTCACGGTGAGCGCCTTGGCGTGCGTCAATCCCGGCAGGGAGCCGGTGAGGGTGAACGTGTAGAGCCAGAGACCCAGCACCATCAGGGCGAAGAGCCAGCCGGCAGTGCCCCAGCCGACCTGCTCCATCGTGTGCACGATGTCGCCCCAGGAGGTCCCCGAGAAGTAGGGCAGCCCCCACCCCAGCAGGGTGACAGCCAGGGCCAGCCCGACGAGGCCCTGCAGCACCTGGCGGCCACGGACACGGTGGCCGTGCCGTGGTGGGACTTCCGTGGCAGGGCTCACGGCAGCCCCGCGAAGACGTCGCGGGCGACCTGGGCGCCGGGGTCGGCTGCGGGATCGACGTACCACTCGCGCCCGAACACCATGTCGTAGAGCGGCCGGGGGATGCGCAGGAAGGCGGCCAGGGTGCGGTCCGCCTCGCCGTCGACGGTCGCCTGCGAGGCGTGCGCGCGCATGGACGCCCGCTTGGCACCCGCCTGGCGCCACACACTGATCCGGTGGGTGATCGCCGAGCGCGGGCTGAAGGCGCGCTCGAAGGAGGTCGGGTCGAACTCCGGCGGGAACCGGTAGATCTTGCTCGCCAGCGCGATGCCCCGGCAGATCGTGTCGCGCGGCACGGTGGCCTGCAGCACCCGGGGCGTCCCCGCCAGCTCGGCCGCCCGCCCGCCGACCTCGTGCACCTTCACGTGGTCGCGGTGGCCGTAGCCGCCGTTGGCGTCGTAGGTGAGCAGCACGTCGACCGACTCCTCGCGCAGGATGTCCGCGAGGCGCCCCGCGGCCTCGTCGACATCCGCGCGGATGAACCGCACCCGGCCGGGTGGGTCGGGGTCGGTCTCCGGACCCATCCCCGAGTCGGCGTAGCCGAGGTGCTCGATCCGGCTCACGCCGAGGGCACGCCCGCTCTCGCGCAACTCGGCCATCCGCCGCTCGCCGAGCCGGCCGTCGTCGCGGAACTGCCCGGACGCGAGCCCGAGGTCGCCGTCGGTGGCCACCACGCAGATGACCCGGTGCCCCTCGGCGGCGGCGCGCGCCATCGTCCCCGAGGTCAGGAGCGCCTCGTCGTCGGGGTGGGCGTGGAAGGCGAGCAGGGTGTAGGCCATCGGCGTTCATCCTCTCTCATGCGAGGCTGGGCGGGTGAAGATCGCCCTGCTGTCCGACTGCTACCTGCCCCGTCTCGGCGGGATCGAGGTGCAGGTGCACGACCTGGCGCGTCGTCTGCAGGGACGTGGGCACGACGTCGAGGTCTTCACCGCGACGCCGGGGCCGCAGGGTGAGCGTGGTGGCTTCGTGGACGAGGTCGACGGCGTGGCGGTGCACCGGATGGCGCTGCGGCTGCCCTTCGACCTGCCGGTGAACCCGCTCGCGCCGCCCGAGCTGCGGCGCCGCCTGCGGGAGGGTGGATTCGACGTCGCGCACGTGCACACCGGGGTGGTCAGCCCGTTTGCGTTCGACAGCGCCCGGGTGGCGCTGGCCGCGGGCGTCCCCACCGCGATGACCTGGCACTGTGTGCTGGCGCGCACCGAGACCTTCTTCCGCCTCGCCGGATACGTCCGCCGCTGGGCGGCCCGTGGCGTGGCCATGAGCGCGGTCTCGGCGATGGCCGCCGAGCCGCTGCAGCGCATGGTCGGGGACGCCGGCGAGGTGGCCGTGCTGCCCAACGGCATCGACGTCGCCGAGTGGGCACCGGCCGGTGACGCTTCGCGGCGCGGTCGGGCGGACGGCATACGGATGGTCTCCGCGATGCGCCTGGCCACCCGGAAGCGCCCGATGCCGCTGTTGCGCATCATGACCCGTGTGCGTGAGCTCGTGCCGGCGCGCACCTCCCTGTCCTTGGACCTGCTGGGGGAGGGACCGGACCGCGCGCGCCTCGAGCGCTACGTCGCCGGTCACGACATGTCCGCCTGGGTGCGGATGCCCGGCCGGGTGAGTCGCGAGGAGCTCAGGGCGACGTATGCCGGGTCGCACCTGTATCTCGCCCCGACAGTCCTCGAGTCGTTCGGCATCGCGACGCTGGAGGCGCGCACGGCAGGTCTGCCGGTGGTCGCGCGGCACGGCAGCGGCGTGGAGGAGTTCGTGCAGGACGGCGTCAGCGGGCTGCTCGCCGACGGTGACGAGGCGATGGCCGGCTGCATCGCCAGGCTGGCGGTCGACGACGACCTCCGGGAGCGCCTGACCCGGCACAACGAGACCGTGCCCCCGGCCCAGTCGTGGGAGCACGTCGTCGAAGTGGCCGAGGGCGAGTACGCGCGAGCGGGCGCAGCCCGACGGCCGGTGCGGTGACGGCCGACGACGGGCAGACCGGTCCGCCCGCAGCGCGGCAGATCCGTCCGGCG
>NZ_VOHR01000014.1 GCF_009192725.1 Segeticoccus rhizosphaerae | reverse complement strand
CGGCCGCCAGCCCGACGAGCGCCACACGCAGGAGCGTGCGCCGCGAGGCCTCGGCCCGGCGTACGCGGACCCGTCGCCGTCGGGCGTGCGCCAGCAGCAGAACCAGCGCAAGAATCCCGGCACCGACGTGAAGCTGCATCGTGGTCACCGGAGAGTCCGCCAAGAGGGCACCGTCGACATGCGCGAGACCCGTGCCCAGGGCCAGAACCACCACACCCGTCAAGGCCAGCGACGTCCCCGAACCCCGGCGCCGCGTCCGTCTCAAGCCGCGACGGACCACTACCGACTTCCACGGGGTGAGGACCAGCACCGCCAGGCCCACCGCGCCATGCAGGACGGCTACCGGCCACACTGGCCCGCTGCCGAGCAGGAACATGACGGCGCCGGACAACGCGGCCAGCGGGACGATCACCAGCAGGAAGAGGTTGGCCTGCCGACCCTTCATCCACTCAGAGTAGTTTCCCGCCCCCGGTCCCTGCACAAAACGGTCGGCTCGTCCGGAATGCCGAACGGCCCAAGCCGCCGCCGGCGTCAGGATGTCGATGGTCTGCCGGGTGGCTGCTGTCCGGCGTGGGTTGGGCGCCGGAGGTGGCCAGCCGCGTCCGAGCCGGTGGCCGCCTAACCATTTGGCTGCATCGGCGTCCCCACTAGTACATCCTTGGTCCACGGAGGTCACCATGGGCGAGAAGGACAAACACAAGGGCACCTACCTGACTCCGGGCGTCTACGTCGAGGAGGTTCCCTCCGCCAACAGGCCGATCGAGGGCGTCGGCACCTCCGTGGCCGCCTTCGTGGGGTTGTCCCCGTTCAGCCCCGGGCGGCTGGCCCAGACCGTCGCTCTCACGGCGGCATTAGCGTTCGTGCTGCGTAAGGTCTCGTAGACATCCATCCCGCCGCTGCGTCCCGGTGCTGGCGTCCCAGACAACCCGGGCCTGCGGTTCGTGGATTATCGAGGTTCCCAACGCAAGCCGTCGTTGTCGCGGCAGACGATCGCCACATGGTCTCCTGCAATGCCGACGAGGCCGCGGTCCGACTTACGGCAAAACTCACCCGGTTCGTAGCAGTTTCCGCCGTTGGTCTTCGGAAAGCAGCCCGTGTGCACAGCTCTCGGCGGCACCAGCTTCTTGGCCTGCGCGGCTGCTCTCGCCTTCGCCTGCGCGGCTGCTCTCGCCTTGGCTTGCGCGGCTGCCTTCGCCTGCGCGACTGCTCTTGCCTTGGCTTGCGCGGCTGCCTTCGCTTGCGTTTGGGCCGCTTTGGTGGCCTTCGCCTCTGCGGCTGCTTTTGACTTTTGAGTTACGGAAGCACCACTGACAGTGGTGCGTGTCTGCGCAGTGGACGCTTGCCTCGCCACGGACGGGTTGTTGGCCGGAGACTGCTCGGGGTTGCCACAGCCGGCGAGCCACCCAACAGCAAGTACGAGTCATGGCTGCCCCAAGAACTTCATTGCCTATACGGCAACGGTAGGCCGCTTGGCCCGCCCTGTCAGGGGAGTCAGAGTCTTCTTGATTGGTTCAGGGCGGCCTTCAGCACGCGCCAGCTTCCGCGGCCTGGCGCGCTCAGGTGGCGTGGTTGGTCAGGGATGCGATGGTGACCCCGACTATCACCGCGTGCGGTTGGATAGGTGCCGAGGAGGCAGTGAGCCGGGTAGTGGCTTCGGCTCGAGTGGTATCGGCGCTGGTTTCGAACGTGTCAAAGTGGAGCCCTGCCACCCGGAGGGTCGACCCGGGTCGTTGAGCTTGGTGGAGTCTGGCGGCGAAGTCTGCTGTGACTGACGCGGTGATGGTGGGGTTTAGCGCGACGCACAGTCCGGTGAGGATGTTTCGCAGGATGCCGTCGGCTCCGAAGAACGTGTTTGCGTTGCCGGTGAGGAACGGGCCGCCGGATTTGAGGGTCAGGAGCGCGCCGTCGTACCACCCCGATGGCCGGACCGAGATCTGCCCCCACGCGTCGGCGTGGATGTCCACCGATTGTCCCTGGCCGGCGCCCAAGGGTATCGGTGTGTCGGCGCCCTCGGGTGACACCAGGGCGAAGCAGGTCGGTCCGCCGGTTCCGCCTTGCGGCTCGCCCTGGGCCGGCAGTTTGACGTGGATGGTGCCCGCTGTTGATGACCCACCGGCCACGTCGGCCAGCCAGGTCTGCGGGAACTGTGAGATGTTCCAGGCGGGCATCCTGGGTTGCCCGGAGCCTGCGAACAAGACGGTGGTGTAGAAGGTGTCGTCCTGGAATGCCACGCGGGCCGCTGTCGTCAGTTCGTCAGATTGCAGGCAGCGCAGGAAGAGCTTGTAGCCGTCGCTGAACCGGGTCGGTGAAGGCGCGAACGGCAGGCCGGAGGAGTTGGATGCTGGCACCCACGAACAGAAGTCGTACAGAGCCGCCGAGCTGGTGCCGTTCGCATCGGTCGGCCAGTTCCATGAGGTCGAGGGGATCAGGAGCTGCATCGTGGACGTCATCGGCGTGGCCGCGGCACCGAGGTCGGTGGCCAGTCTCGTGGCGAGACTTCCGGCGAACGCGGCCAGCGCCGGTGACGTCATCGACACTCAGATCTCAATCTCGGTGCCGTTACTGGGTTCACTGGATGACCAGTGAACCGTCCGGCAATCACCGGTTCGCGCCCGCACCTGGGCCTTGAAAGCGGTCTCGAACACGTCGCTGTATTTCCTGCAGTACGCCCAGTATCTCTCGCCGTCGCCGCCGTTGGCGACGAGCCACGTCTTGTCATGGCTGCCCATGAAGTTCTCCTGTTCGTGAGTGTTGCGTGACTATCTGGCGAAGCCCCTGACCCCCAGGCGCTCAGCGTCGAGGCCCGGGAGGGCCAGGGAGATCCGTGCGGGGTGCCTAGGAGATTCCCGGCTGAGCGGTGACGATCCCCATCAGAAACGGGTAGGTCGCCGTCGACTTGCCCTTGAAACTGGTGGTCGAGTCACCCCGTTCGATCGTGTTCGACTCGTGTCCGCCGCTGCCACCGAAGCGGAAGGGGCCGATGCGAATCCCAGCGGACGCCTCGTACTTTTCGACGTGCTGGCTGTACGTGCTGGCACTCATCGTGATCTCGTACGAGGGTTGGTAGCCGGCAACCAGGGCGACGACCTGCAGCGGGAGAAGGCCGCCCTTGCCGAAGATCGGCGACGCCCCGCCGGTGGCGGTCCAGGGGCTGTAGAACTCACCGGTCCCCGCGAGTGTCTTGAGGTAACCGCCGTTGTACCAGTTACCCGGCGAGACCATGACCTTGGTTGCGGTCAGGTTGATGGTGGCCGAGACCGACTGGTCTGACTCGTCCAGGTCCCACTTCTGCCAAGAGCCGCCCGCGCTCACTCCCCAGAAGAAGGAATCGACACTGGCGTTCCCGCCGGCCCACGACTTGCTGAAGTCGTAGCTGCCCTGACCCTGCCCGATCTTGATCGTGACCTGGTTACCGCCGCCCTGCGAGAGCAGGTTGACCCAGTCCTGACCGCTGCTCGTGCTCATCGAGTAGGCCGGTGCCGACACCAGGGACCCGTCGCCCTGGTTGACCGTCGTCCAACCGGAGGTGATCGTGCTGGGCGTCGCGGGCGGGGTCGCGGCGGCCAGGGCGCTGGTCAGGGTCGGGCTCTGCTGTCCGACGGCCTGGGCGTAGTTGCGTTGCGCGGTCGCGTTCGCTTCGGCGTCCTTGGCCAGCGTGCCCGCCCAGCCGCTTTGCACTTCCCACTCGGTCCACACCGGTGGCGGCACGCCGGCCGGGAGATTGGCGTTGGCCTGAGACCATGCCTGGTTGCGTGCGGTCAGATCGTTCTGGCGCTGGTTCTGTGCCGCGATGAGAAGGTTGTGCGCGTTGGTTACCGCCTGCTGCTGGTCCGGGGGGATCGTCGGGTTCACGTGCTGAAGCGTCTGCTGGTAGGCGTTGAGCAGTGTGGCGCCAGACGGGTCGAACTGGCCCACCGCTGACCACTGGGGAACGGAGTTCAACAGGCTCAGGGCCTGCGGCGAGATCTGCCCGCTCGGCGCCGTTGGCCACCACCAGTCCAGGTAGGGATAGATGAGCTGGAAGTTCTCGCTCTCGCCACCCAGCACCCCGGACAGGATCTGCTGATAGGTCTGACCGAACAGTTGATCGTCCACTGACGTCATGACTTTCCTTTCAGGAAAAATGCTCTTTTCCGCGACAGCGAAGCCTCTGGTCCAGGGCGCACTGAAGTCACCCTGTTGGCCCAAGCCTTTCCGTCACGAAAGGGAATTGTGGGCATGCTCGATTAAGCAGCCCGAATAATGGATCGTGAAGAATGTCGTCGACACTGCCCGCAATTGCCAATACTGCTCTTTGCTTGGGCCGAGCCGACACGCGTCACGCCAACCTGGCGCGACCTACCCGAGATGTGTAAACCGGCCCGAGACCTCCACCTGGAACGAACTACCAGAGCAGGACAGCCATCGAGACGTGTTAAACGAAGCCATGTACCACCCCATTCCGCCAAAGAATTCGCCAGTGGACTCGTTCGAGGACCACCGAGATCCAGAGCGCCACGTGACGCGACCCGGCGCACGATTCCGCTCAACAGAATCGGCAAGCGATGCTACTTTCGGTGCGCCCCTTCCACCACCAGCAATACTGCTCCGCGAAAGCCTGCAAGGACAGACCCAGCCACCCTTCTAGGGCGAATCTTTACGAACTCCGTCCCGCGATAGTTAATGAGAACCAGAAGAAAATCCCCTTTGACTAGTCACGAATGGCTAGGAGCGTGTCCCGCGCCATGAAAAAGTGTCCACTGTGGCCAGGTGAAGTCCCCGTTGGTGGCCAAGTAAAAGTCCCCCCTCTGCTCGTCGTATCGTCCTGAGCTTTGAGTCCCCGAGCGGTGACGGTGCGAGTCGAGTGTCCACGTATCCTGACGCGGTGGCGCACACGGTGGTGGGCAGGCCAGTCCCTGGCGGGGAGGCGTGGGCGCGGGCTGCGCTCACGCGGCTCGGGCGCGTGGCGGGTGTCCATCGGGCGGGGCTGGCGCTGGCCGAGCGTGGTGGGCGACGGCTGTTGTTTACCGCCAGTGACCGCGACCAGCAGCGCCGCGTCGAATGGTGTGAGGTCGACGCCTACGAGGATGTGCCGCTGAACCACACCGTGCGCACCGGCGAGGCGGTGGTGGGCTCGCTGGAGGACCTCGCCTGCCGCTATCGGGCGTTCACGGACCGTCAGACCCCGAAGACGCACGCGCTCGCGTCCGTCCCGATCTTCGCCGCCGGCCAGGTCCTGGGCGCATACGCGCTGTTCTTCGACACCCCGCAGCGCTTCGACCATCCACAACGGACCGAGCTGGAGGATCTGGGGGCACGGCTGGGCGCTGACCTGCGCCGGGTCCAGCGGGCCAGCACTCACGCCGGCAGATCCCTCGGCGCCGAGGCGGTGCCGCAGGGCGCCCACGCGGCGACCCGCTCGCTGGCCGCAGACCCTCGGGCGGTCGCCGAGGCACGCCGCTTTGTGCGGAGGACCCTCGCAGCGTGGGGCGTCGAGGAGGACACCGTCGACAACGCGATCTTGTGCCTGAGCGAGCTGGTCACCAACGCGATGATCCACACCGATGCCGGCTGCCAGGTTCGCGTCGTGCTCGACCGCGGCGTCCTGACCACGACCGTTCGCGACGGCGGTTCGACCGTCGTGGTCGATCCCAGCAACGTCAGGGTGGATCCGCTGGCCGTGCACGGTCGTGGGCTTCAGCTGGTGGACGCGTTCTCGAGCAGGTGGGGCTCGGAGCTGGACGCTGTGGGGATGACCGTGTGGTTCGTGCTCGAGTCGGCGACGTCACCCGTTGGTCGATCAATGCTTCACCCGCCCGCCAGGCAGTGAGCGGACACGAGGAGTCCTGCACGGGCACCGAACCGGCGCCTGTGGAGCATCACGATCCTGCCTCAGCAACCTCACACCGCCTTCGAGCAGCGGTCCCGAGTTGATCGACGACCACCCGCGGCTCGTCACCGGTCGTACCTTGCGCCATCAGCTCATGGGGCCAGCGGTTTGCTGGTCGACGCCACGGGCGAAGTGGAAGCGGTGGCGGCAGCGCCAGGGCTTGTCGAGGCATGCGGCGCACCCATCATGTGGGAGAGTGCGGCGGGGGAGCAGTCCCCACGAGTACCTCGCGAGCGCACCGACCTGGCGGCGGCGCGTCGAGTTCGACGGGATCTGCGCGCATCTATTCGACGCTCGGTGGAAGGCCCCAATGACAAGGGCGGATCGCGGCGGAATGGGGCACCTCACAATGTTGACGCAGCGGCCTGGGATCGAAGGCTGCCACGCACGGAACCTCTTGTCCCACTCAGCCAGCTCCGCTGGGCTCATGCACCCTTGGTCGCCGTGCACAGAAACAGGCCGAACTCGCGGTCGCCCTTGAGGATGGTGCTGGCGTCAACGAAGCTGGCCTCGGCGAATCCGGCGTCGGCCAACTGCTCCGCCAGGCGTTGCCTGTCGAATCCGTGATGTCCGTCAAAGTCGACCTTCTCGGCGTGGAAGGCGCCGTCGGGATCCTCGTCAAGGTCCGCGATGGCCAGCCAACCACCGTTGACCAGGAGCCCCGCCAGGGACCGCAGCAGCCCATCCAGGTCCTGAACGTGGTGCAACGCCATGGAGCTCCACACCACGTCGTAGGCACCACCGAGCGGCTCTGTCGTGAGGTCTACCTGCACAGCGCGCAGGCGGTCACTGAGTCCGGCCGCCTCGATCCGCTCCTGTGCTACCTGCACCATTCCAGCCGAGGGGTCGGTCACGACAACAGAGCCGACCCGATCGGAGAGCAAGATGCTCAGCCGACCGGTGCCTGCGCCGACGTCGAGAGCGCGCATCCGAGGGCCGAGGGTCACGGCCTCCTCGATGGCCCGGGCCACCGCAACCTGTCGCTCCTCGTGGCTCGCGTCGTCGTCCCACGTCGCCGCTTCGTCGTCGAACCGCATGCGCTCGTGCATGTGCTTGACCCTAGCCGCGGCGCTGTCGGCCGCGACCGCCTACCGGGCGGGCGTCGACGCCGTCGTGGCCCAGGGCTTCGAGGCGGGGGGCGCGGCGTCTTCGACCCTGACGGCCAGGACGACCTGCTCGGGACCGTGGCGCTGACCCGCCTTCTCGCGGATCGCCCCGACCTGCCCGTGGTCGCGGCAGGTGGCGTCATGGACGGCCACGGCGTGCGCGCGATGATCGAGCTCGGTGCGGTCGCGGCTCGGCTGGGGACGGCCTTCGCCGCATGTCCCGAGAGCGGTGCCGACGACGCCTTCCGGGCTGCGTTAGCCGGCAGCAGCGCAGAGCACGCTGCGCCGCTGCACAGGCCCCTGCCGGCCGCCACCGTGATCGACCTGCTCGAGCAGGAGCGGGCCTCGGGCCGGGGCGGCCGCGATAATGGCCCGGTGACCGCCACGACGAACGACCCGCTCTGCCTGCCCGCACCCGATCCGGACCTCGACGTGCTGCACGCGTGCCTTGGCAGCTCCTGGGGCCTGGCGGGCGAGCTCACGCCGCTGCATGGCGAGCGGGACCGCAACTTCCGGCTCGACACGGTCGCTGGTCGCTACCTGCTCAAGGTGTACAACCCGGCGGACGGGGAGGCGGTTCTGGACCTGCAGCGCTCGGCGCTGCGCCATATCCGAGCTGTCGATCCCGACCTGCCGGTGCCCGACGTCGTCCCCACGCAGGACGGGCGGGGGTGGCTGGAGGTGACCGGCCGGGACGGCCGCCGTTCCCTGGCCTGGGTGATGACCTGGCTCGAGGGCCGGCATCCAACGCCGGCAGACCTAGCCCCCGCCCAGCTGCGGGACTGGGGCCGCACGGCGGCCCGGCTCGGTCGGGCGCTGCGCGGTTTCGTGCACCCGGCCGCGGCGTACCCGATCGCCTGGGACATCCGGCGCTTGCCGCAGCTGCGGCCATGGCTGTCCGCGGTCGACGCGGGCCGGCGGCCGACGGTCGAGGCGGTGCTCGACCGCTTCGAGCGCCGGGTGGTCCCGGATCTGGCGGCGCTGCGTGCACAGGTCGTGCACAACGACCTCGCCCCGGGCAACGTGCTCGTCGACGACTCCTCGACGATCACCGGGATCACCGACTTCGGGGACATGACTCACACCGCGCTGGTCTGCGACGTGGCGGTCGCCGCCTCCGACGGGCTGAGCGGTCGGGAGGACGGTCTCCAGCTGGTACCGGAGTTCCTGGCCGGGTACCACTCGGTTACCCCGCTCGAACCGGGCGAGCTGGCGCTGGTGGCCGACCTGATGGCCGCCCGCAACGCGGCGGCCATCCTGATCACCGCCTGGCGGACTCGTGAGCAGGGCTGGGCACCGCAGATCGACGACGAGGCTTACCACCAGCTCGGGCTAATGCTCGACGTCGGGCTGGACGCTCTGACGGGCCGGTTCACGACCGCCCTGCGAACCGGCACGCCCGGGCCGTCGTACGGCGGAGGAGGGCTTCCCTACCCCCGCCGGGCCACCGAGGAGCTGCTCGACGCCCGGGCGCGGTCTCTAGGCGGGCTGGAGCTGAGCTACGCACGGCCGGTGCACCTGGTCGGTGGGCGAGGAGTGTTCCTAGAGGCCGTGGGTGGCCGCCGCTACCTCGACGCCTACAACAACGTGCCGGTGCTCGGGCACTCCCACCCTGCCGTGGTCGACGCGGTCTGCTCCCAGCTGGCGACCCTCAACACCAACAGCCGTTACCTCCAGGAGGCCCCGGTCGAGCTCGCGGAGCGGCTGCTGGCGACACTGCCCGACCGGTTCGACCGGGTGCTGCTGGTCAACTCGGGCAGCGAGGCCAACGACCTGGCCTGGCGGATCGCTCGACACGCGACCGGCGCCGCGGGCGGCATCGCCACCAGCTGGGCCTACCACGGAGTCACCGAGGCCACCTACGCGTTCTCGCCGGAGAGCTGGGGGACCGCCGACCGTCCCGCCCACATGCGGTTGGTCGAGCCGCCACCCGGGCCGTTGTCCGCCGTGCCCGAGGCGGCCGAGGACCTGCACGCCGCGGGACTCGGCGTGGCGGCGATGCTGGTCGACGGAGTGTTCACCAGCGACGGGATCCACGGGCCGGCACACGACTGGACCTCTGCGGCGGCCGCCGCGGTCCACGACGCGGGCGGCCTCTACGTGGCCGACGAGGTTCAGGCGGGTCACGGCCGCACCGGCGACTCGCTGTGGAGCTTCGTCGCCGGGGACGTGCCGGCCGACCTGGTAACCCTCGGTAAGCCGATGGGCAACGGCTACCCGGTCGCCGCGGTCGCCGGTCCCGCCGACCTCGTCGACCCATTCCTCGAAGGCACCGACTACTTCAGCACCTTCGGCGGCGGTACTGCCGCCTGCGCCGCCGCCCTCGCCGTGCTGCGCACGCTGGCGCAGGACCGGGTCGTCGACCGGGTCGCCGCGGTGGGCGCTCACCTGGTCGAGGCGTTGCGCGAGGTCACCGCCGACAGGGCCGAGGTGGCCGGGGTGCGCGGCTGGGGACTGGCGGTCGGTGCCGACGTCGTAGACCCAGCGACCGGTCGGCCGGACCCGCAGCGCACCGGCCGGATCGTGGACGGCATGCGCGAGCGCGGGGTGCTGATCGGTCGCACCGGTCCCGGCCGGAACACCCTGAAGATCCGCCCGCCGCTGGTCTTCGGGGACGAGCACGTCGACCTGCTCACCGACGCGCTGACGGCCACCTGGCTGCGCTCCGGTGACCGCGAAGTGCGAGTCGGGCCTCACAGCGCCCGCTGCTCGGCCACGGAGTTGCCGCCGTCGACGACCAGGCACTGGCCGCTCAGGTACGCCGCGCCGGGAGTGCACAGCCACGCCACCGGCCAGGCGATCTCGTCAGCGGTGCCGCTGCGGCGCACCGGAGTGACCTGGCCCTCTCGCCGCTCGTCGTCGGTCTGGGAGCCGGTGGCTATCCAGCCCGGCGCGACGGCATTGGCGGTGATCCCGTCCGCAGCGAGGTCGACGGCCAGTGACCGGGTCAGCCCGACCATCGCGGCCTTGGCAGCGGCATAGCCGGCGTCCTGCCGCATCGCCATCACCGGTCCGGTGACGCTGGAGACCATCACGATCCGACCCCACGCGGACCGGCGCATGACAGGCACGGCCGCGCGGGTCGTCAGAAAAGCGGTGTCGAGGTTGCGGCGCAGGCTGTGCTGCCACTCGTCGTACCCGAGCCCGTCGACGCCTCCGGACAGCGCGTCGCTGTCGGTGACGGAGGTCATCCCCGCGTTGTTGACCAGGATGTCCAACCGGTCCCACCGGCTCGTGACGGCGGCGACCACCGTCTGCGCAGCCGTCGGATCGGTGAGGTCGGCGACCAGGCCGGTGGCCTGGACTCCAGACTCCGCCAGCTCACCCGCACGGTCGTGCACCCGGTCGGTAGTGGCGGTCAGCACCACGGCGGCGCCGAGCGCACCGAGCCGCCGGCATACCGCGAAGCCGATGCCCGTGGGGCTGCCCGCACCGGTCACCAGCGCGACCCGGCCGGTCAGGTCCAGTCCCGTCGTCACCACGGCACGGATGCTGCCAGATGCCGTGCTCCTGGTCGAGTCCGGCCGGGCCGGGGCAGCCGCGGCTGCTGGTGGCTCACGGTCGCTGCGATCGCGAGGACTGGGTCGCGTGCCCCGTTTGGCTCCTCGACCGCCATGACGAGGACCTGGCTGGCGTTGGGCTGGGTTTGCCTCGATCACCGAAAACGAGGAGGTGACGGCGGATCACTGCTCCACGACTCGCCGGATCTGGGGAAAACTCGACGAAACCCGCGCTGATCTGGGCCGGCAATCGACATCAGTGTCTTTGGCGGTCACGACACGACTCCTCCACCCCACTGGTCTCGGCGAATCTTGGCCCCACTCCGCGGAGAAACGCGCAGGCATCCGATCCGCTGGCAGGGCGAAGTCCCTCGAGTAGCAGCGGAGGTACCCGATCGGCGTTCAGCCGAGCGCAGCACCGCTCGTCAAACGCGGCTGCTAGACGATTCCCGTAGGGCCGGTGTCTGGCCAGACTCGGTCTAGGTGATCGGCACGCGGACGCCCCACGGCGGCGCACCGACGACCGGTGCCGCTCCCGTAGGCGATTCGCCCCGCGAGACGCCTTACCGGTGGCCGTGGCGCCGCGACAGTTGTGTCGCCGGGCCGCGGCGTGCAGTCCTCGCCTGGTCAGCGGTCGATGGGTTGGTCTCCGCCGGGGTGTGCCGACGCGGGCGCGTCGGAGTCGCGGACGGCTTCTGGCGCCTGTCTGAGCAGCACTTCGAGGATCTCACCGACCGCGACCTCGTCGAGGCCTTCGCGGCGGAGCGGCAGGGTTGGATGCAGTTCGTAGAAGTTGCGACTGCCTACCCGGCGGCGGGTCAGGTAACCGCCCTCCACCAAGTCCGACACGAGCCGGTGTGCCGCCCGCTCGCGGACCCCCACGCTCTCGGCGATCTCGACGATCCGGATCCCGGGGTGCCGCGCGACGCAGTAGAGCGCGTGCAGGTGGTTGGTCATGAATCCCCATTCAGCCATGCTTCCCATCCTACCCGTGATACAGAACATGTTTAATTTGACATGTCTTATGTGGCAGCGTAGCGTCTATGGGGTCGACCAGACCGACCCCACCGCCGGCACCCGTACCCGTGGAAGGGCGTTCTCATGGCGCGACAGTCCCCATACCCGCTCAGCCTCGAGGGAGAGTTGTCGCCACACCTGAGCCGCTGGCTGTGGCTGGTCAAGTGGTTGCTGGTGATCCCACACGCCATCGTGCTGTTCTTCTTGTGGACCGCCTTCCTCGTGCTGTCGCTCGCCGCGTTCTTCACGATCTTGGTTACCGGCCGCTACCCGCCGGCGATCTTCGACTTCAACGTCGGCGTGCTGCGCTGGAGCTGGCGGGTGGGCTACTACTCCTACAGCGCGCTCGGCACCGACCGCTACCCGCCGTTCAGGCTGGCCGACGACCCGGACTACCCGGCCCGGCTCGACGTCGAGTACCCAGCGTCGCTCTCCCGGGGTCTCGTCTTGGTCAAGTGGTGGCTGCTCGCGCTGCCGCACTACCTGATCATCGGCGTGTTCACCGGCGGCGCCTTCGCCGGCTACAACCAGGCACGCGACCACAACGCATGGGCGTACGGCAGCGGCCTGATCGGCCTGCTGGTCTGCATCGCCGCCCTCGCCCTGCTGTTCGCCGGCCGGTACCCCCGCGGCCTCTACGACCTGGTCATGGGCATGAACCGCTGGGTACTGCGCGTCACCGCCTACGCGGCGCTGATGACCGACCAGTACCCGCCGTTCCGCCTCGACATCGGCGGCACCGAACCCCCCACCGCCGCCGCGCCCGACACGACCCCGCTGACCCCCGCTCCGGTCGTCCCATGACCACCGTGCCCGGCGCGCGAACGACGCCCTGCACGACCCAGCCCGACTGATACACGCACACACAGGGAGCACGACATGACTGCTGCCACCCACACCCCCCACACGACACCGACCGCGGGGCGTGTCATCCCGCGCCGACGGATGGAGCCGAACAGAAGGATCTCCCTGACCGCCGGCATCCTGTATGTCCTCACCTTCGTGTCCATCCCCACCCTCGGGCTCTACAAGCCCGTCAAGGATCACGTCGGCACCTTCATCCTGGGCGCCGGCAGCGACACCGGCGTGCTCTGGGGCGCCGCCTCCGAGGTCATCGTCGGCATCGCCGGCATCGGCACCGCCGTGGTGCTCTATCCGATCGCCAAGCGAGTCAGCCAGACCGCCGCCCTGGGGTTCGTCACCGCCCGCCTCCTGGAGACCTGCCTCATCTTCGTCGGCGTCATCAGCCTGCTGACGATCATCACGCTGCGCACCGACGTCGCCGGAACCGCCGGCGCCAACTCCGCGGCACTGGTCACGACCGGTCACGGCCTGGTCGCCGTCTACACCTGGACGTTCCTGCTCTCGCAGAGCCTGATGCCCGTCGCCTGCGACCTGCTTCTGGGCTACGTGCTGTACCGGTCCGGGCTGGTGCCCCGCATCCTGCCGATCGTCGCCTTCGTCGGCGCCCCGCTGCTGCTGGCCTCCGACATCGCTGTCTTCTTCGGCGCCTACCCCAACGTGTCCCCGGTCGCCGCCCTCGCCGCGCTGCCCGTCGCTGCGTTCGAGCTCTCCCTCGGGCTCTGGCTGATCGTCAAGGGCTTCGAGCCCACACCGCTGACCTCCACCAACGCCCCGTCCACCCCATTCCCCGACGGTCTCCCGGTCGCCTAACACACCAGTTCACACCAGTTCACCGCCCAGTCGTTTTGGGCGCCCGTCAAGGAGCGCACCAGTGACCGTGTACGGCAACCGACACAGATCCGGGCTCACGCCGGACATCAGGAATCCACAGCCCAAGCAGGACGTCATGCCACGCAGGATGATTGCAGTCGTCGTAGGCATCCTCTTCCTCGTCCAGATGGTCACCGCCATGATCGGGACCTCGTTGATCCAAGCCTTCGTGGACGGTGACACCGCAAGGGCGCCGATGACGATCGGCGTGCTGTTCATGATGGGTTCCGGTCTTGCCGTGGTCGGTATCGGCCTGCTGATGTACCCGGTCCTGAAGGTCGTCAACCAAAGGCTGGCCATCTGGTACCCCATCCTCAGGATCGTCGAGTTCATCGTCTCCACCGCTCGGCGTCTACCTCCTGGCCCAGCTGCAGGTGGTCCCGAACCACCTGCTGTGGACCTACGTTCCGACTGGCCTCGGGGGCCTGCTCCTGACCTACCTGCTTTACGTCTCCCGCCTCGTTCCGCGTCCCATCGCCGTTCTCGGTCTGCTCGGATACGCACTTGTTTCACTGGGAGTGCCGCTAGGCCTCGTCGGCGTGCTCGACACGAACAAGGGGGCTGGCCTCGCCCTACTCGCCCCAGGTGGATTGTTTGAGGTCGTGTGCATGCCGATCTGGCTGATCGCGAAGGGATTCAACCCACCCACGTCCGAACAGCAGCTCATCGCGCCCACGTTGGCGACCACGAGCTGACCAGTGCCAGCCATGCAGTCGTCCCGCGGCGCCAGGCCCAGTGCGGGACAGGTCCAGGTGTCACTTCACTACGAAGGGCAGCACCGGCCACCTGATCCATCCGCCGGACTTCGCCAGCGCAGCGCCAAAACACCTCGTCTGGTCGGGCACCCACCCCACATCGCCAGACGAGGAGAACAGCAGAATGTGGGCCATCGCCGATGTCGCCCAAGAACTCTCCCAGGAGGTGGCGCCACAACCAAGGACCAAGGCCGACACCGGCGGCAGACGTGCTCGCGCCGACCGTCCACGGCCTCACCAGCTAGTCGACCGCTCCGGTATGTCGCGCGGCGCCCGCCCCGCGGGCCCCTCGACCCTCACGCAACATCACCTTGTCAGTTCATCAGGAGGACCCCATGCTGACCAGTGCATCCGTCACCGCCAACATCCCCGCCGCGGATCTCGCGCGTGCTCGATCGTTCTACGCCGACACCCTCGGCCTGACGCCGGCCACCGAGGTCGCTGACGTCGGAATGCTGATCTACCGCACCGACGGCGGGACGGCCTTCAGCGTCTACCAGACCGAGTACGCAGGCCGGGCCGGCCACACCATCGCCCAGTTCCACGTCGACGACGTCGTGGCCGAGGCGCGCGCCCTGCAGGCCAAGGGCGTCGCGCTCGAGACCTATGACATGCCCGGCGTGGAGTGGGATGACGGCATCGCCGACATGGGCAGGATGGGCCAGGCGGCCTGGTTCAAGGACAGCGAGGGCAACATTCTCTGCCTCGACTCCGGATTCCCGCAGGGCTGAGCAGTCACGCCCCGAGACGTGAACGCGGACCGTCGCTTCCGATGTCCTCGTGAGTCCATCAGCCACGCGAATCGCACGCTTCGCTTCATCGCAGAGGACGTGGTTCGCACCGGCGCGGTGAGCGATCTACCCGACGCCTGACCGGTGTCCTCGACCTCAGCCGAACCCCGGCATTGGTCAACCGTGTCCAGCCAGATCAGCAGAGCCGGCGGCCCGGCCAGCCGGTGTGCGCCCTCAACGCGGCGGATAGACGCAGAGGAGTTGTCTGCATGGCATATGCGGCACCAACTTGGATTTGAGGACGCTCGTCTCACCACATCGGGAACAGATGGTGGCATCGACGTTGCGTCCGAAGGCGCCGCTGCCCAAGTAAAGCACTACATGCAGCCAGTGGGCGCCCCTGAGGTTCAACAGCTACGGGGAGCGGCCCACGGATCGGAAAACTCTCTGTTTTACGCCCTGAGTGGATACACTCCGGCGGCCGAAGAATACGCGAATCTCGCGGGGGTGGCCCTGTTTGTCTACGACGTCTACGGGGAAGTGCGTGCCGAGAATGGGTCGGCTCGGGACCTGTTGGAGAGTGCACCCCAGCGGAGCGCGCGGCTAGAGGAGGTGCGGCGGGCCGAGCAACAAGCGGAAGAAGAAAGCCGCGCTTCTCAAGAATTGCGCCTACGACGCCGAGAAGAGGAGTGGTCGCACGCTAGGACGCTCCTGAATGAACAAGTCGCTTGCGGGAATGTCTCCGAAGTCGAAGGTATTATCCAACGAGAAATGGATGCACTCGTCGACCAAGTTGCCGCGTTGAAGAACCAGTCCGAGGCGGTCCTAACTGCATACGAATACCATCTCTGGTGGATAGCCAAAATCGAATACTTCCCTGGGTTCCCAACGGAAGTTCCTGAAATCGACGATCGTCTGGAGAAAATCGGCGACGAAATACGTGAGAAAATCGAACACCCTCCAACAACCGCTCGAGACTGGTATGCGGTTATAGACGCATGGCGAAAAGAGGTTTCGATCTTTAGCGATTCCTTGACTGACGTGCTTAACAACTTAGACGACTCGGACCGGGCGCAGCACGTGAAGCAGTTGCTCGAGACGGATCGGACACGGCTACTGTGACGACACCGCGATAGCGAACACCGAACCGCCCCATCAGCCCGGCTTCATGCCTCAGTCAGCCTGAACGGTCCAACGCGGCGGAAGGACGCAGTCCACTGATCCCCCGGAGTCGGACGCATGCGCCACCCCTGAGCGCACAATTCGGCCTCGAAATCACACAGTCCGAGACCAGTCAATGATTCCCGACGCCAACGCGGCCACATCTTTCAGTTGCCGGTCTGGATACTTTAGATGACGTAGCGCTTGTGCATACCCGAAAGCAGCCATCTCAGATTCCGAACCACGTTTGAGCGACTCTCTGCGACAGGACCGCACAAAGTGAGGCCATGGGCAGCCGTCGATATAGGCTTCAAGGTCCATCCAGTTCCTCAGGTTGACTGCCTCCGGCCAAGTTACCGATCGGGCGGGACCATCCCGGTGGAGGAGCAAACTCAGTTCTAGTGTGACAGGATCTGCCACCGCGGCGCCGATACCAGTGTCCCCGAAGTCGATCAACACGGGCCTTCCATCAGAATCGATGAGGACGTTTTCGCCATGAAGGTCACCGTGAACCACGCACCTCGACACATTAAGAGTTCGATTCTCGAACGAGGCGTCCAGAACGACTCCCCATCGCTCCACTTCCTCGTCGGATATAAAGTTGCGACGAATATCGCTTATTGTCGTCTCGCAAAACTCTAATCGATTCCTCCATGGTAACAACCCATCAAACATTCGGTCCACAATGCGGGCCGTTCCTACCTCATCACGCGTCAGGAACTCAAATACATTCGACGATTGGGGATCTGCAACAGTCGAGATCAAGCACGCTTTGCCTCGAAGCCCCGTCGAGATCGGTTGCAGCAAAGGCGCGAATAACCCAGGCCTGAGTTGAGTCGGAACGTACGTCTCGAATGCCCTTTGCTCTCTTAAGGCTCGACTATGCAACTCAATCTTTAGGTAGTTCGAACCCACGACCTGCCCGGTGCTATTCCTGTAGGTTGCGCGAGCAACCTCGGCATTCGAAAGACCTGATGCCCCAAATACATCGGCAAATTTCGCGCCGACCCGATCACCACAGCAACGAATAGCCGTTTTCATGTCCTCCGACACCGAAGGTCCCGAAATCGTCATTCTCGCGGCCTGCGCCGACCTACTATCCAAGACATTCTGTATAACGCTACGAAGTTCGTCCGGGGTGTCTTTGATAGCCAACTGGACCATCAACCAATCTTCGCGCCCGAAGCACGCCGCTTCCCCCCCGCGTCCCAGTTGTTCGCGGACGTTCCGTGGTGTTGCGAAACCGGTCAAGAACAGCTGTGGGACGCCGGGGAGCACTTGCCTGGCATGTGCATGCACCGCGAGGCCATGTTGCTCATCTGCGTCAAGTCCGCCATCTTGGGGAGGGATCTGGATGTCGCAAATGATCAAGTCAAACTCGGCTGCCGGTGTGATTACTGCCATAGCTGCATCTCGACTTCGAACGAGAGTCAGTTCCATATGAGGATCGACTTCACGCAGGATTATCGTCGTATCCTCTGCATCCCGCTCTTCATCTTCCACTAAAAGAACGTTTATAGTCATCGGTCTTCGCCGATTGGCCATCGAACCTCAAAGGAAACGCCTACAGGGTCACGCGGGGTAAGGAATATCACACCATGCAAGGAACGCATGGACCGCTGGGCCACCGTTAGGCCCCAGCCGAAATGTCCAGACTTTCCCTTGTTTGTTCGACCGGGCTTCCATACGAAATCAGCGCCAGGCGGCAGGCCAATACCTTCATCCAAGATCGTGATCCAGGCATCCTTGTCTGTTCTGCCAAAGTTGACAATGACAGGCTTCCCAGATGCATCGGACGCCTCGACTGCGTTGACCAGGCCGTTACTCACAGCCAAGTCAATTAGATCCGGGTCGCCCAAGACGGTCAAAGTGTCCGACCTCGTGACCAACACAGGATGCGTCGAGAATTCGTCACGGCCGGAGATGGTTTGTATAAGATCGGTCAAATCAAACTCTTTCACGTTCGGTGCACCAGCAGCCTCGTGAACCCTGCGCAGCACCTTCAGAAATTCGTGTAGGCGTTCGAGCGAGGCTTCAGTTGTACTGCCGTGGAATCGTTCGGCGAGTTCAGCTTGCGCATGGATTTTCACACGCCTTACCTGGGGGCTGATCTCATGCAGCACGAGCTCGGTGACCATCTGAATTGCTTCACCAGCGATATCATCGTTATCCGTCGAATGCGGCAGATCGGGCATCTCCTTGTGCTCGCTCGGGCCGGTCGACTGGAGGCGCAGAATCGCTCGGTCTAAGGCTGCCCTAACCCAAGAGTCCGGCTCACGCCGTCGTCTCTCTTGTATTACGGAAAGGTGCTGGCGCTCTCCGGACTTCTGGGCCAGGCGGGCACCTCGTAGCCGGTCGCTCGTAGCGGGAGAATCGAGCAAGCCTAGGGCTTCGTCCATGCCGCTCACGACCGCCGAGCCGCCTTCGCATAGAAGCGCGAACGTCGGGCGAAGGCTTCGGCTCCCCCTTCCATGATAGAGGTGACCGAGGCCACGATCTCCGGGTCTTGTAGCGAGGCGGCATGACTCACAAAGCCACGACGCCCGTCGGACTCCATGACAACGACGAGATCCGCTTCACCGAGTACAGGGATGTTGGCATTATGCGACGAGAAGATGAACTGGTCTGTGGCTTCGCGCTGACGGAGTGCCGACACCAACGTATCCGCGACGAACGCGTTATCCAAGTGATCCTCTGGCTGATCGATGAGTAGTGGGTCAGCGTTCGCCCCGAGTAGCATCGGCAGAACAGCTGTGCACCTTTGACCGATCGACAGCCGATCGCTCGCTTTATATTCTGCTCCATCCATCAGTTCGAGCCGGACCCCATCCTCGATTTGGCTTCCTACAACCTCCGACAAGCCGACAGATCCAAGAGCAGAGATCAAGGAGGCGGCCCGTTCTCGTGTAAGTCCAGTAGCTGAACACAAGCCATCCGAGTCTTCAGTCTCGACAAATGTCGCTAACTCTTGGGGAGAAATTCGTTCGGCTAAGATCGGCGCCAGCGAATTGTAATGAACGCCCGATCCCCGCAAGGTCCTGACGATTGCATTCTGGTAATCCTCGGTGTCGAGCGAGCGCCGCACCGATACGCGGACCGTCGGGGAGAGTTTCGTCGAAACATCCTCGGCGATTTTTGCTCGAGCAGCAAAGACCCTGTCACGAAAGGCCTCAAGGCGCTCATACTCCGCGTCTCTCAAGGAGGCCAGTTCTCGATAACGGGCAACGCGACTTTCTAAGCGAGTAGATAGGGCAGCGAGTTGACCGCCTCGTTCCTCCAACTCAGCCACTCGTCTGGAAGCGACTCCCACCCCTTCCTCCAGCGCGTTGAGCCGTTGACGGAGTTCGCTCGAAAGCTCTTCAAGCTTGGCGCGCTCACTCGCAATGATTTCGCGCTCCTTCTGTAACAGCGAAATCGCTGTGCTTACTCTATCTTGCGTTTGGTTCAACAATTGCGTGGCTTCTAGGGTGGCCTCGACGGCAGTTGAAAGTGCTTGGCTCGATTCCTCGATCCCCCATGAGCCGCTGACCGTCTGAGCGTAGCTCGCAACCGATGACACGCGCGCGCGCAATGCCTCCAGATCCATAGCCTTCTGGTCGACTGTTGCCTGCCGAGTTGAAAGGGCATTCGAGGCAGCCTGGAACTCTACAAGACGGTCTTGATCCTCAGTCGACGCCTTGGCATTGTCAAGGAGTGTCCGCTGCTCCCGCCGAGCTCGATCGAGGTCAGCGGTAATGCTTGTCTCATCCTCCACGCGGTCCCGCAAGGCTCGACTCTCTTGGATTACCTCGTGCAGTTCGACCGAAATACTTTTAAGTTGAGATCGAATACGAGTCATTTCGGCATCATCGTGGGATGGGGTATCGCGAAAGCGATCGACCAAGTGCAAGCGCCCTGCCGCCTGCGCCCCAACAGCTTCGACTTCGTTCTGCGCCAACACTGTCGCTCGAACGCGGAGGGGGACCGAGCCGACCACTTGTCCTGCGAATGTCCGGCTAATGGTGGATACCACCCCGGTGGCGGGATCCGTAAGCTCAACGGTGACCGCGCCTCCGCCTAAGATCGCCATTGCTTGTTGTCGACCGCGGGTTACCGCGTCCTCAGTGAACCCACCAGCGTCAAGGCAGAATCGAACCAACTCGATGATTGACGTCTTCCCGGTCCCTCGGGCACCGATTATGACGCTCAAGCCTGGCCCGAATGTCAGGTCGAGACCGGCAAGAAACCCCTCATCTTCGACGCTCAATCGACTGATGTACATCGGGGCCTCTCTGGTGAGCCGTCTGCGGATCCTGCCCATCGTACTGGGCAACGCCAAGGAGTCAGCGCGTCGCGTACGTAAAGTACGTTGGCTCTTTCCAGTGATAAAGGGCACCACCCTGTCGGCCGCGGACCGCCGCGGGCTGCGGCACACCTAGTGGCTGCGTCTTAGTGGAATGCAGCGACGAAGTGCTCCGCCGCCTGGCGTTGGCCCGGATGGTGTGCAACTGGCACCAGATCGACTTCCTCCTCATGGCGAATCCTCCGCAGACTGATCCCCGGTACGTG
Organism: Segeticoccus rhizosphaerae; assembly: GCF_009192725.1. GTDB lineage: Bacteria > Actinomycetota > Actinomycetes > Actinomycetales > Dermatophilaceae > Segeticoccus > Segeticoccus rhizosphaerae. The sequence goes on along the minus strand of NZ_VOHR01000014.1, from coordinate 9,012 downwards.
CGGCCAGCTGATAGAGCTGGAACACCACTTGAGCACCGCCGAACTCGCGGTTAGCGGCCACGCGAATGTCCCATCGGCCTCCTGTCGGGACAGGGAAGGGGGCACGCACAGCGGGAACGTGGCGGAGGAACCCGCTGTGTGAGCAAGGTGCAAAGCGGGTCACGTCGCGGATGGCGCCGCACACACGGCGAGCGCATATTTTTCCCGGGCCCGGGGGAAGCTCGCAGTTGCCACCGACGAGGCGGCTCAGTCGAGATCCTCCGCGCGGCCAGGGCGATCCTCTTGAGTCGCTCCGGTGCTGAGTCGGGCGATCCGCAGCACGGCTTGGAGACCTTGTGGACTGCCCGGCCAGTGCTCGCGGACCGCGGAGACACCGGCCCGACGGACGGCCGAGCGCAGCGCGAGCACGACGATGATGGCGTCGTCGGCATACCCGATCACGGGCAGGAAGTCTGGGATGAGATCGATCGGGGATGCCAGGTAGACCAGCAGCAACCACAACCTGACCCGGGCGCCTCGGGGGACCTCACGGTCGGCGGCCAAGCGCTTGAGCAGGCGCAGCAGGTCCGGCAGCAGCCTGAGACTCTCGCCAAGGGTCAGGTCGTCCGGTCGCAACCGCCAGACCGCCACGACCAGCATGATCCAGATCGAGAGCAGACCGGCCGCGATCGCGACCGCCGCCGACCATGTGGTGTGGCTCACCATGTCCCTTCCTTTGCTGGGAGGAAGCGATGCAGGCTCCACCAGTTGGTCTCAACTCGCGTCGGCTGCTCGCTGGACCCAGCGTCGCCGCGCCACGACGCGGTCAGCGCTCCAACGGCCACACCTCGCGGTCCGCGAGCCGACCGAGTCCGACGTCGACGCTCGTTGCGGCTGCCCGCTACCTGGCCGGGCCCGAGCGGCCCACCGGTGCGGGGGCGGTTTCCGCTGCCACCTTCATCATCAGTGTGGTCGGCTGCGGACTGGTCTGGTGCCCTGAGGGCTTCTGCCCTGGTTGTTCTCGCGACAACGCTAGTCGAACAGATCCTCGAGGAAGCTGCGGCGCTTGCGGCGGGGCTGGTGGCCATGCTGTGCCCGACTGCGGTAGTCGCCTCGGTAGTCATCCCGGTAGCCCTCGCCGTAGCCTACGCTCTCGCGGTAGCCGGGCCGGTCTCTGGGCGCCGCAGGAGCAACCGGACTGTTGAAGGCCGCCTCGGCGTCGACGAGGCGCTCGAGCTCGCCACGGTCGAGGAACAAGCCGCGGCAGTCTTGGCACTGGTCGACATGGACGCCGTTGCGCTCGTAGGACGTCATCGTGCCTCGGCACTTCGGGCAGGTCATCTGATTGGTCATCCGTACTCCTCATGGGAAGGGTCGGCGCGTGGCCAACCGACGCGCGGCGTAGCCCAGTCAACGCCTCCCCCGGGCGGCGAGTTCCCTCACGGTCGAACGACGTGGGGTCAGGGGATCGCTCTACGGACAGGAGCGTTCACCGGTGACCGCGAGGAGGTGGGGCGAGTTGTGTGAGCTCGGTCAGCAGCGCGGTGACCTTGGTGTCGATCTGGTCTCGGATCGGACGCACCTGCTCGAGGGTCAGGCCGGCGGGGTCGGGCACGTCCCAGTCGAGGTAGCGCTTGCCGGGGTAGATGGTGCAAGCGTCGCCGCAGCCCATGGTGATCACTACGTCGGCGGCTGCCACGTCCTTGGTGTCGAGTCCGGTGGGGATCTGGTCGGACAGGTCGATGCCGAGTTCGGCCATGGCCGCCACGACCGCCGGGTTCAGTTGGTCTGCAGGTGCGGAGCCGGCAGACCGGACGGCCACCTGGTCGCCGCCGTGGCGTGTCAGAAGGGCGGCGGCCATCTGGGAGCGGCCGGCGTTGTGGACGCAGACGAACAGCACCTCGGGCGCGGCGCCCTGGCGATCGGTCATCAGATGCTCTCCCTGGCGGTGGTGGAGCGTGGATGCTTGGTTGGCACGGGGTAGAAGAGGCGGCGGGCCCACAGAGCGACGTAGACGAGGGCGACCAGGACGGGGACCTCGATCAGCGGGCCGACGACGCCGGCGAGGGCCTCTCCCGAGGTGACGCCGAAGACGCCGATGGCCACCGCGATGGCCAACTCGAAGTTGTTGCCCGCAGCGGTGAACGCGAGGGTCGCGGTGCGGGGGTAGGGCAGCCCGAGACTCCGGCCGAGGGCGAAGCCGCCGGTCCACATGAGCGCGAAGTAGGCCAGCAGCGGCACCGCGATACGGGCGACGTCACCGGGTTGTCGGGTGATGGTGTCGCCCTGCAGGGCGAACAGGACCACGATGGTGAACAGCAGCCCGATGAGCGCCCAGGGCCCGATCTTCGGCAGGAACCTCGCCTCGTACCACTCCCGGCCGCGGGCCCGTTCGCCCAGGACGCGGGTGAGGAAGCCGGCCACCAGCGGGATGCCGAGGAAGATCGCCACGCTGGCGGCGATGGTGCCGACCGAGACGTGCAACCCGGCGGTGTCCAGGCCCAGCCAGCCGGGCAGGACCTGCAGGTAGAACCAGCCCAGACCGGCGAAGGCGACGATCTGGAACAGCGAGTTCAGCGCGACCAGCACCGCGCCGGCCTCGCAGTCGCCGCCGGACAGGTCGTTCCAGATCAGCACCATGGCGATGCAGCGGGCCAGGCCCACGATGATCAGCCCGGTCCGGTATGCCGGTTGGTCGGCCAGCAGCAGCCACGCCAGGGTGAACATGAGCGCCGGGCCGACCAGCCAGTTCAGCACCAGGGAGGACACGAGCAGGCGGGTGTCGCGGGTGACCCGGTCGAGCTGGCCGTAGCGCACCTTGGCCAGCACCGGGTACATCATGACGAGCAGCCCGACGAAGATCGGTGCCGAGACCCCCGTGGTGACGTGCGCGGAGTCCAGCACCCCGGCGATGCCGGGCACGAACCGGCCCAGCAGCAGTCCGAGAGCCATCGCCGCCAGGATCCACACCGGCAGGAACCGGTCCAGCCGGGACAGCCGGGCGACGACCGGCGCGTCGAGGTCATGAGCCGAGCGCTCGGTGACGGTGTCGCTCACGGGATGGTGACCGGGGTGGCTCCCGCGGCGGTGAGCAGCGTGGCGAGCGACTGCAGCGCCTGCGGGCGTGCCCGGTAGTAGACCCAGGTCCCGCGCCGCTCCCGGTCGACCAGACCGGCGTCGTGCAGCACCTTCAGGTGGTGGGAGATCGTCGGTTGGGACAGCTCGAACGCCGGGGTCAGGTCGCACACGCACGCCTCGCCGTCGGCGTGGGAGGCGATCAGCGACATCAGCCGCAACCGGACCGGGTCGGCCAGGGCCTTCAGCAAGGGGGCGACGGTTTCGGCCTGTTCGGCGCTGAGCGGCTGGCTGGTCAGGGGCGAGCAGCACAGGCTCAACGGCTCGGCGACGGGAAGCAACTTCGGCATGCATCTATATTGACAGATGTTGATTCAGAGGTGCAACATGGACCGCCATATAGACATCAATCGATACAAGGAGTGGCAATGTCCCGCATCCAGCTCGCGCTCAACGTTTCCGACCTCGAGGCTGCGATCGCCTTCTACAGCAAGCAGTTCGGCGTGGAGCCAGCCAAGCGTCGACCCGGCTACGCGAACTTCGCCATCGCCGAGCCACCGCTGAAGCTGGTGCTCCTCGAGGGCGCCGGTGAGGGCGGCACCTTGAACCACCTCGGCGTCGAGGTGAACTCCACCGAAGAGGTCGACGCCCAGCAGGCACGGCTGACCGCCGAGGGCTTCTTCGCGGACGAAGAGCGCGGCACCACCTGTTGCTACGCCACCCAGGACAAGTTCTGGGTCACTGGGCCGGACGGCGAACGGTGGGAGCACTACACCGTGCTGGCCGACAGCCCCACCTTCGGCGGTCAGCCCTCCGCAGGGTCCACGAGCGAGGACGAGACCGCCTGCTGCGCCAGCTAACCCACCACAGGCAACTCGAGACACAGGAGCACGTCATGTTTGTCCATCCCTACATCGCCCAGGCTTTGGCCGACGCGCACATCCAGCAACTCCGGCGAACCACCGGACCCCGCGCGAGGAGGCGACAGCTCGACCCGCGCCCCACGCGCTTGGCCACCCGGCTGGCACTCGTTCTGGAACCAGCCACACGTGCGCCAAGGCAACCCACGGCCTGCCCCACCTGCTGAGCCCTGCAGGCCTGCCGGACCCAATCCGGCGGGCCAGCATCCGGATCCGGGACGGCCTCGCCAGAGGCAGTCAACGAGTCCGACCGATCTCGTGCAGGGTCTCCGTGGCCCGCGCGATGACATCCGCCGCGTCGGGACGGTCGTCGGGGCTGCGCGGGCGCCAGACCGCACGCACGGTCGACCCCACGGTGATGGCGTCCGCACCGAGCTGGCGGGTGTCCTCCACCGGACGAGACAGACGACGTCCGCCCCGCAGCGCCCGGGCGTAGATAGCCAGGGTTCGGGGGGTGTAGATCCGCCACCACGGAGCCCGGCCGATGCCGAGCCGGCCGTAGAGGTCCCGGTCGGGGTCGGACAGGACCTCCCCCGGCCACCCCAGATGACGGGCGATCGCAGTGAGCGGGGCGATGGGGCTGAAGCCGACCAGGAGCAGCCCGATCCTCGGGTCACGCGGTTGCTGGTGCACCTGGACCAGGTGCTGCTGGCACGGCAGTCAATGACGATGCCGCAACATCACCAGGACATTGACTCCGGTGAGCTGCCTCAGCGGCATGGGGTGCCCCTGCGGCCCGGTGAGTGTCAGGTCGGCGAGATCCAGGTGCGGGTGCTTCAGGTCGGGCACGGCAGGCTCCTTGCTGGTCGGTCAGATGGCGCAGTTCACCGGTTGCGGGATGGTCCCGTCGGCCAGCCGCGCCGCGAGGAACCGCTCGGTCACCAGCCGCTTGCCCTCCGCGAGGGCCGTGCCCGGACCGGCCAGGTGCATGTCCGGGCTGCTGGCCACGTCGGCGCCGGCAGGGTGCCAGTGCAGCCCGTCGGTGGTGACGGTGAGCTCGGGGATGCTGCTGTCGTCGCCGATCTCGACGCCGCCGGCCGATGCGCCACGACGCAGCAGGGGACGGACAACCAGGTGGTCGGCAGGGACGCCGATCCGCTCCAGCAGCGCGGCGACGGCCGGGACCTCGGCGCGATTCTTCTCGGTCTCGGTCAGCGCCACCAGAGGTGGATGACCGAGGTCGGCGAGGCGTGCGATGCCCTCGATGGTGCGCTGCCAGGAGCCGGTCCCCCGGTGCGCATCGTGGGTGGCGGCGAGGGCTCCGTCCAGAGAGGTCTGAATGGTCAGGGGCCGGTCGATCAGCTCGGTCAGTCGGGCGAGTCGGCGGCCGCGCAGCAGCATCGCGTTGGTCAGCAGGGTGGTCGGTAGCGCGGCGGTGGCGGTCTCGAGCAGCTCGGGAAGGTCGGGGTGCAGCAGCGGCTCACCACCGGTGAGGTAGAGCTCGGTGAATCCCTCCGCCACCGCCTCCTCGACCCGGTACCGGAAGGTTTGCGGTGTCAGAGTCCGTGGCGCGGCGCGGGGTGAGGACGCCACCGCGCAGTAGTCGCAGGAGAGGTTGCAGTGGAAGTTGGTGTAGAGCCACAGCCGTGCGGGGAACCACGTCGTGCCGAACAGCGGGGTGACGGGGCGGGTGTCCCCGCCGAGGGGTTCGGGCGGCGCCCACCCGTCGGTGGATTTCGCGGAGCCCGCCGCTGGCTCGTCGCGGTAGAGGTGGTACCTGCCACGCGCCCGCTCCACCGGCGGCAGCACCTCCAGGCAGGTGGTCCACCACCCGGTCTCGATGGTCTCCACGAACAGCTCGGGCAGACCTGCGGCGCGCATGGATCTGGCCTGCGCCCGCCAGTCGTAGGCCAGGCGGACCAGCTCGGCGCGGGGCGCCCGGCGACCGAGGTCGAGGACGGCATACCAGACGCTGGTGCGGCCGTCGTTGGCCGGCTTGCCGATGACACCGACATTGACGACCAGGGTGGCTCCGACACGGCGCTGCCAGGGCAGCCCGCTGTGGGTGCACAAGATCACGTCGGCACCACTGGCGGCCACCCGCTGCCGGTGCTGCTCCTCGGTGCGCGACTCCCACCAGAAGTCGTTGAGGGCCAGGGGCGATCCGTGCACCAGGTGCACGTCGGTGCCACCGATCCGCAGCCGGCGCTGCGTGGGCAGGCCGCCCATCCAGGCGGCGAAGCGCCGGCCGGTGTGAGCCAGGGTGTGGTCGTAGATCAGCTGGGCGAAGGCGTTGTCCCGTGGATCGTGGTAGCCGCAGCCGCAGCCCGGGTCGGCGCGCGCGATGGCCACGTCGTAGTTCCCGGCGACGCACACCACGTCGTTGCTGCTCAGGATCGGCCACAGCCCGTCCACGTCCGCGCCGAACCCGCCGAGGTCGCCCAGGCAGTAGAGCCGCTCGCACCCGTGTCGTCGAGCGTCGTCCACAAAGGCCTGCAACGCATAGGGGTTGGCGTACGCGCCACCGCAGACGGCGATTCTCATGCCCGGCCCCCGGCGACGCTCACGGGTGGCTCGGGGGCCAGCTCCTCCAGCGAACGGCGAGCCGCCTCGGCGCCACCGCGCAGGGCGAACGCGGCCATGGCTGCGGCACCGACCAGCCAGAAGGCCACCACCAGCGCATAGGACACGAACGCGCCGATGGCGGTGGCGAGCCCCGGCAGCACCAGGGCGCCAGCGATCGCACCGACCCGGCCGACGCCGACGGACAGGCCGACGCCGGCGCCGCGCAGGTGGGTGGGGAACAGCTCGGTGAACGTCGGGTATGCCGTGGTCCACGCCGCGATGCCCGCGGCACTGGCGAGCATGAATGCCGCCGTGACCCACCCGCCGTCCCCGGTCGCGGTGGCCACGGCGAGCACGACCACCGCACATGCGGAGGCGGTGTAGCTGCCGATAACCGTGGCCCGTCGCCCGATCCGGTCGATCAGCAGGCTCATCGCGAGTCCGCCGGCCAGGCCGCCGAGGTTGCCCAGGATGTAGAAGAACGGGATCTCGCGTTGGCTGATGTCCACCTGGGGCAGCACCACCACCGACAGCAGCGCGAACAGCCCGTAGTAACCGAACGCCTCGGCCAGGTCGAGCAGCGAGCCGAGCACCAATCGCCCCGGGTATCGGGTCAGCAGCTCGTGCAGGGCGGCCCGGACCACCGGGCGGCCGGGCGGCGCTGCCGGCATTGCGAAGTTGCGGCCGTGGCCAGCTGTGACACCCGAGGCGGTCTCCAGGCCGGCCACGACGCGCTCAGCCTCGGTGTGCCGCCCACGCGAGGCCAGCCACCGGGGCGACTCCGGGATCCGGCGCCGGAAGACCAGCACCACCAGCGCGATCAGCCCACCGAGCAGGAACAGGTAGCGCCACGACACCGACGTCCCCACGGCTGCGGTGTTCAGCAGGAGGAAGGCCAGCACGGCGGCCAGGATTGCCCCCATCGGCCAGAAGCTCATCACGACGACGTTGGCACGGCCACGAGTGCGAGCGGGGATGAACTCGGCGATGGCGGCATTGACGATCGCGTACTCGGCGCCCACCCCCAGCGCGGCCAGGAAACGCAGCACATAGACCACCCCCAGGCTTGGTGCCAGCCCGGTCAAGACCGTGAATCCCGCGTACCACGAGAGGGTCAGGACGAACAGGCGCCGCCGCCCGAACCGGTCGGTCAACGGCCCCCCGGCCACCGCCCCGAGCAGGATGCCCACCAGCCACACCGCGAGCACGCCGTCGCGCTCGGTCACCGAGGCACCGAAGGTGTCCCCCAGCGGTCCGATCGCGGTGGAGAACAGCTGGACCTCGAAGGAGTCGAACAGCCACCCCGCCCCGAGTGCGAGCATGATGCTGGTGTGCCGCGCGCCCCACGGCAACCGGTCCAGCCGGGCGCCGAGTCCGGCGGTCTCAAGCCGGTTCATGGGCGCTGTGCCGAGGCCAGTGTGCTCGACCGGTGGCCGGGGCGCCAGGAGTCCCAGTGGCCCGGTCCGGCGCGATAGCGTCGTGCAGTCTCGGCGGGGTCGGCACCGCACAGGTGACGGACCTTGAGGTACTGCATGAACGCGACCATCGGCCACGTCCCGTGGACGTCGAAGCGTCGCGACGACGCGGTGGACATCGCTGGTATGACGACCAGCTCGCCCACCCGGCGCAGCCGCCGGCAGACCTCCAGGTCCTCCATCAGCGGCAGGTCGGGGAAGCCGCCGACAGCCTCGAGCGCGTCCCGCCGCACGAACATCGTCTGGTCGCCGAAGATCCAGCCCAGCCGGCGGGCGCGGAGGTTTGAGGTCCAGGCCAGGTAGCTCAGACCCGGCGAGCGGCGGTCGAAGCGCAGGGTCAGACCGCCGCCGACCACTCCCGGCCGGCGCAGCTCGCGCAATAGCTGTGGCAGTGCGGCGGATTCGGTGACAGTGTCGACGTGGTGCACCCATAGTGTCTGGCCGGCTGCAGCCTCGGCGGCGGCGTTCAGCTGCGGCCCGCGACCCCCGCCGGTTTCGACGACCTTCGCCCAGCGCAGCGCCAGCTCGGCCGTGCCGTCGGTGCTGCCGCCGTCGGCAACGACCAGCTCACATGCGGGGAAGTCGCGCGCCAGCCGGTGCAGGCACGCCTCGATGCGGTCGGCCTCGTCCAGCGCCGGAATGAGCACGGACACCTGCGGATCCGCCGTCATGACTGCACCGCCGACGGGACCAGGTGTGCCGCGATCACGGCCGGAAGGGCAGGGTCGGCCAGCAGCGCGGCGGCGTCCTCGGGGGTGTCCAGATCGCGAAGGGTGGGCAGCAGCTGCCAACGCACGCGGACGTCATACAGCTGCTGCTGGGTCGCGGCGAGGACACCGTCCCCGCCCCACAGGAGGGGATCGATGCCGAACACCGCCGGGATCGGGCGGGCCAGTCCGGCCAGGTAGTAGCCGCCGTCCAGGGCAGGCCCGAGCACCGCGTCGGCGCCCTCGCGCAATGTCGTGGCCGCCGCCGTCAGCAGGTCGCCGGCCAGGGTCGGCGCGTCGGTGCCGATGACCAGCACCGGTCCCGGCTGCTCGCGGTGCACCTGCCGCACA
>NZ_VOHR01000139.1 GCF_009192725.1 Segeticoccus rhizosphaerae | reverse complement strand
GTTCACCGCCGACATCCTCGCCGGCCGTCACGACGCGGCACTGCTGCCGCAGGTGACCGAGGTCGCGGATGCCCTGCGCCGGCACGGGCTGCGCCAGGAGGCGGGCGCGCTGACCCTCCAGTCCGCGCGGATTGCGCTGGCCCGCCACGAACCCGCGCTCGCCCGCACCGTGATCTCGACGGTGCGCGTCGGCCCCACCTCACCGTTGGAGCACCGACTGCTCGGCCGGGAGGTCCGCGCCGAGCTGGCCGCCGCGCAGGGCCGGCGCGTGCATGCACTGGGTCACGTCCGCCAGGGCCTGCGGGAGTTGCTCGACTGGCAGGCATCGTTCGGCTCGCTCGACCTGCAGACCTCGTTGGTGCGGCACGGCCAGCGGCTCGCCTTCCACGGGCTCTCCCTGGCGCTGGAGGACGGCCGGCCCACGACGGTCTTCGAGTGGGCCGAGCGCGCCCGTGCGCTGGCCAGCCAGGTCGCGCCCATGCGTCCACCCGCAGACCCCGAGACGGCCGAGCTCCTGATCGAGCTGCGTGAGCTGCACGCCGCGATCCGGGCCGCCGAGAAGTCAGGCGCGACGGCGGCCCCCGAGCGCAGGCGGGCCGCTGCCCTGCGCGCCACCATCCGTCAACGAGCTTGGCACGGCGCCGGATCCGGTGTCGTCACCGAGCCTGTCGACCTGATGCGGGTGATGGCCGAGCTCGAGCCGTTGGGAGGCGTCCTCATCGCCCACGTGTTCGTGGCCGAGCACCTGCACGCGCTCGTCGCGGGCGCGGGACCCCCACGGCTGGTCGACCTCGGCGACTTCGGGCCGGTCCGCCGCCTGCTCGAAGGGATGCAGGCCGACCTCGACATGGCGGCGACGCACCTGCCCGGTCCGATGCGGCAGGTGGTCACCCGCAGCCTGCACGCCCGCCTCGCCGAGCTCGACCAGCACCTGACCGGCTCGCTCGGACCGATCGGCGACGGTCCGGTCGTTCTCGTTCCGGCGGGCGCGCTCGCCGGAACGCCCTGGTCGATGCTGCCCAGCCTGCGCGGCCGTCCGGTGACCGTGCCGCGGTCGGCGAGCCTGTGGCTCGACCTCCACCGGGTGGCCTCCCCTCCTCGGAGGGCAGGCTTCGTGGCCGGCCCTCGGGTCCGTCGGGCGGAGGAGGAGATCCGGCGGGCGTCCGGTGCCTGGCGCCACCACCGCACGCTCGTCGGCCCGGACGCCGACGCCGCCTCGGTCTCGGCCCTGGCTGCCGACGTGGACGTCCTGCACGTGGCGGCACACGGCCGGCACGCGGCGGACAACCCGCTCTTCTCCGGTCTCGAGCTGGCCGACGGTCCGTGGTTCGGCTACGACATCGACCGGCTCGCCTCGATCCCGTCCACGGTCGTGCTCTCCGCCTGTGAGGTCGGCCGGTCGTCGATGCGCTGGGGCGAGGAGGCGGTCGGTATGACGGCGGCCTGGCTGCACGCCGGGGCGCACGTGGTCATCGCCTCACCGGCCAGCGTGGACGACGACGTCGCGAGCGAGGTGCTCGGCGGGATCCACCAGGGGCTGTCCGCCGGCCGCCCGCCCGCGGAGGCGCTCGCGGCCGTCACCGCCGGGCTTGCGGACGAGGCCCCCTGCCCCTTCATCTGTTTCGGAGCCGGCTGGTAGCCGACCCGTCAGCGGCCCGTCATGACGGCTCCCCCCGCGTCGTATCAGCGACGGTCACGAGCCCTCCTCCTCCGTGTCAGCCACACCCACCGGGGGTGCATCGAGGAGGCAGCACCATGGCAGGACAGGAACGCATCGACGTCGGCGCGGTGCGCGCCGCGCTCGAGCAGAAGCAGCACCCCTGGGTCGCGGAGGAGAACCACCTGACCCGCTTGACCAGCAAGGAACGTGGCCGCCGCCTCGGGGTGCCGCTCCCGGACAAGGCCCACCGGGCCACGCTGGAACAGCGAGCCGCTGCGGTGCGCGAAACTGTGCGGGGGGCGCGCCCCCTCGCGGACGTGGCGGCGCTGCCGGCCTCCTTCGACCTGCGCAACGTCAGCGGGCAGAACTACGTGAGCGGCATCCGTGACCAGGGCGCGTGCGGGTCCTGCGTGGCCTTCGCGTCGGTCGCGGTGATGGAAGGTACCGCGCGCTACGGTCCGCGCGTCCCGTCCATGGACATCGACCTGTCCGAGGCACACCTCTACTACGGCTACGGCTCGACGGTCGGCGTCACCTGTGACACCGGGTGGATGCCACTGCCGGCGCTGACGTTCTGCACCACCGGCGGCATCACCTTCGAGGCCGAGTGGCCCTACTCGGCCGGCAACTCGAACGGTGGCTCGCTGCCGGCCGGCTGGAGCCAGCACCGCGCGAAGGCCACGGGCACCCAGGACCTCACGAACAAGGTCGACCAGATCAAGGCCCACCTGCTCGCGACGGGCCCCGTCACCGGGTGCCTCATCGTCTACACCGACTTCTTCAGCTACCGCTCCGGCGTCTACGAGCAGGCCTCGGGCCGGGAGGAGGGCGGCCACTGCCTCGCCATCATCGGCTACGACGACGCGCAGGGCGCCTGGATCGTCAAGAACAGCTGGGGCACCGGCTGGGGCATGAACGGCTACGGGCTGATCAGGTACGGCGAGTGCTACGTCGACACCTGGTCCAACATCGCCGTCACCGGAGCCACCGTGCGCAGGTGGACCGACGCGAAGAAGGTCCTCGGCGGCTACTGCACCGGCCACGACCGTAACGGCTGGGTCTACGTCCAGGACAACGGCTGGCTGCACGTCGGCGGCACGTCCGGCACCGCACACGTGGCGATGTTCGACGACCTGCTCACCGCCAAGGAGAAGAGCGCCTACGTCAACGCCTACTCCGACGACGGCCTCATCACCCAGACCTACGCCTACTGACCGGCAGAGCACGAGGAGCACGCCATGCCCAGCAGCACGAAGACCCGCACGAGCAGGGCCCGCACGAGCAAGACCAGTGCCAGCGCGGCCCCTGCACCAGGCAAGGCCGAGATCTGCACCGCGGCCGGCGCACCGGCACCCCACGACCTGTCCGAGCAGGAGCAGGACCTCGTGCAGGACACGGTGACCGACCAGGTCGACACCGTCGCCCTCGACGGGTCCGGCCCGGCGCCGACGATGACGCCTCCGCAGCTCGGGGGAGCGGCGAGCGCGACATCGGCACGCGCCGGCCTCAGCGGCCAGAAGGTGGTGGCGCTGTGGGCGGAGCAGAGCAACCGCAACGCGTGGGCCCACCTGCAGACCGCGGGCTGGAAGAAGCTCAGCACGCTGACCGACACCGGTTCGACGACGATGACGCTGCTCGCGGCTCACGCCCGCGCGACCGGCTCGGCGCCGGACCTGGCCGTGGACTCGGCCGGCGTGATCGGGACGATGTACGTCTGGTGAGACCGGACCGTCCCCGCGGGGGACAGGACGTACCGGCAGGTGTCGTGGGCAGCGCGGCACCTGCCGGTGCAGCCACGTGTGGAGCACGTGTGGAGAGGGTGCCGGACTGTCCGGCACCCCATGAGCGCCGGAGGTGGAGATGCGTCACGTCATAGAGGACCCCGCGTCAGGGGCGGCCGCGACCCTGCACCCCGGCGACGCGCTCGAGGTGCGGCTCAAGCAGCCCGGGGGCGCTGGTTACCTGTGGACCACCGCGGCGGTCCCGGACAACCTGGAGCCCAGGGGCGACCGCACCGCACCCGCCGGTATGCCGGGTGGAGCCGCCGCTCGCTCGTTCCGCTTCGAGGCGGCCGGCCCGGGCACCGGGGTCCTGCTGCTGACGCTGTCGCGACCGTGGGAGGAGAGCCCGGCGGAGGTCCGCGAGCTGTCCATCTCGGTCATCCGCGCCTGACGGCAGCTGCGCGGCGGGTCAGGCCACCCGGGGTTCGGCCCCCGACTCGGTGACCATCGCCTTGCCCGCACGCTGCCAGGCCTGCATCCCGCCCGCGACGTTCGTGACGTCATACCCCTGTCGGGTGAGCCAGGCGGTGGCCTGACCGGAGCGGTGACCGCTGCGGCACACGATCGCGAGGGTCCCCTCGCCCATCGCGGCGACCTCGGCCAGGCGTCCGGGCAGGTCGCGCAGGGGGATGAGCACGGCGCCGGGGGCGTGGCCCGCCTGCCACTCGTCGGGCTCGCGAACGTCCAGCAGCGTGGCGTCGTCGGTCACGTCGGTCACGTCGATCTGGGGTATGCCGGTCATGCCCCCATCCTCTCAAATCGACGCGCCGCACTACTTCAGCAGCCGAGACATCCGCCGGTCGGCGAGCGGCTTGCCCCCGGTCTGGCAGGTCGGGCAGTACTGCAGCGACGAGTCGGCGAAGGACACCTCGCGCACCACGTCACCGCAGACCGGGCAGACCTCGCCGGTGCGCCCGTGCACCCGCATGCCGGCCCGCTTGGCGTCCTTCAGCTCCTTGGCCGGTTTGCCGGAGGCGGTCTCGACCGCGTGGACCAGCGTGTCGCGGAGTGCGGCGTAGAGGCGCGCCACCTCCTCGTCGGTCAGCTTCGAGGCGAGGGCGAAGGGGGAGAGGCGGGCGGCGTGCAGGATCTCGTCGGAGTAGGCGTTGCCGACCCCCGCGAGGAAGCTCTGGTCGCGCAGCAGGCCCTTGACCTGGGTGCGGCGGCCGGCCAGCAGCGCCGCGAACTCCTGCTCTCCGAAGTCGTCGGCGAGCGGGTCGGGGCCGAGCGTCGCGATGCCCGGCACCTGCTGCGGGTCGGTGACGAGATAGGCGGCCAGTCGTTTGCGGGTGCCGGCCTCGGTCAGGTCGAACCCGGAGCCGTCGGAGAACCGGCAGCGCAACGCGATCGGCGACTTGCCCGGACGCAGCACCGTCGGCTTCATCTGGTCGGTCCAGCGCAGCCACCCGGCGCGGGCGAGATGGAAGATCAGGTGCAAGCCCTCGGCCTCGAGGTCGAGGAACTTGCCGTGCCGCTCGACGCCGGTGACGGGCAGGCCGGTGAGCGCCTGGGGCGGCGGGTCATACGTCTTGAGCACGCTGATCGAACCCAGCTCGACCCCCGTGACGGCGAGGCCGTCGGTCCGCGTCCGCAGGAAGTCGACGAGGGCCTGCACCTCGGGTAGCTCCGGCATAGGCACAGTCTGGCCCATCGCGCCGCCGCGGCGCGTGCTCGTTTCGGACCGGTTTGCGCGCTCCAGGCCGCTCTCGCGACCCCGGGGACCGGTCTGAGCCGAGCAAAGCGGCCCGGGGTGAGCACAGGCCGGTGGGAGCGGTGGGTGGTGGGTCAGCCGGCGCGGCGGGCGGCGGCGAGGGCCCGGCCCAGTCCGAATCCGTCCCCGGCCCGGTAGATCGGCACCGGTCGCGGACCGTGGTGCGCGAAGTCCTCGTTGGCGACCGGGAGGCCGTGCGACAGGACCTGCTCACCCGGCGTCAGCTGCCGGATCGCGATCGCCTGGACCAGGTCGGGGTGGGCGCGGGCGAAGTCACCGTAGATCCTCGGGTCGTGCTGGCCGTCGTCGCCCACGAGCACCCAGCGGATCTGCGGCAGCTCGCGCGCCAGCCGTCGCAGCGACTCGCGCTTGTGCTCCTGGCCGCTGCGGAACCATCCCGTGTTGGTCGGGCCCCAGTCGGTCAGCAGCAGCGGGCCGAGCGGGTAGCCGTGCCGCTGCAGGAACCGGCTCAGCGTCGGCGCGGTGTTCCAGGCCCCGGTGGACAGGTAGAAGATCGGTGCGCCCGGATGCTCGTCGAGCAGCTCGCGATAGAGCTGTGCCATCCCGGGCACCACGTGGCGCGCCTGCTCGTGCAGCACGAAGGAGTTCCACGCAGCGATCAGCGGACGGGGCAGCGCGGTCACCATCACCGTGTCGTCGATGTCGCTGACCAGCCCGAAGGTCACGTCGGGGCCGATCACGCAGACCGGCGCCGCGACGGCGGGCCGTTGCTCGACCTCGATGCTCACGTCGTGCCACCCGGGGGCGAGCCCGTGGTCGGCGAGCACCACGTCGACGTAACCGCTCCGGTCGGTCACCGTGCGGGCGACGGCCTCACCCGCCCGGACCATGACGGGCACACCCACCGCCGGCGAGGTGAGGAAGTTGCGCCATCCCCGCCTGGTCTGGGCGACCTCCGGCCGGGGCGCGTCGGTCTGCCGCGACAGGATGACCCGCGCCAGCACCCGCACGAACCCGGTCGCGCCATAGCCCGTGCCCGGCACGATCCGCGGTTCCCACCCGAAGCGGCGCAGCACCAGGTCCACGGGTCGGTGCAGCACGTCCTCGATCAGCGCTGCGGCGTGCGGGCGGGCCATGCCCACACCGTATGACGTCCGCTCGCCTCTCGGGGGCTCGCGGGCTGGGTGGGTCGGTCGCCGATCTCAGCGGCGCTTCGCGTAGAGCGCCTCGACCTCGTCGGCGAAGTCGCGCATCACGACGGCGCGCTTGAGCTTGAGCGTGGGCGTGAGGTGTCCGGACTCCTCGGTGAGGTCACCCGGCAGCACCCGGAAGCGCTTGACCGCCTCCGCGTCCGACACCGTCTCGTTGGCGGCGTCGACGGCCGTGCGCAGCTCGGTGAGCAGGGCGGGGTCCTCTCGCAGCTCGTCGATCGGCCGGTCCGGGGCGCCCCGTCGCTCGAGCCAGTCGGTGACCGACTCGGCATCGAGCGTGAGGAGCGCCGCGGCATACGGGCGTTCGTCGCCGACGACCATCGCCTGGCTGACCAGCGCGTGCCCACGGATGACGTCCTCCAGGGGGCCGGGGGAGACGTTCTTGCCCGAGGAGGTCACCAGGATCTCCTTGGAGCGGCCGGTGATGGTCAGGTAGCCGTCATCGTCGAGGCGGCCGAGGTCGCCGGTGTGGAACCAGCCCTCGTCGTCGACGACCGCCGCGGTGGCCTCCTCGTTGCCCCAGTAGCCGCGGAAGACGTGGTCACCGCGCACGAGCACCTCGCCATCCGTGCTTCCACCACGCGCGATCCGCACCTCGAAGCCAGGCAACGCGCGTCCGACCGTGCCGATCCGGGTCGCGGCCCGGGTGTTGACCGTCGCGGCCGCGGTGGTCTCGGTGAGACCGTAACCCTCGAGGATCGTCACTCCGATGCCGCGGAAGAAGTGCGCCAGCCGTGGCCCGAGCGCTGCACCGCCCGAGACGGCCCAGGAGGTCTGGCCGCCGAGCGCGTCCTTGATCTTGTGATTAACGAGCCGGTCGAAGAGCGCCCGGCGCGCTCGCAGCAGCGGCCCGGGGCGGCCGGTCTCCAGGGCGGTGCTGTAGGCGATCGCGGTGTCCGCCGCCATCGAGAAGATCCGCTCCTTGCCCGCCGCGGCCGCCTTGCGCTGGGCGCCGTCGAAGACGCGCTCGAAGACCCGGGGCACGGCCAGGACGAACGTGGGGCGGAAGGTCGGCAAATCGCGCGTGATGCGGGCGACGTCGGTGTGCCCGGTCCGCACCCCGGCCAGCAGCACCGCGGTCTGGATCATCCGGCCGAAGACGTGGGCGAGCGGCAGGAACAGCAGGGTGGCCGCGTCGTCCTCCTCGAACAGCTCCGGCAGGAAGTCGATGGCGCTGATGATCTCGGCCAGGAAGTTGCCGTGCGTCAGCTCGCACCCCTTGGGGCGACCCGTCGTGCCCGACGTGTAGATGATCGTCGCGAGGGTCTCCGGCGTGAGCGCCTTGCGCCGTCGCTCCAGCTCGGCGGCGTCCGTGCCGTCGGCGCGTCCTGCCTCGACGAGATCCGGCAGCCCGGGTTGCCCGTCGGCGGCCTCGATCACCCAGTGGTCGCGCAGGGCCGGCACGCGGCCCTCGAGCGAGGCGAGCCGGGCTGCGTGGCCGGCAGTGCCGAGGACGCAGGCGACGGCGCCCGAGTCGGTGAGGATCCACGCGAGCTGCTCGGCCGAGGACGTCTCGTAGACCGGCACGGTCACCGCGCCGGTCGCCCAGAGCGCCGCGTCCACGAGAGTCCACTCGTATGACGTCCTGGCCATCAGCGCGACCCGGTCACCAGGCCGCACGCCACTCGCGATGAAGCCGAGCGCGATCTCACGGACCTCGGCGTCGAACTGCGCCGCCGTCACCGGTTGCCAGGCGCGGTCGCGCCACCGGTTCAGCACGACGCGCGCGGGGTGGCGGCGGGCGTTCTCGGGCACGATGTCGGCCAGGCTGGAGGGACGGTGCTCGTGCCACCACCACGGGCTGGCGGAGGGGGTCTTCTGCTGCATCACGACATGTTACCGACCACCTACGCGCGCGTAACCTGCCGCCAGTTTGAGATCGGGCGGCAGATCACGCAGGGTGGAGGTGTCCCACTTTCTATCGGACAGGAGAGTCTTGTGCTCACGCTCACCGAGAACGCGACCACGGTGGTGCAGGCCATCACCGAGCAGAACAGCCAGGCCGACGGCGCCGGCCTCCGGATCAGTCACGAAGGGTCCGACCAGAACGCGCTGGCGGTTGCCCCTGCCGAGGCCCCCGAGCCCGGCGACACCGTCGTCGAGAACGGCCCCGCGCGGATCTTCCTCGAGCAGGAGGCAGCCACCTCCTTGGACGACAAGGTGCTCGACGCCTCCGTCGACCAGGCCGGTGCGGTGCAGTTCAGCATCGGCATCCAGGAGACGCCGCAGGTCTGAGCTCCACTCGAGACCCCCGTCCGGCCACCGCCGGTCGGGGGTCTCGTCGTCTCACCGTCCGGGTCAACGTTTGGCCACGGTGAGCAGGAAGGTGGAGTCCTCGAGCGCCTCGACCGCGTGCCGGGTCTCGGGAATGATGATCAGGTCACCGTCCCGGCCCTCCCAGCCTTCCTCCCCGGCGGTCAGCCGCACCCGGCCGCGCAGCACGAGCAGGGTGGCGTCCCCCGGGCTCTCGTGCTCCGCGAGCGTGGACCCCTGGGTCAGGGCGATGACCGTCTGGCGCAGCACCTTCTCGTGCCCGCCGTAGACCGTGTCGGCAGCACGGCCACCGCCGGAACGAGCCGCGGCCTCGAGCTGTTGACGGGCCAGGGCCTCGAGCGAGATCCTCTGCATCGCACCACCTTTCTCCGGGCCACCCCCGTGGGCGGCGTCCATCGCCACCGGTGAGTGACGGCATACCGTGCCACCGTAGTTGGGGACGGCGAGGGAGGACAGGGGGAACCGGGCCTTTCGGTCGGGTCGGCCTGAGGTGCCCTGTTCGACGACGCCGGCACAGATACGACGTTCGCCCGATGCGGCGGGCTACCTCAGACGGGCAGTGTCGAGGACATCACCTCGAGTCCCCAGGAGCCAGTCATGTATCGCACGAGCACCACGTTGACCATCATCGAGAACGCCTACCGCCGCGAGCGCGCCGAGCAGGCGTTCGCAGCCGAGCGGCAGCGCGAGGAGCGCCGCCGGCGGGCACAGGAGGCGCCGGAGGCGGCACGGCACCCGTGGAG
>NZ_VOHR01000138.1 GCF_009192725.1 Segeticoccus rhizosphaerae | reverse complement strand
GCACAGCGCCCGACGCTGGTCGTCGGTGGCGGTGCCCGAAGCGCCGCGGGGCAGGTGCGCCGGGTCGCGGAGCGCCTGGACGCGCCCGTGGTGACGACCGCGAACGGCAAGGGCGTACTGGACGAGACGCACCCGCTCTCCGTCGGAGCAGGTCTGCACCACCCGTCGGTCCGGTCGCTGCTGGAGGACTCCGACGTGGTGCTGGCAGTCGGCACCGAGCTGGCTCCCTCCGACCTGTGGAACGGCCCGATGGTGCTGGACGACAAACTCGTTCGCGTGGACATCGATGCCGTCTCGATCACCACGAACAGCAATCCCTCGATGCGGGTGGTGGGCGATGCCGCTGTCGTGGTCGACCAGCTGCTCACGGCGCTCGGCGGCGAGGACTCCGACACCGCGTCCGGTGACGATGCGGGACGGGCTGCCACGGCGCGCGCCGGTCTCAGGGCGGATGCCGCGGTTGAGGGAGAGCCGTGGCGCGATCTCGTCGAGGCGCTCTCCTCGATCGTGGGCGACGACACCGTGGTCGCGGGCGACAGCACCATGTCCTGCTACTACGGGGTACTGAGCGGCGTGCGGGTGCACCGGCCCGCCGGCTTCCTCTACCCGACGGGAGGTGGCACCCTCGGCTTCGGCCTCCCCGCCGCGATCGGGGCGGCGCTGGCGCCGGATCGTCCCCGCGTCCTGGCGCTGCTCGGGGACGGCGGCGCGATGTTCACCCTGCCCGAGCTGGCCACGGCCGCCGCACTCGGGCTGTCCCTGCCGATCGTGGTCGTCGACAACGGCGGCTACGGCGAGATCCGCAACGAGATGGCCGATCGCGGCGACCCGATCGAGGCGGTGCGGCTCGGCGGCGTCGATTTTGCTGCGGCCGCGCGGGCACTCGGGTGCCATGGTCTCGCCATCCGCTCCGGGGCCGAGCTCGCACCGGCCGTCGAAAAGGCGTTCGCGGCGGATCGACCGACCCTCCTGCACGTCACGGAAAAAAGTCGCGCAATGCAGGACGGGGTCGTGTGAAAGTCACATCAAGGTCGGGCCAGGCCCCGCGCCTCCCTTCAGAGGATGAGCTGCGCCGCCCCCGCAAATCACGCGGAAGCAACGATATTTCCCACTTGCCGCCCATATCCTTGACTCCGAACGCGAAGCAGGCGACTGTTTCTTCAACTGCTCGGTCCGTTGACCCTGGGAAGGAACCCCACGACATGACCTTCAAGCGCACTCTCGGACTCGTGAGCGCGGTGGCCATGGCCACGGCGCTCGCCGCCTGCGGCTCCGGCGACAACTCCGGATCCGGCTCCGGTTCTTCTGGCGGTTCGAGCGGCGACTACGGCAACTGCAAGGTCACCAGCAAGGCCAACAGCATCAAGATCACGCCCGCCGTGGCCGACACGCTGACGGTGGAGACGACCCTGCCGGCCCAGGGGTGGTGGAACGGCACCACGGCCGACTCGATCAAGGACGGCTACGAGTACTGCATGGCCGCCAACCTGGCCAACATGGCGGGCCTGTCCAAACTGGACATCAAGAACGTGTCGTTCGACCAGTTGGTCGCCGGTCACACCAACAAGTTCGACCTCGCGCTCGCGGAGATCTCGATCACCCCGGAGCGCGCCAAGGTGGTGGACTTCTCCACTCCGTACTACGACTCCAACATCGGCGTGCTGACCAAGAAGGGCGCTGGCATCACCGCGGACAACATCAAGAGCAAGCGGTGCGCTGCCTACTCCGGAACCACCTCGGTGCCCTTCTTGAAGGACAAACTGAAGTGCAAGACGCAGAACATCTACCCCGACTCGCAGACGCTGTACCAGAGCGTCCTGTCCGGTCAGTCAGATGTCGCGCTGTTGGACACAGCCATTGTGCTGGCCGAGGCGAAGCAGACTGGGGACAAGCTCGAGGTGGCCGGACAGTACAAGACCGGTGAGCACTACGGCGCGATCTACCCCAAGGGCTCCAAGAACGAGAAGGAGTTCGACAAGGGCATCCAGACCATGGTCAAGGACGGCACCCTGAAGGAGCTGTCCAAGACCTACCTCGGCCCGGCATTCGGTGGCGACCCCACGTCGGTGCCGGTGTGGCAGGTCAAGTGAGTCCTCACGAACCGACGCAGGTCTGGTGTGCTCGATGAGCACACCAGACCTCGTCGAGGTAGAGACGCTCCCGGCGCCGCCGCCGAGCCAGCCCCAACGCGTCACGGGTGTGGCCGTCACTGCCCTGGTCGTCGACGTGGTCG
This sequence comes from Segeticoccus rhizosphaerae, assembly GCF_009192725.1. Taxonomy (GTDB): domain Bacteria; phylum Actinomycetota; class Actinomycetes; order Actinomycetales; family Dermatophilaceae; genus Segeticoccus; species Segeticoccus rhizosphaerae. The sequence continues at coordinate 7,240 of NZ_VOHR01000138.1, read as the reverse complement.
GCATCGCCCTGATGGTGTTTGCCGGCTTGCTGCTACGCGATTACAACCACGGCGGCATCTTCTCGACCATCGTGGCCATCATCTTGGTGCTGGGCTCGCTCTATCCGCTCTGGCCGACGATCCAGGGGTTCCGGGGCGGGGCCAAGCGCAACCGGTTGCTCCACAACGACGAGCTGGTGGCGGCGCGCCGAGCCTCCGCTCGTGGCCGCGAGGACGCCACGATCGGCCTTGGCTACGGCGCTGCCGCCATCATCGTCGCCGGTCTACTCCTGTTGGGATTGACCAACTCCGGCGCAGTCGCAGAGACCTTCTTCCGCACGGACGCGTGGCATCAGTCCTTCGGTGAAGCGATCCAGGCCTTCTGGATCAACATCTGGGTGGCTGTCGTCTCCTTCGTGCTGGTGCTGATCTTCGGACTGATCCTGGCCATCATGCGCATGTTGCCCGGCCGCGCCGGCGCACCCCTGCGGCTCATCGCCACGGTGTATTGCGACGTCTTCCGAGCGGTTCCGGCGATCGTCACGGTCTTGCTCGTGGTCTTTGGCCTTCCCTTGGCCTTCACCTTCACTCAGAGGTGGAACCCCGCCTTCATGGGTGTCGTGGCGCTGACCTTGACCTATTCCGCCTACGTGGCCGAGGTCTACCGTGCAGGTCTGGCCTCCATCCACCCCAGCCAGAGCGCCGCTGCCCGGTCTCTCGGTCTCAGCTACGCGCAGACGTTGCGAGCGGTGCTGGTGCCACAAGCCGTGCGGCGGATGGTCCCGCCGTTGATGAATGACTTCATCAGTTTGCAAAAGGACACGGCGCTGCTGTCGATCGCAGCCATTCCGGAAGTCCTGTTGGTCACCAAACTCTGGGAGAGCAAGCTGTTCAACCTCTCACCTGTCACCTTGGCGGCAGTGTTCTTCATCGTCATCACGATCCCGCAGGCACGCTTCGTCGACCACCTGATCAACCGTGACGCCGCCAAGCGGGCAGGGGGCTGAGGCCATGTCATTCCTGGAGATCGAGGACGTCCGCAAGTCGTTCGGCCACAACGAGGTCCTCAAGGGCGTCACGCTCAATGTCGAGCGGCACGAAGTGGTCTGCCTGATCGGGGCCTCCGGCTCGGGCAAGTCCACCCTGCTGCGCTGCGTCAACCAGCTCGAGCAGGTCAACGGCGGTGAGATCCACATCGACGGTGACACCGTCACCGGAGCCGGGGTCGACCTCAACAAGCTGCGACGCGACGTCGGCATCGTGTTCCAGAGCTACAACCTGTTCCCCCACATGTCCGTGCTCGAGAATGTCATGCTCGCCCCCACCCGGGTGGTCGGCATCTCGAAGGAGGAGGCCAAGGAGAAGGCGATGACCCTCCTGACCTCGGTCGGGATGCAGGACAAGTCGAGCGCCTATCCGGACATGCTCTCCGGCGGGCAGCAGCAGCGCGTCGCCATCGTGCGCGCGCTGGCGATGGAACCGCGGGTGATGCTGCTCGACGAGATCACCGCAGCGCTCGACCCGGAGCTCGTCGGTGACGTGCTCGAGATCGTCCGGGAGCTCGCCCACGGCGGACTCACCATGCTCTTGGCCACGCACGAAATGGGATTCGCCAGGGAAGTCGCCAGCCAGGTGTGCTTCCTCGACAGCGGTTCGATCTGCGAGAACGGTCCGCCCGAGCAGATCTTCGACAACCCGACGGAACCGCGCACCCAGCAGTTCCTCAGCCGGGTGGTGAAGTCCGGCCGCCTGTAGTCACGACAACGGAAAACGCCTTGGGGCACGCGCTGAGCGCGTGCCCCAAGGCGTTTCCTGACGCGGCCCGGTCAGCCGTGGAAGATCGGGTCACCACCCGACGTGACCCGGATGTAGTTGCCGAAGGCGATGGGGGGGAAGTCGCCCACGGAGTAGATCCCGTAGAACTGCTCGGTGATCCGGTTGCCCGCCACCACCGTGTGGACGTTCTTGGGCGCGTCGGCCCCCGGCGGGACCTCGGCCCCCGGGTTGGCGAACACGATGACGCCCGCGGTGTCGGGGGCCTCCTGGGCACCCCAGTTGTTGGCCCTGAGAGTGTTGCCGAGCACCGCCACGTTCCTGGTGGAGGAGTTGAACGCCTCGGCGTTGACGATGACTCCTCCCTCGAAGGAGTTGGTCACCTTGTTGCCCACGACGCTGACGTCACTGACCCATGAGTTCGGCAGATCGGCCGCCACGACGATACCGGCCACGTCCGGCCCCGACTCGGACATCGTTCCCGTCCCGATGATCCGGTTCCCGGCCAGGAACAGGTGGGACAGGTGACCGCCGAAGTTCTGGGTGGCGGCGACGAGGCCACAGCCCCCGTAGTTGGCCGACATCGTGTTGCCGACGACCCGGTCGTGGGTAGAGGCCCTCAGCGGGGCCGACGGGTTCTGGTTGATCGTGCCGGGGTTGTTCGCTCCGGTGTCCATGACGCCGATCCCGCCGCGTCCGTTGTCGGTCACCCGGTTGTTCTCGACGGTGGACCAGGAGACGCCGAACAGGCTGATGCCGAACGACTGCCCGACATACGAGTGGAGGCCGCTGCCCGGTAGCGCAGGCGCGGAGCTGTCGAGAGTGTGGAACCCGTTGTCGTGGATCCGGGAGTTCTTGATGGTCAGGTATGACGTGTCGTAGGCCAGGATCCCCTGGAAGTTCGCCCCGGTGACCACCACGTCGTTGACGGTGACGTGCTGCACGCCCGGCCCGACGAAGATCCCGATGTCACAGCCCGTGGCGTCGACTCGCCGATTCGCCAGGTACTGGTGGGAGTGTGCCACGACAGCGGCGCTCAACCCCGAGTTGTCCACATTAGGCGTACAGTTCGGCGCTGCCTGCGCGGCGCCCGCCCCGACGACACCGATCGCTCCCAGCAGCGCGGTCGAGACCGCCACCGCTCCCACTAGTACAGGCTTCCACTGACGGGTCATGCGACACGCTTCTCTCCAGATCAGGCGGCGGCCACCGCACGCTGACAGGCATCGTCCGGTGGCCGATGACCTGTTCAGTGTTGCCACCGGCAGAGGCCGCGACAATAGACCCAGGTCCTGTCTTCCAAAGCGGTGAAACGGATGCCGCACGAGTGGGACGCTGGGGACATGGCGTCCGGCTCTGCGGTGACGCGCCCGGCGATCATGGACTCGCGAGGCGCGGGGATCGCGCTGTTGGGGGCGGCGTTGCTGTCGATGGCCTGGATCGAGATCTCGCTCGACGTCTTCGGCCACCCGACGCCGTTGTGGACCAGCGTGCTGGTGCCAATCACCGGGCTCGCCTACGCTGCCGCCGGCGCGGCCGCCTGGTGGCGCAGGCCGTCCAACCGGCTGGGCCCGATCATGGTCGCCGGCGCCTTGGTGTTGTTGCTCGGCGGACTCGGAGACACCGACGTGCCCGCACTGTCGGTGGTCGGCGTGGTGCTCGCCACCGCTCCACTTGCGGTCGTGGTGCACCTGCTGCACGCCTTTCCCTCCGGCCGGGTCCGGTCGATGCCGTCCCGGTACACGGTGGCCGCGGCCTACGCCGTGTGCCTGTTGCTCCAGATCCCGCTCTACCTGTTCGCGCCGTCCGCGAGCCCGCACGGGATGCTTGCTGCAGCCAACCGCCCGACCCTGGCGGCGGCGGGCTCCTGGCTGCAGATTGGCGCGGGAGCCGCCGTGATGGTGGCAACCGCCCTGATCCTGGCGGGTCGGCTCCGCGCGACTCCCGCGCCACGCAGGCGGGTCCTCGCGCCCCTGTACGGTTACGGCATCGTGGCGGTGTTGCTCGTGCCGCTCGTGCCGGACGTGCTGCGGCCCCTGGCCGGACTCACTCCGGCGCTCTCCGGGGCGATCCAGGTGGTGGTGCTGGCCGTCGTGCCGGTCGCCTTCGTCGGTGCGATGCTCCTGGGCGGCTTCGCCCGCACCGGCGAGATCCAGGAGCTGAGCGCGTGGCTGGGCGCCACCGCCGGTCGGCGCCCCTCGCTGGCCACCGCGCTGGCGGCCGCCCTGGGCGACGACTCGGTCCAGCTTGCGTTCTGGGTGCCCCGCCGCGACGGCTACGTCGATGCCGAGGGCCACGTGTTGCCCCTCCCGACGCCCGACACCGGACGCGCGGTGGTCGAGGTCGAGATGACCGGGCGTCGGGTCGGTGCGATCGTCTACGACGCCACGATGATCGGCGACCCTGGACTCGTGCGTGCCGCGGGCCGGGTCATCGCGATCGCGCTCGACCAGCAGCGGTTGGCCGCCGAGCTCAGGGCCAGCGAGCGGAAGCTGCGGGTCTCCCGTGCCCGGATCGTCGAGGCCAGTGACCGGGAACGGCGCCGGATCGCGCAGGACCTGCACGACGGCGTGCAGGCTCAGTTGGTGCTGCTCGCGGTCGAGGCGCAACGCCTGGCGGCCATACCGGGCACGCCCGGAAGCGCTTCCGAAGCCGCCACCCGGCTCAGGCTCCGCATCGACGACGCGGCAGCCGGCCTGCGCGAGCTGGTCTATGGGGTCATGCCGGCGCCGTTGATAGAGCGCGGCCTGGGTGCCGCCATCGAGGACCTGGTGGACCGGATGTCGTTGCCGGCCAAGCTCGATCTGGGCCCCGAGGAGTGGCTGCCCGGGCAGGTGCAGGCCACCGCGTACTTCCTGGTCGCCGAGGCGATGAGCAACACTGCCAAGCACGCGCACGCCACGAAGATCGGGGTGCGGCTGACCCACCTCGAACGCGTCCTCATCGTCGAGGTCGACGACGACGGTGTCGGCGGCGCCGACGTGGGCACCGGGCTCGGGCTACCCGGCCTCGCTGACCGGATCGACGTGCTCGGCGGCCGGCTCCGGGTCGAGAGCCCGGCCGGTGGCGGCACCCACATCGTCGCGGAGCTGCCGTGCGGGTCCTGATCGGTGAGGACGAGGCGCTGTTGCGCGAGGGCCTCTCCCTCGTCCTCGTGCACGGCGGTTTCGACGTCGTCGGCACCGCACGCAGCGGCGCCGCACTGGTCGCGGCCTCCGACGAGCTGCGTCCCGACCTGGTGATCACCGACATCCGGATGCCACCCGGCCGCACCGACGACGGGTTGCGGGCTGCGCTCAAGATCCGGGCCACCTGGCCGGACCTCGCCATCGTCGTGCTGTCCCAGCACCTCCAGCGCCGTTACGCCCGCGAGCTGCTCGACGCCCCGACGGCAGGCACCGGCTACCTGCTCAAGCAACGCATCTCCGACATCGACACCTTCTGCGCGGACCTGCGGCGCGTCTGTGCCGGCGAGACCGTGCTCGACCCCGAGGTGGTGGCACTCATGCTCTCCCAGGCCAGGAGCGAGCACGATGCGCTCCACCGGCTCACCCCGAGACAGCACGAGGTCCTCACGCTGATGGCCGAGGGCCGCAGCAACGCCTTCATCGCCCACGCCTTGAGTGTCACCGAGAAGGCGGTGGTCCAGCACGTCTCGCACATCTACAGCGAGCTGGACCTGCCACCCAGCGAGGACGACCACCGCCGGGTGCTGGCCGTGACCCGATATCTCGGCCGCTGAAGGGTGATGGCCCAGTCAGATCGGTGGAGCTGAGGGGACTCGAACCCCTGACCCCCTCGTTGCGAACGAGGTGCGCTACCAGCTGCGCCACAGCCCCGTGGTGCGGGAGCAAAGATAACACCGCCGGTGCGGCGAACTGAAACCGGCAGGCTCGTGCCGACGAAGCTGCGACCCGTCCCGGCTCAGTCGGCGCTGGTCACCTGGTCCAGCAGCGCCAGGTCCTCCAGGGTGGGCTCCCAGAGCCCGGCCTCGACGTTGGCCCGGACCTGCTCGGGCCGGGTCACGCCCGCGATGACCGAGGCCACGGCGGGTTGGGCCGCCAGACCGCCGATCGCGACCTGCAGCATGCTCAGATCGCGCTCCTTGGCGAACGAGGCGATGGCCTCGATCCGGTCCCAGTTGGCGCCCTCGAGCCGGGCTCGCTGGGAGTCGTCCGCCAGCCTCGTGCCCTCCGGTGCGGCCGCGCCCCGCCGGTACTTGCCGGTGAGCAGGCCGTACTCCAGCGGGAAGAACGGCAGGATGCCGACACCGACCTGTTCGCAGGCCGGGACGAGCTCGTCCTCGGCTCGGCGGTCGAGCAGGGAGTACTTGTTCTGGGCGCTGACAAACCGTTCGAGACCGGCGGTGTGCGCGGTCCAGTCGGCGTCGACCACCTGCCACCCCGCGAGGTTGGAGCTGCCGAGGTAGCGGACTTTGCCCTCGCGCACCAGCTCGGTGAGCGCCGCCAGGGTCTCCTCGATCGGTGTGACCGGGTCGGGCGCGTGCAGTTGGTAGAGGTCGATGTGGTCGGTGCCTAGCCGGGTGAGGCTGGCCTCGACGGCCCGGCGGATGTAGCGGCGCGACCCACGGACGCCGTGGTCGGGACCGTTGGCACCCTTCATGTCCATGCCGAACTTGGTGGCGACGACAACGTCGTCCCGGCGGCTCCCGAGCGCCTTGCCCAGCAGCGTCTCGCTCTGGCCCAGGCCGTAGGTGTCCGAGGTGTCGAACAAGGTCACCCCGGCATCGAGCGCGGCGTGCACCACATCAGCGGTGCCCTTCTCGTCGACGCGGACGCCGAAGGCGTTGCAGCCGATCCCCACTGTGCTGACCATCAGGCCGGAGTCGCCCAGCGGTCGATAGGTCATCCGTGTTTCCGTCATGCTCAGACCCTACGCACGCCGGCGGGAGGGTCAGCCGGCGGCGTAGACGGCGGGAAGCTCCTCCAGCTCCTCGTCCAGTGCGAGCCCGTCGAACGGCAGGTCCCGCCCGTATGGCGCCTCGCCGCCCTGGTGAGGAGCGTCACCGTCCGCGCCGGTCGGCATACCGGTTGTGCCGGTGCCGCCATCCGCGTCCGACGGCTCGTCGGCGGCGGCGCGGTCGAAGGGCTCCGGCGTCGGTGTCACCTCGGCAGGAGCGGAGGCGGGACGCTCGGCCCTCGCCTTGAGGGTGTAGGTGGGCGGAGGCACGGGCACCGGCTGCCAGTCGCCGGAGCGGCCCTGCGGCTCGTCGGCGGTTCCGGCCGCGGCGGCAGCGGGCTGCTCGATCTCGACTGCCGGTGCATCCGGGTCGTAGACCGTGTCGAGGTGCCGGTCCGCCCGTGCCGCAGTGGCATTCGCCGCAGACAGGGTTGTCGCCGGACGGCGCGGCTGTGCGCTCGCCGGGGACGGCTGGTGTGCGCGGCGGCCCGACGCCTCGGCGACGCGGCGCTCCCGCACGCGGTGTGCGGTGCGGGCGGCGTGTTCCTGACGACTCCGCCGGCGCCGG
>NZ_VOHR01000137.1 GCF_009192725.1 Segeticoccus rhizosphaerae | reverse complement strand
GGGCTTCCACGCAGGAGCGGGTTCCGCGCACGCCGAGGTGGTCGCGTTGGCGCGCGCTGGCGATGCCGCACGCGGTGGCACGGCCGTGGTCACCCTCGAGCCGTGCAACCACACCGGTCTGACCGGCCCGTGCACCCGGGCCCTGGTCGATGCGGGCGTCTCCCGGGTCGTCTTCGGTCAGGCCGACCCCAACCCGGTGGCGCGCGGCGGAGCAGCGGAGCTGGAGGCGGCCGGCATCCAGGTGGTGCCAGGAGTGCTCGCAGACGAGGCCGAAGCGTTGAACCAGGCGTGGACCTTCGCGTTCCGGCACGGCCGCCCGCGGGTCACCTGGAAGTTCGCGGCCACCCTCGACGGACGGTCCGCCGCAGTGGACGGCACGAGCCGGTGGATCACCGGGCCCGAAGCCCGCGCCGACGTCCACGACCTGCGCGCGGAGTGCGACGCGATCCTGGTCGGCACCGGCACCGTCCTGACGGATGACCCCCAGTTGACCGTGCGGCACCCTGATGGCAGCCTGCGTGACCGTCAACCGCTGCGCGTCGTCGCCGGCACCAGCACGATCCCCGCCGGCGCCCGCATCCTGGATGACGCAGCCCCGACCGTGCTGTTCCCCGAGCACGACCCGGCCCTGGTGCTGAAGGCCCTGCACGAGCAGGAGATCCATCATGTGTGGCTCGAGGGGGGACCCACCCTCGCGGCGGCCTTCCTGCGAGCCGGCCTCGTGGACGAGATTGTCGCCTACCTCGCACCGATCCTGCTGGGAGCCGGCCGGAACGCCGTCGGCGACCTCGGGATCGACACCATCGGCGCGGCGCTGCGGTTGGAGCCCACCGAGGTCCGGACGGTCGGTGCGGACGTGCGCGTGCGCGCCAGCGTCGTGAGCCTGACCACCAGCCACGAGGAGCCGCGCTGATGTTCACCGGGATCGTCGAAGAGCTCGGCGAGGTCGCTGCCGTCCAGTGGGGTGCCGGCCAGACCTCAGCGGTGTTGAGCCTGCGGGGGCCGCTGGCCACGAGCGGTGTCGCGCACGGTGCCTCCGTCGCCGTCAACGGCGTGTGCCTCACGGTGACGTCGTGGTCCGGCGACACGTTCGACGTCGATGTCATGGCCGAGACGCTGCACCGCAGCAGCCTCGGCGCCCTCTCGGTCGGCGACCGGGTCAACCTCGAGCGCGCCATGCCGGCCGGCGGCCGCTTCGGCGGGCACATCGTGCAGGGCCACGTGGACGGCACCGGCACGATCGCCGCCCGCACACCGGGCGAGAAGTGGGAGGTCGTCCGGGTGACCCTCCCGGCGGCCCTGTCCCGCTATGTCGTCGAGAAGGGGTCGATCACCGTCGACGGGGTGTCCCTCACCGTCTCGGGAGTGGGTGAGGGCTGGTTCGAGGTCTCATTGATCCCGACCACGCTGTCCGCTACCACGTTGGGCGGCGCGAGCATCGGTGACCTGGTCAACCTCGAGGTGGACGTCATTGCCAAGTACGTCGAGCGCCTGCTCTCGCCGACGGTCGATGAGGGCGCAGCCTCTTTGCCGCCTGCGTCCGGGCCGGGGGAGGGGAACGAGTGAACGTCCTCGAGCGGCTCTTCGACGCCCAGCTGACGATCTTCGGTCAGGGCATCCTCTGGCGTGAGATCGTCGGCAACGTCTTCGGCTTCGCCTCCGCCATCGGGGGCCTGCAGCGCCGGGTCTGGGCCTGGCCGGCCGGCATCGTGGGCAACGCCCTGCTGTTCACGGTCTTCTTCGGCGTGGCGTTCACCAACCCGCAGCACGAGACCCTGTTCGGCCAGGCGGCTCGCCAGGTCTTCTTCATCGTCACGAGCATCTACGGCTGGTGGCGCTGGCGCCAGCTGAAGGGCCGCCGCAACGACGACTCCCGGGCCATCACGCCTCGCTGGGCGACGGCCGCCGAACGCCTGCACTACGTGGCCTTCTGGGTCGGCGGCGTGGTCATCGCCCAGTGGGCGTTCGCTGCTGTGGGGGCGGGGTGGCCGGCTCCCCGGTGGTACTACTGGGCGGACGCCTGGATCTTCGTGGGCTCCATCGTCGCGACCTATGCCATGGCCCGGGGGTGGAACGACTTCTGGCTCGCCTGGATCGGGGTGGACGTGGTCGGCGTCCCACTGCTCGTGCACTCGCGCTTCTACCCGTCCGCGGTGCTGTATGCCGTCTACGCGGGTCTGGTCCTCTATGGCTTCTTCGTGTGGTTGCGCGTCTCGCGCGTCGAAGCATCCCCACCGGGCGCGCTGACGGAACAGGTGACGGCACGATGAGAACCACGACCCTGGCCGGCGTCGAGACGGCTCTGCGGGCCCTGCGAGAAGGCCGACCGGTCCTCGTCCTCGATGACGAGGACCGCGAGAACGAGGGCGACGTCATCCTGGCGGCGGAGACGGTGACCGACGACTGGCTGGCCTGGACCATCCGGCACAGCTCTGGCGTCGTGTGCGCGCCGATGACCGACGACATCGCCGACCGGCTGGACCTGCCGCCCATGGTGAGGCACAACGAGGATCCGCGCGGGACGGCATACACCGTGTCCGTCGACGCCCGGCGAGGTGTGACCACCGGCATCAGCGCCGCCGACCGGGCGCACACGCTGCGGCTGCTCGCCGACCCCACCACTGCACCGGAGGACCTGGTGCGGCCCGGTCACGTCTTCCCGTTGCGCGCCAAGGCCGCTGGCGTCCTGGAACGGCCGGGCCACACCGAGGCGGCCACGGACCTGTGCCGGCTCGCGGGGCTGGCACCCGTCGGCGTCATCGCGGAGCTGGTGCATGACGACGGCAGGATGATGCGCCTGGCCGGGGTGGTGGAGCTCGGGGCGGCCCACGACCTGCCGGTGATCACCATCGAGCGGCTGATCGCCTGGCGACAGCGCCACGACCGCGTGGAGCGAGGCGCGGAGACCCGGCTCCCGACCGCCCACGGCGAGTTCCGGGTCATCGGCTACCGCGACCGGGTGACTGGCGCCGAGCACCTGGCGCTGGTCAGCCCGCGCGGTGTGGGATCGGCAAACCCGCTGGTGCGGCTGCACTCCGAGTGCCTGACCGGTGACGTGTTCGGCTCCCGGCGCTGCGACTGCGGCCCACAGCTGGCCCTCGCGCTCGAACGGGTCGCGGTCCACGGCGGCGCGGTCGTCTATCTGCGCGGCCACGAGGGGCGGGGCGTCGGGCTGCTGCACAAGCTCGAGGCCTACGCGTTGCAGGACAACGGGTTCGACACCGTCGACGCGCAGGTCGAGCTGGGCCTGCCGATCGACGCGCGGGAGTATGCCGCGGGCGCCGCCATCCTGGCCGACCTGGGTATCGACGCGGTCCGCCTGCTCACCAACAATCCGATGAAGGTCAACGCCCTGCGTGACAACGGGATCGACGTGGTCGCGGTCGAGCGGCTCCAGGTCCCGGCGGGAGCCGACAACGAACGCTACCTGCGGACCAAGCGCGACCGGATGGGGCACCGGCTGGTGCTCGACGCCGGCGACGAGGGAGTCACGGCATGAGCGGCGGCGGATCACCCCGTCTGACGGTGGACGGGAGCGGCCTTCGGGTCCGGGTCGTCGCTGCCTCCTGGCACACGACAGTCATGGACGGCCTGCTGGACGGCGCCCGCCGGGGACTCGAGGACGCGCACGTCGCCGACATGGAGGTCGTGCGCGTGCCCGGGACCTTCGAGCTGGCCGTGGCGTGCGCCCGGTTGGCCCCGACGTGTGACGCGCTGGTCGCGCTCGGCGTCGTGATCCGCGGCGGCACACCGCACTTCGACTACGTCTGCCAGGCCGCGACGGTCGGGCTGACCGAGGTGAGCCTGCGCACGGGCACCCCGGTCGGCTTCGGGGTGCTGACCTGCGATGACGAGCAGCAGGCGCTGGACCGCGCCGGTCTGCCGGGGTCGGTGGAGGACAAGGGTTACGAGGCCGCGACCGCCGCGGTGGCCACCGTCGTGGCGTTGCGTGAGACTGCCGTGCCGGAGGGGGCGTCCGCCCCGTAACCTTGCCTCCCGTGAAGACCTTTGATGCCCTGTATGCCGAGCTGGTCGCCAAGGCGACCGAGCGGCCGGAGGGATCCGGCACCGTCGCGGCCCTCGACGCCGGCGTGCATGCCATCGGCAAGAAGGTGGTCGAGGAGGCGGCGGAGGTCTGGATGGCGGCCGAGCACGAGGGCAGGGACCGCACGGCCGAGGAGATCAGCCAGCTGCTCTACCACCTCCAGGTACTCATGATCGCCTCCGACATCTCGCTCGACGACGTCTACGCCCACCTCTGACCGGGGGACCGCACGCATGCTGAGGATCGCAGTACCCAACAAGGGCAGCCTGGCCGAGCCGGCTGCCGAGATGCTCCGTGAGGCGGGATACCGCGGTCGGCGCGACCACCGTGAGCTCGTCCTCGTCGACACCGACAACGAGGTCGAGTTCTTCTACCTGCGTCCACGGGACATCGCCGTCTACGTCGGTTCGGGCACGTTGGACGTGGGCATCACCGGACGAGACCTGATGCTCGACTCGGGCAGCCCGGCGCAGGAGGTCCTCCCGCTGGGTTTCGGCCGGTCGACCTTCCACTACGCCGCTCCCGATCACGACCTCCCGGACGGTCGAGCAGGCCTGGCGGGCAAGCGGATTGCCACCAGTTTCCCGGGCTTGGTGCAGGCCGACCTCGCCCGCCACGACATCACGGCGGAGGTCGTCCGCCTCGACGGTGCGGTCGAGACCGCCGTGACCCTGGGAGTCGCCGACCTGATCGCCGACGTGGTGGAGACCGGCACGACGTTGCGACAGGCCGGCCTGGCGATCTGTGGTGATCCGATCCTCCAGAGCGAGGCGGTGCTGATCCGTCGTCAGGACAGCCCGTCCAAGGCGGCGATCGACGTCCTCGCCCGCCGGATCCAGGGTGTGCTCACCGCGCAGCGCTACGTGATGATGGACTACGACATCCGGGCCGACCTCGTCGAGCAGGCGGTGGGGCTCACGCCGGGGCTGGAGTCCCCGACGGTGTCGCCGTTGCACGACGAGGCCTACGTGGCGGTGCGCAGCATGGTGCCGCGGGAGCAGACCAACCGGCTGATGGACTCGCTCTACGAGCTCGGCGCCAGGGCGATCCTGGTCACCGAGATCAGCGCCTGCAGGCTCTGATGGCCGAGAGCTCGCCGACCGTCCATCGAGATCCGTATGCCGTGTTCCGGCCCCGCGGAGGCCGCTACGTCGCGCTCGCGGCGGCGGCCGTCTCGGTCGTGCTGTTCATCGTGGTCGCGATCACGGTGCCGGGCCCGGAGGTGGCCTTCGGCGGTTGGACGTTCATCGACCGGCTGATGCTTGTCGCGGTCGGCCTGCTCCTCGCGGCGGTGCTGATGCGGTTTGCGACCATCAAGGCCGTACCCACCCCACAGGGCCTGCTCGTGCGCAACCTCGTGACCACACGCCACCTCGAGTGGACCCAGATCGTCGCCGTCCAGTTCTCGGGCGGGGCGCCGTGGCTCTCACTCGACCTGGACGACGCCGACACCGTGTCGGTCATGGCGATCCAGAAGTCCGACGGCGCCTTCGCCCGCGCCGAGGCGGGCCGGCTCTCCGCCCTCGTGCAGGTGCACAGCGCGCCGGACGGGCCGAGGGAGGCCCCGGCGGGCTGACGCCCGCCGGGGGCTAGCGCAACGTCTGGGGAAGACGCAGCGGTGTGGTGTGCTCCGTCGCCGGGACGCCGACCATCGCCTTGACCTCGGTGATGGCGGAGGTCAGTAGCTCGACCAGCCGGTTGTCCGGGTCGCTCACCGCGGCCTCGGCAATCCCCTGCACGGACACCGCGAGGATGTTGGGCGCCGCGGTCCGCCGGAAGGAGCGGATCGACACCCGCGAACGGCCGGTGAAGTCCTTGGCCCACTGACGAGCCAGGGGCACACGCGCGAGCGCGTCAGCGGCGGGCTCGCTGAGGTGGTCCCACGGTCGTCCGTCGAGGCCGGCGAGCACCCGCTCCGAGGTCAGCACGCCGACGGCGAGGATGTTCTGGCGCGCCTGCGATGCGATGGGCAGGGCGCTGGTCGCGGAACGCAGCGCGAGCCGCGCATCCACGTGTGGGTCGTCGCTGGTGAGGCCGATGACCTCGGGGATCAGCGGGATGAGCCTGCTGCGCGTGGTGTCGTCGACGGCGTCGTTGACCATGCGGGCGAGCGCGGCCAGCAGTCGGTGCGTGCACTCGGGATGGTCGCTCCACCGCTCGCCGGCCAGGTAGGACGCCATCTCCATGAAGCACGCCCCCTTCCGCGGATTGCGATGCCGTCCGCGGGCGAGCACGGGAACGAGGTCTGGGGTGGTCTGGTGTCGTGTCATGGCTGCTCCAAGGGTCGTGGTCAGAACCCTCTTCCAGTCTGCCCCCGTTGACGCGAAGGCACCACCCCTGCCGAGGAGCGAGGGGTGCACCGGGTGACTCAGCCCGGCAGGAACAGTGCGGCATCGCCGAACTCGTGCCACAGGTACCCGTGTGCCACGGCCGCGTCATAGGCCCGTTGGGTCAGCGCCGGCCCGGCCACCGACTCGACCAGCAGGAGGTGGGACGCCTCGGGCTCGTGCCACCCGGTGATCAGGCCGTCCACGACGCGGGCCGGGGCGTCCGGTGAGATCACCCGATCGGTCCAGCCGGATGCGGCGGACACCGTGCCGTCCGGGTCCACCGCCGACTCCAGCGCCCGGGTGACCGTGGTCCCGACGGCCACCACCCGACCACCGCTCTGACGCGTCGCGTTGACCATCCGTGCGGTCGCAGGGGGCACCGCGAAGCGCTCCACCTGCGGAGGCTCGCCCGCCTCCTGGGAGGACAGGCCGGTGTGCAGCGTGATCGTCACCACGACGGTGCCGCGTGCCACGAGACGAGTCACCAGGTCAGCGGTGAACGGCCGGCCGGCACTGGGCATCTCGGCGCTGCCGGGTCGGTGCGCGAAGGCGGTCTGGTAGTCCGGCAGCGGGTAGCGGCCGGACAGGTAACCGTAGGAGACGGGACGTCCGTGCCGCAGCAGGTGCTGGGTCAGAGGCCGCGGACCCGTGACGCTCGCACGCCACAACCGGGCACCCTGTCCCGTCGGGGAGGCGGCGGGCCCGGGATACGGCTCGAGCAGCCGCAGTCCCGTGGCACCAGTCAGCCCGACGTGGTCACCAGGCGCTGCGTCCAGGACCGGAGCAGCGGCACGCGGCGCGGTGCGCAGCTCGACCACCCAAGCGCCGTCATCGAGCCGGGTCGCGACGTGCACGACGACAGGGCGGTCGCGCCACCGGCCGTCCGTCTCGGCGGCGAACGTGGCCGAGTTGTTCACGACCACCAGGTCGCCCGGGTCCAGGTAGGCGGGCAGGTCGCGGAACCGGGCGTGCACGATCCCTCGACCCGACGCGACCATCAGGCGGACCTCGTCACGGGCGAGGCCACGCGCCTCCGCCGGACCGGAGGCGACGCCGTCCGTGGGGCCGGTGAACCGGGTCCGCGCGGTCGCGCTGACCGAGGTCATCCGGCCACCCGACCCGCGTCCAGGAACTCGGTCACCCGGTGGCGGCCGCTGGCCGGTCGTTGCCGCAGGAGCTCGAGCAGTCCGGGGACGACAGCCTCCGGCAGCGGCCGATCGCTGATGTCCTCGCCCGGGAAGGCGGCCTGGTGCATGGCGGTGCGCATGTCGCCGGGATCAATGGCGTAGGCGGCGAGCCACGGATTCTCCGCACCCAGGGTCAGCGTGAGGTGGTCGAGCGCGGCCTTCGTGGCGGCATACGCCCCCCATCCCGCGTAGTGCTCCACGGACGCGTCGGAGGTGATGTTGACCAGGACGCCGTGGGAGGTCCGCAGCAGCGGCAGGAGGTCCTGGGCGAGGGCCAGCGGGGCGACCACGTTGGTCAACCAGGCGCCGTCCAGGTCGTCCAGCTCGAGCGCCGCGACCGGTGGCATCGGCGTGGCACCGAGGGTGCTCGCGTTGTTGACGAGCAGGTCGAGCCGGCCCAGATCGGTGGCCGCTCGGACCAGCTCCTCGCGGTGTGTCGGGTCCGTGACGTCGCCGGGGATCGCGCGGACTCGGGGGCCGAGCGCACGGGTGGCCTCGCGCAGTCGTGGGGCGTCGCGGCCATCGGTGACGACGTCCCAGCCGGCCGAGGCCAGCGCGGTGGTCAGTGCGTGCCCGAGCCCCGCCGAGCCGCCCGTGATGAGTGCAGTGGGCATCGTGGGTCCTCCTTCGTTGCTGCCTACGAAAGAAGCCTCGTACGTCAAGTGCGCTTGAGGTCAACCCGAAGGTGGGGTCAGGCGATGCGGTCTCGATGAGGTCCCAGCAACAGGGCCAGACCCAGCTGCACCGCCATCAGACACAGCAGGGCCAGCCAGACGGTGTGGAAGCCACTGGCGGCGTCACGCACTGCGCCCATCGTCGCCGGGCCGAACGAAGCGACCGTGTAACTCACGAAGAAGCACATGGCCGCGAGTCGACCGCTGGCAGAAGGCGTCTCGGCGTAGTCCACCAGGAGCACCAGGCCCAGTGAGAAGGCCGCGCCCTGCCCCAGACCCAGGATGACGACCCACGCCCAGGGTGCCGCCTCCGGGGCGAAGGCGAGGCCTGACATGCCAACCGTCCCGAGCAGGCCGACCGGCAGCAGCAGCAGTCGGCGGTCACGCACCCGGTCGGTGAGCACCGGCCCGACGAGACCGGAGACGAGCTGCGCCAGGGTGAAGGCCGCGAGCAGGTAACCGGCCAGGGAGGGGGCCCACCCGTGGGCGACGTAGGAAGGCGCGACCCAGGCCAGGCTGGAGTAGAACTGCCACGACTGCACGCCCAGGTAGGCCGCCACCGCCCACGCCGTCAGGTGACGCCACGGCAGGCGGTGCGGATCGTCCGGAGGAGCAAAGGTGGCACGCTGCGTGCGCTCCCGGGCGGAGACGGGCAGCCAGGCCAGTGCGCCCACCAGCCCGAGCAGCGACCACGAGGCCAGTGACGCCTCCCACGAGCCGAGCCAGTGTGAGAAGGGGACCGCGAGCGCGGAGGACAGCGCGGCGCCACCCATCATGGAGAGCATGTAGAGCCCGGTGACCAGCCCCGCGCGCTGTGGCGGGAAGAGCTCCTTGACCAGGCTGGGCAGCAGCGTGCCGGCGATGGCGATACCGACCCCGGCGACGAACGTGCCGACATACAGCGTCCAGATCTCGGCACCGGCCAGGCGCAGGAGGCAGCCGACGACGACGCCCACCGTCGCGAGCTGGACGGCTCCGGCGGGGCCGACCCGTCGGCCGAGTCGGGCAGCCAGCGGCGCGAACAGCCCCATGCACAGGACCGGGAGGGTGGTGAGGGCACCGGACCAGGCACTCGACAGGTGCAGGTCGGCCTCGATCGTGTCGACCAGCGGCGGCACGCTGGCGATCACCGCGCGCAGGTTGATCGACACCGCCACCAGGGCGAGCGCGAGGAGCCACGGCGGGCGGCGCGTGGCCGGCGCGGTCACGTGGTGTCCAGCACGAGGTCGGCGTGGTCGCGGGGCCGGTGCCGGGCGAAGAGGGACTCCTCCTGCCTCGCCCACCGGTCCCAGTGCGGCCGGTAGCTCTCGCCGTCGCGGGCGAGCGCGCG